>CACYTU010000009.1 GCA_902777355.1 uncultured Lachnospiraceae bacterium | reverse complement strand
TAATAGCTGATGAAAAATCAGCTAAGCCCGTGGGCAGATATCCTACAACCAAAGGCTTTTGTTGTATATAGTCTAACTGGTTGGGAAAGTACTATTTAAATAGTCCTGGATTTCATCACTGAGAAAAGCAGGGATCCGAATCGTTCTGTTGCCGTATCTGGTCTTTGTTGTCTGGATCAGTTCCTTTCCATCCAGTTTCTGATAATTCTTGTTGATACGAAGTGTTTTCCGATCAAAATCAAAATCAGAAGGTGTCAGAGCCAAAAGCTCTCCTTCGCGGATCCCGCACCAGTACAGAACCTCAAATGCATAGTAGTATTCAGGCCGTTTCATCATTTCATCCGCAAATTTCTGATACTCATCCCTTGTCCAGAAGAGCATCTCCTTACTCTCCTCTTCCCCAATGCTGCCTGCACGTCTGGCCGGATTGAGCGGAAGCTCATAATATCGGATCGCATGGTTGAACATTGCACTCAGCTGCGCATGAATTGCTTTCTGATATGTCAGGGAAACTGGATTCCCTTTCGTGTCTTTCATCCTGATAATCTCGTTCTGCCAATTCACAACATCTCTGGTGTTGATCTCCGATAGCTTCTTTTTTCCAAGAAACGGCAGGATCTTTGTACGGATAATATTCTCCTTTGTCTTCCAGGTCGTAAGCTTGACTCTGGGCTTAAGATCTTCCTCGTAAAGGGCATAAAAGCTTTCCAGCGTCATATTTACATCCGCCCTCTTTTGCAACAGGAACTGTTTTTCCCATTCCTGCGCGTCCCGACGTGTCGCAAAGCCTCTTTTGCATTTCTGCTTATAGTTTCCCTGCCAGTCGGTATAGCGTACCATGACATACCATGTTCCATTTTTCTCATTTTTATGCACTGACATGATTGTTCTCTCCTTTCTCTTCTTTTGCTCCATAGATATGATCATGGAAGTACTTACGATCCACTCTCCCCCGGATCGTAATGCATCCCAGTTTCTTCAATTCCTGATTCATCTTCTGGATCAGTTTGTAGGCATAGGATTTCGATACTCCCAGCTCTGCCGCCACCTGCTCTGCATTCAAAAAGATTTCTTTCATAGCTTTCCTCCTTTATTTTTCTACTCTAATCAGATTAGATAATTTGATTATATATAGCCTTTTCCTGAATGTCAATATTTCTATCCTATATAGGTTTAATATTATTTTTCTTCCTTATCTGGTTTAGTTTACTTGATTTTCACTCCTTTCTCTGCTATGCTGAACTAACAAAACGAAAGTAAAAAAGAATCAAGGAAACGGAGGATCAATACATGGCACTTGGTGAACGCCTTAATTTTTTTCGTCGCAAATGCAATCTCACAATGAATGCTCTTGGCCGTATGCTGGGTTTTGATCCAAAATCCGCAGATGTGCGGATCTCCCAGTATGAGAAGGGTGCCAAAATGCCAAAAGAGGAGCTGATCCACTCTATGGCCGATATACTGGGCATTTCTCCCATGGCCTTAAAACTTCCCAACATCGATTCCTACGACGCTTTGATGCACACTCTTTTTGCCCTTGAAGACATCTACGGACTCACAGTCAGTGAAGAAGACGGTAAGGTATCCCTTTATCTGAATCCGGAAGTCTCGAAACCCGGTGGAACCCTTTCCGCATACTTTCTCTCCTGGGCTAAACAGAAAGACAAACTGGTGAGCGGAGAGATCACGCTGGATCAGTACGATGACTGGCGCTACAACTTCCCCAAAGGCGATGATTCCGTGATCCGGGCAAAAGCCATTTCTCCCCAACTCTCCGATGATCTGCTCCAGGGACTTGCAAGCGGTGAACTGACGATCCAAGAAGCTCCCAAAAAGCGAAAAACCAGAAGAAACTTTGAGAGAAAAGGAATGCCGGGGCAGAGCGAAGAATAGTTCTTGATTCGATTCTCCTTACAACTGAATGGCATCACGCAAAAAAAGCAGGCTCCCGCCGGACTGTTTCCAGTTCGGTGAGATCCTGCTTGTTTATTTCTCCGGGAATATGCCTGCAAGTTGCAAGCCGCGTATTCACTCAGAATAATATCAGAATTTCAACTGTTATCATTTTGTTATCAAATCGTATCTTCCAAAGCCTGAGAGCCGCATAAACACTGACTCTCCGGGGAGCACTTTATTATTCGTACTCTTTTATCGAATCCATGCAAACCAGTGTCTTTCGTGTACCGCATCGAAAAGCGTATCATTTTGATACTCTTTTCTGTATCAATCTATCCTCTCTAAAATCTACTGTACCCAAAATGTACCCAGCGCCGGACAGCATCACAAGGGTGCGGGGCAGCATCAGTTTTCCTCTCCCGTTCCTTTTCTTTCAGCCTCATTCCCCATGAAACGGCGAAATTCTGCTTCCAACTGTTCCCTGTTCGGCAGGTATAACTGGTAATGGCTCACAAACACCTGATTTGCGATATTCTGAAGGGCATAGTGCATGACCAGCTTGTCCTGATATGCGCCAAGGACAATTCCGATCGGCTCTGTATCCCCTTCCGTATTCATCTCCTCCCGATAATAATTCAGATAGAAATTCATCTGACCAATGTCTTCATGAAGAACTTCTCCGCGCTTTAGATCAATCAAAACAAAGCATTTCAATATTCTGTGATAGAACACCAGGTCGACCTTATAGGTTCTTCCGCCTATAACCATCTTTTGCTGTCTGCCAATATAGGCGAACCCTTTCCCGAGTTCAAGAAAAAACAAGCTCAGATTGTTTACCAGCGCTTCTTCCAAATCTCCCCCTCTTCATAGATCGGCAGCTGAGGAAGTCCTGTGAATTCAAATACATATGGCTCTTTTAGGATGTTCTCCGGGCGTTCTATAATCTGTCCTTCTTCCCTGGAGTCCTCCGTATAACTGAATCTCCTGAAGATCCACCAACAAACCTTCCATAAGGCTCTCGTACATTTTTTCCACGTGTATCACCTCGGATCGTATCACCTCGGACGACGTAATTTCTCTGTTTCAATCTTATATGACATCAATCGGAGAAGGTAATCCGGCATGCTTCGCTTTCCCAAATACCAGTCCTGCATCGTACGATAAGGGATATCAAAATACTGTGCAAAAGCTTTCCAGTTCATCCCGGTTTTTTCTTTTAGTCTGATTAGTTCGTCTTGTGTGTTCATGGATATATAATAGTACGCAATGCGTGCTATTTCAAGATGTTTTTGAATTCAGGTTATCAAAAAATGGGGAAGAAGAGTTCCCTGCTTTCTTAATTCATTCAATGTACAATTTCTTCCCACTCTTATCCAATGGAATCGGTTTATTGATTTATGTGAGGCTGCAGAGATTTAATTAGGATGGCACAGCTAAAGGGAAAAGCGAGCTTTCTACAAGAATCCTGAACCAGAACGTCTTAAATTGCCTTCAGATCAAGAAAAGGGAAAGGTGTAACATTTTTGTAACACCTTACAGAACCAATTCTCCCAGATTTAATTATGTGAGACAGGGGCAGGAAGACCACATATTATTTAAGTGGTATATTCAAAGTATTCTGAAACATAGTCAGTAAGGCGTATCATTCTTGGGCTTTAACATATAAATTAAACACTTGGATCTGTTTTCCGCCTATTCACCAAGTCAGCTGCGCCGTTACCAGCGGCGCAGCTGACTTGTACACAGCAATAGTCTTTGTTCGTCTTGGTTCAGTCTGTAAGGGAAAACACATCCCGCTTACAATTCAGGTTAGCACATTCTACACGTCTTTTATGCTGCGGCACGGGATAAGACAACGCCACCAAAGCCTCCGACTGCAAGTCCTGCTAAGAACAGCAATATCTTCCAGGGTAACTTGTGAGAGTAATCCAGCTGTTCACGCTGGAATTTACGGCTGCTGGCACTTTCATACGCCGTCGATTCAGCAGCCTTGTTCATGCATTCAAGCAGTCCATCACGCCTTTCATCCAAAAGGTCACGACGCCGCAGTTCCCTCTCACAAGCGGCAATCACCCTGTCATTCTGGTTCTGCACCCTTGCCGTAGCTGCTATGTCAGCGGAGATAGAACGTTTGGTATTCGTGCGGTCATCCTTCACCGCCGCTACAACTTCATTCACCAGCTTGTCTGTCCATACCTCATCATACGCCGGATAGTGCCAATCCGACCCTATGTCGAGCACCTGGGACTGTTGCTGTACTTCGAGTGTTTTTTTCTCTCTTACCACCATATTATCTGTCATGTTTTTTCTCCCTTATCAATGCGAATCTAACCATTCGCGGAATTCCGTCATGGTCATAGTGCCGTCCAGTACTTGGCCTTTCTTATTTGGAGCGTATATTGTCAGATCGCTCAGTATTTTGTTAATGTTACTCGCCTGATCATGGTGTCTACGCCGTGTGTTATATAGACGCCCCTTGGCATTTTTAATAAGACGATCAAGTTCACTTGCACGAACTCTCTCGCGGTAGACGAGTTGCGGGTAGTAGTCGTTGCACATCCGTCCCGGGCATTGCGGAGCAGGAAAGCCACAGTATTTCGCCGATGACCTTCTAGCGGTGAAAAATCTTCGGCACTCAGGATTCTGGCAGCGCATTATCTTTGTGGCTGATTCTGCCATATGTGAAAACTCGAACACGACCATGGAAAGGAAACTGCTGATGACAAATCTATATTCGAAAATGCCGTTGATTGCATCATAGGATGTCTGCATGACAGTTCCTGGAACAACGCTATTATCATACAAGGCGGCGCAAAGCTCATCGTAAAAAGCCTGTTCCTCTTCAGTAGCCGTGCCTGACCAGACAGCAGACGTGGCAGAGAAGAGATCAATGCCATTTCTCAAATCAATGATGTAGTTGTTGTAACAGAGCCGAAGGAACTCACCAACTGTACCGAAGCCGATGTCATCAAAAAGCCAGTCAAAGTTCGCAGTCCGCTGTCTTTCCTGCGAAAGGAGACTAGTAGCAGTCGCGCTGTCTAATGCGCGATATTCCTCCATACAGCGGATAAAGCTGCCTTGGGCAAGCCGCTGAGCTGGGAAAAAATCGTTGTAGAGAAGCGTTGCCAAAATATACCTTTCAGCTTCCTCGATTTCATCCTGCGTCAACTGATTATCCCGCATGGGACACATTCCTATGCAGTTCCGAACAATCCTACTGATGTCGTACAATGTTTCCCCTTGGAATATCCGACAAAGGAGATCGCCAACCGGGTAACTGCTGTCTGTGTAGCCCATCACGGTATTGATTCCGCCCTCGTATGTGAGCGTAAGACCGTTAACACGCATTACTGTTGCTCCTTTCCTCCGGCTTGGAGCAGTGGCCAGTTGCTTCGCGCCGGAATAGACTATCGCTAACGATTTCTTGTAAATTACCAGTTAAGCCTTTTAAAATCAAACATTCTGTTACATAACAAAAAGTCATGGAATATTTTCATTTTATTATTGGTAACATATAGTGTAAATAAATAGTGTAGAGTATATATCACGCCCCTAAGGGTCTGCCACTGTTTTACTTCATAACGGTATTCACTTTTTAAGGGCAGTCCCCTTAAAAGGTGAATACAGCACGTCAGTCCCAGATGATGCGCGGAGAGTGAACAGGTGTTTTCTTCGAAAATGGATCCAAAGTCATCCAGTTAGTATTCTTTATGTAGACACAATGTCTTTTCTGAGGTATGTTCGTATACAAATAGAATTATCAATAATTTTTTATAATTTTTAGCAAAACAAAAACCACATAATAAATATAGCCTATGCTATAATTAGTGTGTTCCGATAAAACAGGTAGTACGTAAGAAGATGGGACAGTGCTATGGCAGAATACTATATGAGTTATCAGGATATCCTTGATGAAGTCGAGAAATTTATCAAAGAAGCGCCTGAAGAAAACCAGGAAAATCTGAATAAATACAAAGCGCAGATTATGGCGGCTATTACTGCAGACTATGAGGATCAGGAGATCCAAATGGAAGATGTGACGCAGCTATGGCAGAACCAACTGACCAAAAAATCAGAAATGCGTATTGGACATAAGTATATTTGTGTTCAAAAAATAATGCTCGATTTCCTTCAAATATTTATCAACAGCGGGCTGGCTGATGCGCTGATCATTTCTTTAACAACCAGAAATCCCTTGGTAATGCCATCTCCGTCTCTTTCCGCATCTACAGGAGTAGCTATTGCTCTTTGGGATTTGTTTCAATCTGTAAAAAATCTTGATGATTGGGATTTCTGCATCTATTTTCAGGCTCTGACACATTTCAGGGAACATAAGGACTTTACACTGGAAGAGCTGAAAGAATGGATTCCTTCGGCTGAAAAGAAACAGTGTAATATGCACACACATGAATGGACTTGCACACATTACTCAAAAAATGATGATTCGTGTGATCTTCATGAAAACATGTCACTGAACTGTGCTCTGAAATCTTTGCTTGACAAGAAAATTTTAGTCATGAAAAACAATGAAACAGGACCTGTATATTGCTTCGTTAAATAGGATCTTAACTGATATGAATAATCAAGAAATGACAGATGTACCCGATATTTTCAGATATGATGAAGTTCTGTTTGTCTATATTAATGATGATAACTATGAAGAGGCCATTCATGAATTCTGCAGAGACATCTATTTGAACAATATTCGTGAACTGGATGACAAAGAATATCTGGACTCTTTAAATCCGGATAATAAAAAAATAATAACTAACGACACTACGCTGGAAGAAATCCTGAAAAAACTTCCACGTCCTTTTACAATCATTCAGGAAAACCACCATATCGATAAAAGTTTCAGGGATAGTTATTACACTTATTATTCAAATCAGCATTTTCAAACGAAGCGATATTCCAGGAGATTGTCTTTTTTTCAAAATATTGTAGATGAAGACCTTTTTCTTTACCAGGATTCAGAAGACGTTCCAAAAGAGGTTCAGGATGCCTTTATGGGAACTTGCGTGGTGAATCCCCTGTCTAAAAGAATGATTGGGAGGACTCTGATTAATCCGGAATATCTGATTTCAAAGAATTCTTTACCTGTTTATGTAAGACTGTCAAAGTATACATTACATATCTACGGGAAAACATTAACGGTAAAAGCCTTTCCTTATCGCATGCAGGATTCTGAAACAATGAGCTGTGTTGAAGTAACTCTGCTGAATCTTACAGATTATTACTCAAACAGCTATAAGGATTACCCGTCAGTAGTTCCCAGCGATATCCTGAAAAGTATTCAAAAACAGAGTCATGAACGAGTCCTTCCTTCAAAAGGGGCAACTTACCCGATCCTTACAAAGGCTCTTTCTGACTTCGGCTTCTCCCCCCGCCTTTATAATCTGAATTCTATTGATTCGTACAGCCTTTCCTATTTATCAAAAAAGGACAAGCTTAAGCGATGGCTGCACTATTACATAGAGTCCGGCATACCTGTAGCGGTGAATCTAATGCCAAAAGGGCAGAAAGGTCCGGGTCATTCTGTAATATGCATAGGTCATGGTAAGGAGAATAGCAGTCTCCGAAAGAAAGCTTTTCAAAATAAATATATATCCTACAAGCACAGAGATACAGCTCATCCGCTTATCAATTCTGCTGATTTTTACGATGAGTATGTGATTATTGATGATAATGAACCCGTGTATCAGGTCAGAACATTTGATAAATTAGCCACATTCTCTGATCTGGAAGCTGTAAACCTGGCTGTTCCTCTTTATAAAAGAATGTTTATGGATGCTCCGGATGCCAATACCATCGTAAGGGCTGTGCTGCAGCACGAAGCGCTTGGAATAACTGCCTGGTGTGATGAATTTCTTGAGCCAAAAGAAGATGTGATTATTCGACTGTTCATGGCATCCTCCTCCGGATTGAAAAGCTTCAGAATTGCTTCACAGGCCAACCATTATATTGCCAAAAACTATGCGCTTGTTCCAATGCCAAGATTCGTATGGGTCTGCGAACTCTATAGAGTTTCTGATTACGAAGAATTGAAAGCATTTGGCGAAATCGTTCTCGATGCGACGTCTGTTCCGGGAAACGGGCAGGAGACAGACAGCCTTATATTGGCAAGATATCCTAAAAAAATTGCTTATAGGATGCCTGAAGATGCAGAAATAGCATTTGATGAGAATGTAGAAGTAGTAGAAGATGATTTGTTTCCCGGTTATCGGCATAATCTTGAAAAATATGGATTATAACTGCACCCTTAGTATATAAATTTGCAAAATATTATTGACAGCAACTAATCTATTTGAGATAATGTATCCTGCATTTTGCACATTTGTACAATTATTATATCATACTTGATACGTCGGAGATATCTTCGTATCGCTAGGACGACGGAGGTGATAGGATGAACTTGAGAAGAATTATCAGAAAAGAAATGGCCAAAAGCAATGGTGCTGCAAGAGTCGTAAAGGTACCCCAAAAGTGCAGGCCTACGCAAGAGTCTTTGCGTGAACTTGAAACAGAGATTGCCGCACAGCTGAACAGGAACGATGTTATGAGAAGCAGAAGCATGGAACGCGCTTCAAAGATGTCTGCAAGATAAGTCCTGAAAAGCTGACATGCTCTTTACCTTATCTTTTCACCCAGAATACCGGCAGTTTTCGATTTCCCGGTTCTCGAATTTCTCTATTTCCAAACAGAGATTATTATAAAAGGTCCCCCGCTCATAAACAAAAGTTTGTTTTGATCAGGGGGCTTTTTGTGATGCTTTCTGTTTTCAAAAGATATCCGTATATTTCTCTAATATAATATACTTTCTTTTTGCTTCCTGAATTATTATTGTTTACAGCAACCCCAAACAATCGAGAGGATGCAATGTCAACAGTTTCAAACAAATAAGGCAACAAAAGCCGCTAATTGTAGAAATATCTGCCATAAAAGACACCCCCTCTCGAATGCTCGCCATCATGTTACAGTCCCCGTTCCTTGCTTCCAAGTCCATAGGCATCGCAACCTCTCGATTGCGTGGGGCGGGACTAAGTGATTATACTGCTTTTCACATACCTGTGCAATCCGTATTTTAAGCTTCCAAATGTCGTCAGCTTTCGTGCTTTGCAGTTATTCATTTGATTGAGATAATCCTCAATTTGGTCTGGTGAATATTTTCTCAGTAACAGGAACAAATTTAGATAATTCAGTCTCTTTTCGGAAATCCATAGCACTTTTGTTTTCCGCAGGTATAGATTTTTTTTCTGCCTTTCAAGTGAAATCAACAAACTCTCCTGAATATCCACATCTGGGTACTTCTTCAAAACCAATATGCTATCATGCAAATGAAGATCACGACATTCCTCCGTATTCGTATTCACAATACATGAGTATTGAATTTGAGCACCGGAGAAATCACAATTCTTGAATTTGCAGCCCTGAAATACGCAGTCTTCAAACACCGCATTATTAAACTTGCACTTCTTAAAAGTAGTTCCCCAGAAGTCACAACCTTTAAATACGGATCCCTTGAAAGAGCTTCTCGAAAAATGAGCCCCTCTAAAATTTACATATTCAAATGAGTTCTCGTCTCCCTTGCAATTAGCTATTATGCTTTTAGACAAATACCTAAATCTCAAAGACTTCAATCTCCGTTTCCCTGCATGCGAAATAACATACAGGCGGTCTATTTTTCCTTCCAAGATATCATTCCTTCATTTGTATAATGTTGTAGCAGTAACTGCGCAGATTAAGATTCTTTTTCCAGAATTCGTAAGCTCCTCACCACCCCTTCATCAGTTCCTTGAGTTTTTCCTGTTTATCCAGTACCTCAGTACATTTTTCCCAGTCGCCACAGTCGGGGATCTGCATTTCGTATTTGATGATAAAAGGATTTTTCTTTGGTACTTTGTTTATAGCCTCCTGGGCGCGCTTTTCGTCGTTTTGAGCAACGGCGATCCAGACGTCTTCAAGGACTTCAGGGATCTGGCCGAACATGGTGTAGATTTCCTGGAGGCGAGAAGAAAGGCGGGTGTGTACGCGGTCCTCAACACTATCCTTGTAGCGCATGTTGTAGATCATGATGGTGTCGGCAAGTTGTCCGATTCGCTGGATGCGACCTTTGCGCTGTTCGAGACGGGTCGGGTTCCAGGGAAGGTCGACATTAATCAGGGTCTGCAGTGTCTGGAGGTTAAGACCTTCGCTGGCGGCATCGGTTCCGACAAGCACTTTCAGCTCCCTGTTCTTTACCATTGCTTTGAGAGCGTCCTTTTTCATTTTCCGGAATATTCCGTCTTGGTAAACGCCGCTTCTGTCTCCGCCTGCGTACAGACCGATCTGCATGTCCTGGAGATCTTTGCTGAGAAGCTCTGCAATATAGTTGGCGCTGTCGAAATACTGGGAGAAAATGATACAGCCTTTGTGCATCCATCCGCCCTCGTCCTCCACTCCATTTTGAAGGATTTCTCGGACACGCAGATACTTGGGATCCGTGTCCCGATTAGCCTGCAATACATTAACAAGGCGTGTCAGACATTCTTCTTCCTCGGCGGTCAGATTTTTGATTTCACTGCCCGCATTATTTGCTGTGCCGCTTTCAGAATCAGAGGTGTCTTCATCATCTTCCTCGGTTACGGTGTCATAGAGTTCCCAAAAAGACATCTGCCCGTTATCCGTCCAGGAGAGGATTTTCTTCGCTGTTATCTCTCCTGCAATCATAGTGCTTCCGATCCTCTTCAGGATCAGGGTAGACATAAATCCGCCCCCGCGAACACGGGAAGAGAGCAACCGGCAGAATTCCTCCGCGATCTGATAGGCCTGGAGCTGATAGCCGGTCAGTTCCAGTGCCTCGTCTTCCTTTTCTCCCAGAAGCAATACATTAATCTTCTTCAGATAAGGTTCTCCTGTCTCCGGATTGAGAGTACTTTCAAGAAAGTCCCGCGTGCGACGGACGATGCCACGCACATAGGGATTATGGTTAATCAGGAATCCTTCGTCCTGATACAGTTCCCAGACTTTGTTTTGAATTGATCTGCGCAGACTTTTGAATCTGTCCTGTGGAAGCACTGCGACATCATCCGGGATGTCCATCTGGTTTCGCAGTGTTCCGACTCGCCTGCTGCTGTCTGTACGGGGCGGGAAAGGGTTCCGAACAATCTCCCACATCTCCGCTTCCGAATCTGGTGGATTCTGCGCTTGCGACATATAATCAAGGCCCGTCTGCGGCTTCTTTCTCCAGATGCTGTAGCTGTCCCCAAGCACTTTGGATGCTTCTTTGGGACGTCCAAGTGCATCCAGCAGGTCAAACGCCTCAATCGGGTGGATCTGTACCGGTGTAGCCGTGGCCAGGAGCATACTTTGAGTCTGGAAGGTAATCTCATCCAGGAACCGCAGCAGATTGTTTGGCTGCGCACGATATCTGTCCGCATCCTTTCCGATATTTTTCCTGCGTGCCCGGTGCGCCTCGTCCAGAATCACGCATTCATATTTCAATTGCTTCAGCAACTCCGCAGCCTCGGTACGTGCTGTGATTAGTCCCTGGGAGATGATGCCGACTCTGCGGGGGCATTTAAGAATACCTCTGACGCTGTCACAGATATAATCAAATCCGTTTTCATCCCGCCAGCATTTTCCTGTCCAGACAGCGGACGGCATATCCAGCATGGTATGCATTTCATCCTGCCATTGATACAGCAGGGTCTTAGGTACGATAATCAGAATCGGTCTGTCACCATAAAGCGCCATCAGCTTTGCCGTCATGGCAAGCTGCAGGGTTTTCCCCAGACCCACCATATCCGCCAGCACCAGCCGTGCGCCTCCTTTCGTTCTATGCTCTTCAAAAGCACGCATCACGAAATACTTCTGGTGCGCCCAGAGCCCGAATTCACTGCGATAAACAGGCTCCTCCGCTGCGACGGCAGCAGGATCTGCCGATTCTTTCTCCCGCCAATCCCTAACCGTCAGGGGATGTCGGTCCGCAATTCTTTTTATATCCGAAATCACAAACTCACACAGCGGAACAGCACACTCATGATCCCAAAAATAATCAAACTCTGACTGCACCCAGTCTGCCGACTCTGGATCGTCATCCTCCCAGACGATCTCATAATTACTCACCAAAGCGCTTTTAGTCTCATTCATGCTGCCAATAAAGGACAGGCGTCGACCATCTGGGTATGTGAGGACGCCGGCCTTGCCATGCATTAGGCCATACACGCTGTCCGGCAGGACGCGGATCTCCATTTTTCCGTTGCTAAGCAGGTCGTACAACCGATGCAGACGCACAGATTCCGGACGGGAAGTATATACGTCTTCTGGCTTAAACCCGCACCACTCCTGCTTAAGCTGCATTGCAGCCAGTCCTGCAACCTTCACATCTTCGGGATTTAATCCACTGTTACAGATAATACGGATCTTTCCAGGAATCTGCTCCATTGCCTCTCCTGCAATTTCCAAGACAGAAGAACAGAAATAACCCGCTATGCGATCATAGGAAACAGCACCCTGCAGACGGTCTGCAAGGTACTGTTTTCCAAGGTCTGTTTTTCTCGATGAAAAACGATTCAACATATGATATTCCTCTGAGATTGCTATTCAGTAGTATTATTCAGATATGGTCGTTATCGATCATCGTATAGATATGGCTCGCCATGATGGCCGCTTCATGCCAGTGAGGCATGGTATCGATGTCTTCCGTATCTTTCAGAAATGAGAAAAGCTGCCGCAGCATATCGCGCCTTCCCCAATAGTCTGCAAGGTTGTTTTTGATATGCCAGAATCCCTTCTCCGGATTTTCATCCTCTTTAATCGCCACATGGATGGAGGCAAGGACCAGGCGCAGGATTGACTGTTCAAAGCCAGGAACATCACCCACCGTGCGCATGCCAAATTCCTGTGGTACTTTCAGTCGCGCCGTGTTCGCCCGCTCGTTCGCCATAAGCTGACTATAGCTCGTCAGTCCGAAGCCTCTGGCATATTCCTGATAGGTACTAATCTGATAGTTGCCGTGTTTCTCTGCCTCTAGCCCCTTTACATAGAAACGTTCCGCTGCAGAGAGATCCCGCCACAGGAAATGATCGAAATCCAATGGTATAATAAAATCGTAGGCAATCTTTTTGGCTCGTTCTATCAGTTTCACGACCTCGGATTTTGACGGATCATGTATTGCCAGATCCAGTTCATAGTCCAAGTCAATTTCAACAATAGATTTATATCCTGTAAGCACCTTTAATGAAGCAGCATATGCCGCCAGGACATAGTCTGGATCGGAGAAATTCGGATCTTCTCTGTCGTCCAGATCTTGCATGGATTCAATCTGGTTTCTGACCTCAGACTTCACCTCTGCAAAAAGCTCATCCAAGAACGCTTCATCGTCTCCAAGCTGCTTGCGTAATATTAAAAGGACTGTACCTTTAACGTAGTTACCATCGTATATTCCACCGGCATCTGTTTCTGTAGCAATATTCCATGCCGCTGTTACTGTCAGACCAGATTTCCACATAATCAATGCAAGCTGCGCCCAAACTGCAGGATTTGAATGCGTGAACATGACAACCTGCATCCCATCATCAGTCATGTGTTGTGTCAGATTTCGATAAATATTAATCATTGTCTGACTAAAATGCCCATCTCCCCGAACCGCCAAGACTCTCTTGCTATCCGTGTACCATTCCGGAAAGGTCTTTTGTATCAGAAGCCTGTCCCATCCAAGGAAGAATTCTGATAACTCATGATAATTAACTGCGTCTGCATAAGGGGGATCTGTGATCCAAATATCTGCATTCGTGCTGACATCTCTGGCATCCTTTAATTCGACCGTTGCCTGGCTATGTATCGGATAATTATTGATCGTGAAAACACATGTATCTTTCATTGCCGTCAAAGCCCGGACTGAATAATTAAAAAAGGTATTAAATGCCTGATTGTAAAAAGTCTGTAGTCCACATTCCTGCGACTGATAACTCGACCACATACACAACTTCGAATTCCAATTCAGCATTCTGTTCAAGGTCAGCAAACCGACGATACTTTCAAGTGAATTCTTTGCATGCTTAAGAACGTTTTTCTCATACAATAATACTAACAGAATCTGCCTAGCGTTAAATAATTGATGCCAGTATCTCCAACCACGTTCTCTGATTACTTGATCTGTATTATACCCATTTTCAATAAAGGAAGTGGAAACTAAGCCTTCTTTTTGCCACTCTATAATATTCTCTGCAACATACTTCCTGACTTTTTCTTCGTTTTGAAGGTCTCTCTCTCTTGGTGCACGGTAGTACCTGTTTCCTTCTGGTGTAAGATATTTTACTGCATATAGCCTTTCCTGGTAGACATCATCTTTTTGAGGTTCAAATTCGTTTTCTTCCCATTGGCGAAGTCCATAGATAATTCTTCCATCTTTATCAGTTCTGTCATGTCTCAACGAAGAAATTGGGGTGATTTTTCTGCAATGCGGGCACACGAGTCCCCTGCTTGTAACTGTTCCGTTTGCTGCTGCCTTAATCTTCTCATCTGGGGCATTCATTATGATCTCAATATCATATCCGGCTCCATTTTCTTTCAAGGTAGCTATTGTTTTTGTTCTTTTTCCGATAACCCATGAAGGTGCCAGTGGAACACGGATTCCACATTCTGGGCATATAGTTTCTATGCAGTATAAATAAGCAATTGCTTTGTCACCTCTTTCGTTGCACTCAATCCCAAGCTGCTCTAACTCTTCTTCAACCTTCTGATATATATTCTCCTGAAAATGAACAATATGTCCAACAGTTTCAGGATCTGCTCCGCAAACATTAATGGCAGCCCAAGTCAAAATACCAGCGATAGGGTTAAGGTCACTTGCATACGCATTGCAGCCAATTCTTGCTGCCTCAAAAGGAATAGAACCCCCACCACAAAAACAGTCTCCAACTAAGGCATCGTGACCATATTTTTTTTCTGATAATTCTTTTGTCAGTTCATTAAGGTTATGCGCATGTGTGCCCAGATGGTGATTTATATCTGCCCAAGTGTATTCTGATTCTATATTTACCTGCTCAGGACGCTTGCACATCGCAATTTTTCGATCATAACTCAATGTTGCAAATGCAGCAGCCTCCATCTCCGCTCTTGGTGCCCCTCTCAGAAGTTTTAGTTTAGATCCTGTATTATCGAACCATTCCCCATATTTATTCCAAATTGTGGTGCAAGAGCTACATATAGAGAATAACTCGCCAATTGAGAACTTTTTTTCTTTTCTCAACAATAACCCTTCGTCATCCATCCCAAGAATTTTCAGAAATATATCCATATCCTTAGCCGGATTTTCAGAAGCTGGAAGTAGACATCCCAAAATAGCAGCACGAACCAAAATCAACGGTTTTCGTCCCCACCATTTTCCAAGTCCTGTCAAAGTCTGACCATTATTGGCCATTCGCTCTTTGTAGCTCTCTTTACTGACTTTCGACACGGGAAACTGCCGTTCTATGAAGCTCTGTTTCATTTTGTAAAGCCCTCCTCGTCCCAGATGTCAAAAAGTCCTATTTGTGGATTTTCCAGTATCGGCGTGTCACACAACGCATATCGCAAAGCAATCCGCCATCCCTTTCTGTCCTTTAGTCCGCCTGTAGAAGCATTTGTCATAGTGTACAGCCACCACCTCTCTTCGGGCATGAGCCCCTTCCAGTTGCTAATAGCGGTGGGGATTACAGAAGGGTCTGAGTCCTCGATCCCCCATAACAAAAGCATCATTTCCTTGCCGAAAAGACGTTCCACTGGTGTCCCTCCTGTTGCAAAACGTCCTGTTTTAATCTTTTTTTCCTTCAGACGTGCATTGAATTCTGCCGCCAGATCCTTCGAAACCTTGCCCCATTTATGGCGAGAGATCTGCATGCGCAGCACATCAGAGTTCTGTATGATCTGCCCATCGGAAAAAACTACAGGTTCTAAGGAATCTTTATTTCCCGCAAGCTCTATTAATTTTTCCGGGGAAAGACCTTTTGGGGTCCACTGAAAGCGCTCATAGATCTCAATCTGTTCCTGGGAGTTTTTTGGTGGTATCACAACAAAAAAATGGTTTTCTGTCTCTGTGGGATCTACACCAAAGCCGTATGTCCTCTTTTTCATGTTCATTGGACGATTTCTCCATGTTTCCGGATCTCATTCAAATCCAGTTTGTTCATGTCGATCCAGCGCTTAAAAGTCGCACCCTGTACAAATCGAAGAACCTTATATTCAAATTCTACAATGACATCTTTCCCTGCAAAGGCGGAATCCCGGACTATATCTATCGTTGCCTGAAGATTCCCTGCATCATAAATGACGTTTCCTGAAGTCAGCTCTACGTAATTATCCGGTCTCTCTTTTTCCGTAAGAATCACTGTAAAGTGACGTACAAAGGTGCCTGGAAGCTTTTGCAGGTTACTGAGTTCTTCATATGTAGATGCAGTATCCCCGCACTTTTTCATCTCCTTCATCGTATATTCAAGGCTCTTGCTGTCATCGATCCGCAACTTTTCTGTTGTCGCCTGTCTGGAGATTTCCAGCTGCTTTTCATATTGGAAAACTCCATGGAGATAAAGTGCCGCCCGCACATAATTACAGTTTTTGGGGATTGGGAACTCTGCCAGGTATTTTCCGCCGGATTCCTTGGGGTTTGACCCGTCCGTCGTATAACGGATTTCAAATCCCGGATTGACGCGCATCTCCATCACCATGCCTTCGCTGGTCTCCCTCTGTTCATATTTCAGATCGCTGTGGGCAAAGAAATGATACGGCTCTCCGGTAGGATGAGGGTCATCATGTGATTTATCTACACAAAGGAACCAAAGCTCAGTTTCTTTTGTCACAAAGGGATTTGGCGCAACCGCAGAGGCTTCCGACGGAACAGAACCTATATCATAGTAAACCGTATTACCATGAATGCCTCGGACTTTCAAAGTATATTCCTTCGTCTCCGGATCAAAGGAAAGCTGTTCTACCTGGACCTCTGTGGGCTCTTTTGCAAAAGGTCCCTTCTGTAGATATCCGCCGATTTCCCGCCATTTGTCCCGGTTCAGGCAGTCCTTTTTCAGCGTCTCCATCTGAGAAGGGTTATACCATTGCCAGATGGTCTCCGTCGCCGCACGCTCTTGGATCTGCTGCCAGGTCATTTCCTGCTGCGTGAAAATGCGTGCCTCACACTTTTTCCGAAGCGTATCCAGGAATCTGTCCTCTGAAGAGAAATCCTCAAATTTCCTGGCGCCAGAAAGTGTATTGACAATCTGATCCTCCCCGATGAACTTATTATTCGTGAAAGCGAGCTTGAAATCTTCCTTGGTCAGACCGCTTTTCGTGGGAAAATAAAGTGTAATAAAGGTTTCCCGTATGGTGGAGAGCAGCGCCGTCAGGGCTTTATCCTCCTGTGCCTGTGCTTCCCGGTACTGCTGGTCCGTCTCAGAGACATGTTCGTCCTTCATGGCACTGATAATCTGCCGGATGGCAGTGAGGCGCTTGCTGTTGTCAAAAAGTTTACGCATAATGCTGCGCTGTCCGGTCAGGAACATCACCCTGTTTTTATAGGTGGCATTCTCGTAAAAGGACTGCAGATCCGGATGCATTCCCGATCCCTCGTAAGGTTCATAAATAACCAGTGCGGTTTTTTTCATGTCCAGCTCGATCTCATCAATCGCCGGCATCACATAAAGCAGTTCATAACACTTTTTCAGCTTTGGAGCAAAAGACCCTTCGAGGAACTTGCGCAGATCCTTCCGTGCCTGTTCGTCACTGTAGCTGTCTACCAATGTGTTCATCTCTGCGACCATATTCTTGGTATTCTGGAAATAGTACCGCCCGCGGTTGTCCATTTTCAGATACCAACTCTGCGCTTTGATTTCTTCCAGGACCTTTTTATATTGGTTCATGTCCAGGCCGGGCGCACAGAGGTATCCCAGAATATCTGAGTCATTAAGCCCCTGAAGCCCGTGTGCAGTTTCATTCAGCGAGGAAACGAGCAGGAGCTTCGCTGCTGTCTGGGCATAGGGGTAATCATAGGTGTCTTCATATTCGGCGTCGATCGTCTCCGCCACACCCTTCCCCTGTTGGGCGATGTCATGACTGATGGCATTGTCCAGGGACGGTTTGATTTCCTTGATTCTGTTCAGCATCAGCTGGTTATTGAGATCAACGTCATAGACATTCAGAAGATACGCTTTTTCCGCTGCGCCGCTCTCATAGAATTGCCGGACAATCTGGCGCATCAGGCGGATAAGACCGCGCGTCTGCTGAAATCCCTGATTTTCCTTAAATCGGGCATACAAATCCTTGATGGAAGGGTGGAAGGGGTAGGAATCCCGCACACCGATAAAGACCTTATCAGGTGCATAATTCGTCAGGCCTGATTTTCCGGCTCTGGATACGGCTTCTTTGAACCCAACCGCGATTTCTTTAACTGCATCTTCTGTACTGAATGGAACCTTTTCAAACAGACGCTTCCGGAGGATATCATAAATCTCGTCTGAATTGAGCGCCACTGGTTCAATTCCCAGAGCGACACGGTTTGCCTCATTCTCAAGTTCCTTAAAGGATGACTGAAGCAGGGCGCTTCCGGATTCATAAGTCGCCTTCAAATCAGAGAAGATCAGGCATACGTTGGAGAGCTGGGCCTTTCCAAGAGCACTGAAGAGATTTGACAGCGCTGTGATCGTAACCTGGCACAAATCCGAATTGCCAATTGCATACGAGCGTGCGTTTTCCAGATATGGCGGAAGCTCATCCAGTAGAATCAGCGTTTTTTCTCCCTGCAGGAGGTTTATCCAAGCCGATTCCCCAGGTGCCCGAAGAGGTGCGTAGTAAGATGCAAAAGTATCTTTTTTCTGCAGCTGCTCAGCAAGGCTTCCCCAGACGCCAAACTCAGCATCACTCTCACGTCCGGAGAATGCAAGGACTCTTACTGGGCCGACCGCATCATAGGTATCTCCAAGAATTTGCGTGCGAAGGGAGGGGTTCTGCGCGAGTAATGCAAGCGCCAGCATATTGTGCGTCTTGCCGCCGCCCATAGCCTGTGTAAGCCTGATGACACCCGTCTCCGATTTTCCCATAAAGCGGTTGAACACTGTTTGGAACAGGATATTCATCCCTTTTGTACGGAAGTTCTCCTCAAAAAACGCATTCGGATCAATATTCCCTTCGATCAGGTCACTCAGGTTCAGCACATCGTCCCGGGCTGTATCGACAAATACGTTCGGCCGCGGTCTGCACAGTTCTGCAACGCTCTTCATTTCTTCCGTCCTCCTTAGGGTTAACCGGTCAATTCACCTTATAGAATACAGTCTTATGTCATTTTCACTAAAAGCGACAGCATTTCGAACATGTATTTGTAACTGTCGCACAACAAAAAGGGAATACATTTTCTATTCTACCAGATAAATGCCAGAGCCGCACTGGGAAACAAAATATTCAACTGTATTAAAGTGAAATCTCCTGTTTCCTTTTTGGAGTTTTCCTTCTCATGGAGCTTTCAATCTCCTTATTATTTACCTTCTCTGTACTGAGGATCCAGCTAACATTATATGCAACCGTCTTCAATTCTTCTCTGTCTCTCACCGCAGATCGGAGGGCATTTTCCTGCCTTGCCTTCTGTTGCAGAAGATCTTCCTTCTGCTGTTTCAGGTCTTTCATCGGAGGGATCCGTTCACCAATCGTGTTTTTAAAGTAGCTGACAGCTTCATCGTATCGATCCAGTTCCTCTGTATGCTGGCGGCGGAACCAGGATTTGACAAGTGCGCTCCTGTACTCTTTGTTTACAGCTTTTGTGGAGTAGTATTGCCCTGCATAATGGATCTTCTCATTGATCTTCCGGATCTGTTCCTCTGTTTTTTCCAGAGCGGTTTCTGCGGAGGAGACTCTTTCAACCGCGTTGCTCTTTTCCTGCCGCAGTTCTTCGCGGGATCCGATCCCGTGTTCCTGAAGGTAACAAATCGTCCGGGATGCTTTCAACAGATTAGAGAGATCTACCTGTCTGGCATAGGCTTCGCTATACTGCGCTTTCACACAAGTCTGCAGATCTGTAACCAGTTGTAAGTCAGAGTGAACAAAAAGGATTGCAGCCGGATTGGCATAATAATCGTAGGAAGGATTGTAAACTGTGCTGTAGCATACACCGAGAAAGGTGACTGTCGACTCCTCGGTGTTTATTCTGTTGCTGGCCGCTTCTTCCTCTACTGCAGCCTGTTCTCTTTCGTGGATTCCTCTCCTGATCAGTTCCAGAATATGCTCTTTTTCGTAATCGTTCCCTAGCGCCCGGGCTCGGATATACTTCTTCCGGTCCGGATGCAGGTAACTGAACGCGCCGCGCTGTTCCTTTACTGTGATGCCATGTCTTT
This sequence comes from uncultured Lachnospiraceae bacterium, assembly GCA_902777355.1. GTDB lineage: Bacteria > Bacillota > Clostridia > Lachnospirales > Lachnospiraceae > CAG-791. The sequence goes on along the minus strand of CACYTU010000009.1, from coordinate 72,133 downwards.
CTTTCAGAAGATTTTGGAACTCTTCCAGAGACGAGGCTTGTGCCGCTTCTTTGAGAATCGCATCTCGGAGAAACTGCTTCTGTGTCTGAAAGATTGTAGTTGTGGGTTTCATCTGCATGGCGACAATTTGTTCATTCAGTTCGTCCAGTTCCTTCTGTCCACGCTGCTGTGCCCGATACTCTCTGTCTGTAATCTTCGTAGCCGCCGGGGAGAGAAGATCCACCTGATGTAGTCCTTCCCTCTGGCACATATCCATGACATCCCGGAGCAGATAGTTGAAGTACTCTTTTGTGACATGGTGTTTGTAGCCGGCTTTGCAGTCGATCTCCCGTTCCATGAATGGCTGTCTCTCAACATCCAGCATGCGGATGCTGTTCAGTACCATGTGAACGTGGATATTTCTGCTCTTGTTGTGCCCTTCATCATGCGCACAGACCAGAATCTGGTGCCCCGGGAAATTTCTGACCGCAAATTCCATCCCCAGTTCCTGCGCCCGTTCGAGTGTCAGCCCGCACTCTGTGCTGTCCTTCGGATCAAAGCTCAGGATGTAGTGGTGGGATTTGATCTCTCCCCTGGTACAGTTCTTGTGATACTTTGCATTTAGAATCTCGCAAGCCTTGTCAAAGGCAAACGCTTCGCAGTTTATCCCATCGATAATAAACCTGTTGCGCATCACAAGTTTGCCCTCTTCATTCCTGATGGGTTTTCCTGTCTTTTCGTCGTGCTCAAAAACGAGATACTCCAAGGCTTCACCATAGTCTGCGTTTTTACTTGCTATGTGTTTTAATATAGCCATGGAAGTCACCTCCCAGTTCCATAACCTTCTCCCGCATTTCCATGACGGAATTCAGGCACCTGTTCAATTCTTCCATCATAGATGCAGATCTCAAGCCTCCCATGTGAAAGTATCGTGTCAGCTGATTCAGGTTGTTCCCAATCGCAGAAAGCTCTCTTGTAATTGCTTCCAGCTCTTTAAAGTCAGCGACAATCTGAATGTGGTTTTCCACTTTCCCAAAAACCGCCTGGTGACGGAGATAATCCGAGATGGAAAGTCCCGCATCATTTGCTGCATTACAGACATGCTCATATTGAGTGTCATTCAGCCTGGCAGTGACGAGATGTGACTTCCTTTCTCTGTCCGGCTTTTTCTTTCTTGCCATACTGCTCCTTTCTCTGTTCCTGCGCACAGTCAGATATTGCGTTTGGTTCGGGTTTCTATGGTTGTTAAAAATGAAATGCGAATTCTTCCCGCAGGGGAGCTGGCAATCCTGCGATCATCTACGATGTGAGCCAGAACCATTTTCCCTATTCATCCCGGGGAAAATGATAAATGACCTGTTCGGTTCCAGAGTGTTGCGTATACTCTGTCTTAGCGAACAGGGAAGCATGCATTCCCTTTGGCATGCCAGGGACGAGGGTATGGGGAATCGCAATCCCCATCAAGTTTGCCAGAGAGGATTTTCCCGTTTTTGGGAAAATGTATTCGACTGGCGATACTTGCTCTGCAGAGAGCCGCGTCCTCAGACTGGATGAAAATATTCCTTCGATTCACTGAGTCTATACACCCTTTGCGTAGATTGGTGGATTGTTGGGAGAAACGCTTCAAATTGCCGATCCCGAAAACAGAACTTCAACTCTGAATCCCCTCGTCATCGAAAAACCTTAACCGCTTCCTCCATTGTCTTCTTTGCATTCTCCTCACGAAAACTGATGCCGTTGCATTTGATACAGATAGAGTGTTCAAGGATGCGCGAATAGATCCGCTCATGGTCGACGTCCTGCGGATTCTTAAGCTCTGACAATTCCAGATTGGTGCAGATGATCATGGGCTTCCTGCTTCTGTATCTGCTGTCGATCACGTTGAAGATCTGTTCCATGGCAAAATCTGTATTCCGTTCAATGCCGAGGTCATCGATGATCAGCAGGCTGTTGTGGTTCATCCTGCTAATGATCTGATTTCTCTCATCGCCAAATGTTCCTGTGATCTTATTCAGGATCCTGGCAAAGTTCGTCATCATGACCGGAACACACTGGTCGATCAGGGCATTTGCAATACAGCCTGCCATAAAGGATTTTCCTGTACCGGTGCCGCCCCAAATAAGCAGGCCTTTTCCCTCCGCTTTCATCCGATCCCAGTTTTCAACATACGTGTAGGCGTGTTTCATCTGCGGATTCCGCTTGTTGTCTTTGGCAAAGCAATATTCATAGTACCCCTTGTCCTCCAGGCCTTCCTCTCGGAGGCGTTCCCTCTTAAGCTGGAAGTCTCGCAGCTTCATTTCCTGCTCCCGTTTGTCGCGCTCTTCTACCTGACAATTGCAAAGCACCGGAACTATGCGTTCCCTTCCGAGGAGCCTCACACGCATTTCCCTGTGTCCATGGCAATAGCTGCAACAGCGAAGCCCATCAGGACCTGTATACTCATCCCCGGTACAGAGAATCCCTGCAGATGCTGAAAGTACAGCAGCCTGTTCTCCGGGAGGGAGCATTTTATTCGCTGGACTCATAAACTTTCTCCTTCTCCGCACTCGTACATCCTCTGACGGTTGTGATACCGGGACGAACGAGTATCCTGGAATCTTTGGTTATATGTTTTTGATATATGGTTTTTATTAGCAGACAGATTCCTGTCCGTGTGTGAGAAAGTTTTCTGTACCTCTGAGGGAAAGTTATCTGTCTCTCTATGGGAAAGAAAACTGTCTGAGTGCACAGACACCTTCACATACGTTCTGCTTGGAAGCCCCGGCTTACTGCGCTGTCTGAAGATCAGATCTGCCTCTTCAAGTGCAGACAGGTTGTTTTTGATGGTCATTTCACTTTTTTTGAGATCTTTCGCCAGATCAGATACTGAATAATAAACAAACAAATGACCGTCTTCATCTACCCATCCGGGCTTTCTCAAGGACATCCTCGCGCGATCCAACAGCATGATATAGATAATTTTTGCAGTTTCAGGCAAATCCATTTCGAGAAGGAAGCGCGGGAAAGCCATATACGGTATGATCTGTGATTCTGCTGTCAGGTATTCCGTCAAGCCCATACCTCCTTCTGCAGTACTTATAAGATGCAGCAATGCCCGGGCAGTGTTCCATAGGAATACTCGATGGGACATTGCTGCCATCTTTTTTTGATCTTTCCTCTTTTTGATATGTCCTCTTACTCTTTCACCACACACTGAAAATCAATGTGCTACAGCTTTCCAGAATGAGAATCAGACATCGATATTCTTATTACTCCTGCTTTTCCCATACTGAGAGCAGTTCCTCCAAAACTGCCGTAAGTGCGTCGCTTTTCTCCTGTGATGTCAGATCGGCATACATCCGCTCCAGAACAGCCGCGAGCCTTGCAGAGTGGTATCTGCTTCCATCCACCACTACCCTCTGTCCCAGAATCGCAGCCCGGTAATATTCCCCTTTCTGCATTCCTGACAGAATGATTCTCGCCTCCACTCTTTTCTTCTCCGCATCGCTGAGCCAGAATGCGATTGTATTGTGGCGGAAGCGTGCTTCTCTCTTACAGGGCATCACTCTCTCCTTCCTGCTTTACACCTCCATCCTTTTCCATCTCGCTCAGGCGCTCTACCATCTTCTTCTGGCAGTCAGAGGATGAATGACAATAGGTTTCAATAGTCGTCGTCACCCTTCCATGTCCAAGCCTCTCCGCAATTTCAACGGGGCTGAAGCCCATCTGCACAAGCATTGTCGCATGTGAATGACGCAGGCAGTGGATATGGATCTTCTTTACCCCGGACTGCCTGATCCCGCGCTTGATCTCATGTTCCAGATAGTGCTTGGTGATAGAGGAAAAAATGCGCGTCTCAGAGGAAGGGCTGTAAAGCGAATCCACATACTCCTTCAAGTCCTTCGCAAGTTCCTCGGTAATGATGATTGTACGGACGGACTGCGCCGTTTTCGGCGGCGTAATCAGATCCTCTCCGTTCATCCTGTTCAGAGACTTCGTAATGCTGATCGTGTTATTCTCAAAATCCAGATCCTTAACCGTCAAAGCAAGCATCTCTCCCAGACGCATGCCGGTCCAGAACAGGATCTTGAAGGCAATCCATGAAATCTTCTTGTCCGCCACTTCGTTCAGAAACCGTGTGAACTCTTCCAGCGTCCAGAACTCCACCTTATCCGCGCGACTCTTCCCCATGCTGCCGGCCTTACGGCAGGGGTTTGACTTCAGATTGTAATAACGCACCGCATAATTCAGGATACAGGTCAGGTGATTGTTCAGATTCTTAAGATAAGTCTCCTTATAGCCCAATGACATCATTTCCCCCTGCCACTTTCGAATCATCGGAGGCGTGATCTTGTTCAGCGGAGTATCCCCAAAATAAGGCTGAAGCTTTGTCGTGAAAACATGCTCCTTCTGGTACATCGTGCTTACCCGCAGCCGTTTTCCCATATCTCCTTTATAGATTTCCCAGAATTCTCCAAATGTCATGGAGATGTCCCCTGCCTGCTGGAGCAGAAACTGAGAGAGCCAGTCCTCCGCCTCTTTTTTGGTCCTGAATCCCCTTTTCTGCGTCTTGTGACTTTCCCCTTTCCAGTCTTTGTAACGAAACTGGATACGCCAGGTTCCATTTGCATCTTTTTTTGCGCTTACGCTCATACCGTTGCCTCCTCTCTTTCGGCGCCATACCATTTTTCCCTGAAATACGCGACGGGAATCTTGCCGCGCACGATCAGATACCCTTTTTTCTCGAGATCTGCATTCATCTGCTGCAGGATCTTGTAAGCCTTCGCCCGACTGATGCCCAGCATCTGCGATACCTCTTCTGCCGTGTAATAGAATTTTTCTCTCACTCTTTTCCTCCTCCCTGTTATCTATGTTCTTACACTCAATATGATTCTTTAGCGTATCATTTTGATTCTCTATTATTATAGCGCATCTTTTTGATACTTTGCAAGAGCTTTTTGTTGCGTTTTCTCCCGTTTTCTGGTATATTAATGTTAAAAATGTGTGAACAATCCTTTTCTATAATGGTTCAGGAGGTTTTTTATGACTGTCGGTGAAAACATACGCCGCATCCGTAAACAGCGGCATCTTACCATCAGGCAGCTCGGAGAGATGGTCGGTGTCAAAGAATCCTATATCCGCGCATATGAATCCGGACGTAGGAACCCCAAGCCTGCCTCGCTGGAAATGATTGCCAGAGCACTGGCCGTCAACCCGGAGGTTCTGAAAAGTTCAGATTTTGATGGTGTTCAGGCTATGCACCGTCTGTTTCAGATATTCCGCATGTACGGCGGAAAGCTGATGGAAGTTCCCGATGGCGACAGCGAGAGGATCGCAGTATCCTTCGACGGGCTGGCGTTGATGCGTGAATGGTATTCCCGCTATGAGCAGTATGAAAAAGGAATCGCTGCGGCTGAAGCCATCAAAAACAATGCTGAACGCGCAAAAGCAATCCTGGATGCAGAAAGAGAATTCGATTTCTGGATGGATATGTTCCCCGAAATGGTGAGTGACCCAAGCTATCTGGAGATGCAGAAGATCCATGACAGGAAATTGGACTTATACGGCTCAAGGCCTGAAGATTCGGAGGATGAAGAGTAGTCACAGACAGGGATTAAAGAACAGCCACAATGCTTCCGTGTAGATCGGGTCAGAACAGCTTTTTGGAGTAAAATAAAATTCTGTACCCATTTTGTACCCACTTAGACAAAAAAATCCCCGCAAACCCTTTGTTTTACTGGGTTTGCGGGGATGAGTAGTTTATTCGTACTCTACGGTTGCCGGGGGCTTGGGAGTGAAATCATAGAGGACGCGGTTGATGCCGGGAACCTCGGTGATGATCCTCTGCACCAGGTGGTCGATCAGTTCTGCGGGCAGGTGCTCGACAGTGACTTCCATGACGTCGGTGGTGTTGATGGCGCGGATGATGCAGGGCCAGTCAAAGGTGCGCTTGCCGTCCTTGACACCGGTGGACTTGAAGTCCGGAACGACAGTGAAGTACTGCCATACCTTGCCCTCAAGGCCGTTCTTTGCAAACTCCTCGCGGAGGATGGCATCGGACTCGCGGACTGCTTCAAGGCGGTCACGGGTGATGGCGCCGGGGCAGCGGACACCCAGACCGGGGCCGGGGAAGGGTTGGCGGTCGACCATGCCTGCAGGAAGGCCGAGGGCTCTGCCGACTTCACGGACTTCATCTTTAAAGAGTGTGAGGACGGGTTCTACCAGCTCAAACTGCAGATCCTCGGGAAGGCCGCCTGCGTTGTGGTGTGCCTTGATACCTGCTTCGCTCTCCAGAATATCGGGCCAGATGGTGCCCTGTGCCAGGAACTCGATGCCGTCAAGCTTTCTGGCTTCCTCTGCGAACACTTCGATGAACTCGCCGCCGATAATGTGTCTCTTTTCCTCGGGATCGGAGACGCCTGCCAGCTTGTCCAGGAAGCGGTCTGTCGCGTCGACATAAATGAGGTTGGCATTCATCTCGTCGCGGAATACCTTGATAACCTGCTCGGGCTCGCCCTTGCGGAGCAGTCCGTGGTTGACATGTACACATACCAGGTTCTGGCCGATCGCTTTGATCAGGAGAGCTGCGACGACGGAGGAATCTACACCGCCGGAGAGTGCCAGGAGAACCTTCTTGTCTCCGACCTGCTCTTTGATCTCTTTGATCTGCTCATCAATGAAAGCCTGCGCCAGAGCGGGCGTATTGATTCTTTCCATGTTTTCAGGACGTCTGCGTGTCTGCATATTCTACTTGTCTCCTTTCCGGTACGCCGTCGCTGCGGCGGCTTCGATTCGGACTCACGGCATGGCAGAAGAGCGGCTGCCTGAACACTGCTCTGCTGACCCATCCGTTTCGCTGTGTTATACGCTGCGAATGAAAACGTTTTAGTATCACTATTTTTTAAAAAAATATATAGAATCATACCACAAATGTGCGAAACTTCAAGGATGATTTTTGTTTATTCATAAAAAACACATTACACAAGCCGTGTCATAAAAAAATAATTCCTGATACTTGTCAATATCAGGAATTATTTTTCATCAGTTCCGCATGACATGCGGGGTTTCTCTAATCATCTTCAGGCTGTTCAGCCTGCCTGCGTTTGTGACTGACTCATCCGGGATACTTGGGGCTGGGTCCGAACTGGTTGGGTCCGCGGTCGCTGTCTCTGCACATAAATATCAGAAGGACGATCCATCCGATAAAAGGTACAAGAGCGATCAGATACCACCATCCGGATTTGCCTATATCGTGGAGACGGCGGATAGCCACCCCGAGACCGGGCAGAAACAGTGCAATTGAAACGAGAGCTGACAGGATATTGATATCTCCCTCAGCATGAACAAACAGGGCGCCGCCTACTATAGACGCCACTAAAGAAACAAGGAGTGAGAACAGGGTATAGTACCAGTATTCACTTCTCCGTGCTCTTCCGCCGAATGTTGCGTATTTTTGGGCTACACAGGTCTGAACCGCCTCGACGAAAGACATACTCGGTGTAGGCCCGCCTCCCACAGAACCGTAAGAACCGTAGCCTCCCTGGCCTGCGTTGTAGCCGCCTGTTGGATCGTAATTATTCTGACTCATATTATAACCTCCTGCTGTATTATTGCTGCTCTGGCCTGCGCCATAGCTGCCCTGGCCTGCGTTATAGCTGCCCTGACCCGCATTATAGCTGGTCTGGCCTGTGTCATAGCCGCCCTGGCCCGCATTATAGCTGCCCTGGCCTGCGTTGTAGCTGCTCTGGCCTGCGTCATAGCTGCCCTGGCCTGCGTTATAGCCGCCCTGGCATGCGTTGTAGCTGCTCTGGCCTGCGTTGTAGCTGCTCTGGCCTGCGTCATAGCCGCCCTGGCCTGCGTCATAGCCGCCCTGACCCGCATTGTAGCCGCCCTGGCCTGCGTTGTAGCTGCTCTGGCCTGCGTCATAGCTGCCCTGACCCGCATTGTAGCTGCTCTGGCCTGCGTCATAGCCGCCCTGACCCGCATTGTAGCCGCTCTGGCCTGCGTCATAGCCGCCCTGACCCGCATTGTAGCCGCCCTGGCCTGCGTTGTAGCTGCTCTGACCTGCATCATAACTGCTGGTATACGAATAATCAGTTCCTGATGTACTTCCGCCATAAGGTGATGAATACGGGGCAGTATTTTGCTCAGGTGACTGCATATGGGTTGTCTGTGTAGCTCCGCAGTGTGTACAGAAAGATGCTCCGTCAGGAATCTGCTGCCCACAATTAACGCAATATGCCATAATACTTCCTCCTGTAAAATAAAAATACAATAACCGAATGCCCGTAGTATTTTACATGAAATACCATAACGAGGCATCCACGCCAAATAATATACCACTTTGACTTCTGTATCTCAATTATTATCTATAGTAACCATTCATTTTTCTGCGTTTTTTTCAAGCAAAAAATCAGAAAACAAATCCTATTGCCAAAAATTGCCCCTTAAAAAGCAAATAATATTTGAATAAGCTGATTTTTCACACATTCTGTTCACACATTTTGCTTTATTGGTCTGCTTTGGTGCAGCATACCAAAGTCCTGCCTTCAAAGCATTGCTATGAAACTTTGCAGTGGAGTTTCGGTGTGGTTACCTTAACTTCTGTTCACTTTTTCCCGGTTTACTTAGTCCCGGTTTGCTTTGCCTTCATAAATAAAACGCGTAAGGTGAAAAATATTGTGATATGATATATACTATGAGCTGCCTAACAGGGGCTGATCCGTCCCCCGCTGCATATGCAGGCAGTCTTAATCCTGCTTACATGCCCGGGCTGTGTTTTTCGTCTGCCTTCCTTTATTTCGAAGGAGTACGTTCCTTTGCCATAAACTGAGGGTTTCCATATCCGCATTCTTTGAGAATGGCAATGATACGATCCTGTTCGGCATGAAGCAGCCCGAGTTGATCCGGGGTCACCTCAATCACCGGGGTCTCTCCCTTGTGCCGCACTCGGAAATCCGTAAATCCAAGTCGGTGCAGCGATGTTTCAGCGTGCTCTGTCCTCTCGAGGATCCGCGCAGTCAGCATTTCTCCAGCCGGAGTCCGGGTTGCCAGACATGCGTAAGCGGGCTTATTCCACGTGAAAAGTCCCGCTTCCCTTGACCTCCTGCGGATCTCCTCTTTTGTAAGCCCGCACATGCGGAGTGGGGAGAGAACAGAAAGTTCCTTCAGCGCCCGCATTCCCGGGCGGTCGGAAGCGTCATCACTGGCGTTGGTGCCATCCAGAAGAATGGTATATCCATCCGAAAGCGCACGCCGGCTGATCGCCCCGAAGATCTGCTGTTTACAGTAGTAGCATCTGTCGGGCGGATTGGAAACCACTTCTCCGCATGACAGAATATCCACCTCGAGGATCACGGGATCTATTCCCAGGGATCCGGCCAGACGGATTGCGTCCCGTCGCTCAAATTCCGGCTGAAAGGCAGTGCTGACATAATACACACCTGCTTTTGCCCCGTAATGGACAGCCGCCCACAACAGATAGGAGGAATCCACACCGCCGGAAAATCCCAGTGCGACACGATTGTATTTTTCAAAAAAATCTTTCAAAGTCATAGTATTTCCTCAGTTAATTTCTGATTCAAACAACTGGTTTCAGGAATTATAGTATAGTACCTCCGCCATTGGAACAGCCTGTTAACATCTGTTGACACATGGATCTGTTAACATATGGATCTGTTGGCATATGAATCTGTTAACATATGGATCTGTTGGCATATATATCTGTTAACATTTAGATCTGTTAACAGAGAGAAAGGATATCACATGAGCAAAACAAAAGTATACATCGACGGACAGAGCGGCACGACCGGTCTGCAGATTTTTGACCGGATCGGGGCAAGGGATGATCTGGAACTCCTGCGGATCGACGAGGACAAGAGGCACGACAACGATGAGAGGCGGAAATTTATCAACGCCGCGGACATTGTCTTTTTGTGTCTTCCCGATGACGGAGCCCGCGAAGCGGTCTCTCTGATCGACAATCCCGATGTGCGCGTAATCGATGCCTCGACCGCCCACCGCACAAACGATGACTGGACCTACGGGTTTCCGGAGCTCTCCGCTCAGCAGCGCGATGCCATCGCCCACAGCAAGCGGGTCGCCAATCCCGGCTGCCATGCCACAGGCTTTATATCCTGCGCAGCTCCCCTGGTCCGTATGGGTATCGTTCCGGCGGACTATCCTTTCACCTGCTTTTCGCTGACAGGATATTCCGGCGGCGGCAAGAAGATGATCGCTTCATATGAGGCTGCCGACAAGGCACAGGCCCTCTTCGCTCCCGGAATCTACGGCCTGACTCTTCACCACAAGCATATACCCGAGATGCAGAAAGTCTGCGGTCTTCCGAACCCTCCCGTCTTCCTGCCCGTAGTGGATGATTACTATAAGGGGATGGCCACAACGATTATGCTGCACAACCGCCTGCTGCCGGGTTCACCTTCCGCGGAAACGATCTGCGGGAAGCTGCAGGAATATTACAGCGAATCCCACTTTGTGAGTGTCCTTCCCTTTGGAGAGAACAACTCCACGATTTACGCGGCAGAGCTGGCCGGCACAAACCACCTGAAGCTGGTGGTGTGCGGGCACGAAGAACAGACCACTGTCACTGCCCTCTTTGACAATCTCGGCAAAGGCGCCTCCGGAGCCGCTGTCCAGAATATGAACATCATGCTGGGCATCGATGAGGCAACAGGCCTCGAGTAAGTCCCTAATGAGTCCCAGCTTTTTCTGAACACTGAAATCCACAGGAACGATCGGGAAACATCGAAAACTACATACAGCATTTTCTGATAAAAAAAGTCAAAGGTCTGTCCGAACTCTTCTGTTTCGGGCAGACCCTTTTTCAAGTATTATATCCGTTCTTTTTCAGCCAGTTCGATGCATAAGAACAGGTCGCACGGACCTCTCCTCCCTGCCCGCGGATCTGGTCAACCGCCATTTTTACCAGCCTGTCCGCCTCGCCCTGACAGCGCAGTTCTTCGCTGACATAGGTGTGATCAATATTGTAAATCCCGGGGCTTTCTTCCGGAAATGTGATCTCCGCCAGAATCTTTCCGTTGTCATTTTTGCGCTTTATGCTGTGCGGAAGTCTGATATAGTCCATCTCATTTTTCCTTTCCGAAATGCCGCTCTCACATGAGTTACTCGTTGCAGACCGCTCTCACATGAGCCCTTCAATGCAGGCCGCTCTCACATGAGTTCCTCGTTGTAGACCGCTCTGCAGCCGCCGACAAATTTCGGCCGGCGGCGGGCACATATGATAGCCGCCTCTCCGATCTTTTTCATAGAGATCCGGAGCGGGACCACAACGGGATGAATATGCATGCCGATCAGTGTTCCGCCGATATCAATGCCCGCGGACGCGGACTGTCGAAGGTCTTCCACAGCCACGGGATCCCTGAATCTCTTCCAGGCCGTTGTCCCGAAGGATCCCCCTGCCTTGGGCTGCGGGATTACATTCACCTCTTCCAGCCTGAACCTGTCACATGCCTCGCGCTCAACGATCAGAGCGCGTCCCAGATGTTCACAGCACTGGGCTGCCAGATATATTCCCCTCTCACCAAGGGCCTTGCTTATTCCTTCAAAAAGAGCTCCTGCCGCATCCATACTGGAATAAGTCCCAATCTTCTCTCCAAGCACTTCGCTGGTGGAACATCCCACTACAAAGAGATCTCCCTTTTTGAGCTTTGCGGCCTCGCACACTTCTGCTGCAGCCCTGTAAGCCTGGCTGCGGATTGAGTCCAGATTCTGACCTTCTACGTGTATCAATTCCATTGTCATTCCCTCCGCTGTCAATTTTCTGACTCTTTAATCTCTCATGATTCTGCTGAAGGAATCGAGGATTCCTCCGCGGAAGCACAGGAGCATTGATCCCGCCATTCCGAGAAGAGCCTGTGCAATTTCATAGGGAAGCTTGATCATGGCGTACTCGAAGGTGCTGTAGACAAAAATCTTTCCCAGCGTGTAAAGCGTTACCATGATCACCGCCCCGACCGCGGTGGAAATGAATGCGGACAGCCTGCGGTGACCCGGAAACAGACTGTGGAACAACATGGAAATCATGGCTGCCTGCAGGCCGTGAGCTGCCAGTGAAACAAACATGGGGATGGGATAAAAAATAAAATCACCGAGAAATGCCCCGATTCCTCCGACGATGAAGGCCCCCACAGGATCCAGCAGAAGAGAGGCCGTGCAGATCACCACGTCATTCAAATATAAATGACCTCCCGGAACGGGAATCCCGAAGGCACAGAGGGCGATATTCATTCCCATAAAAACAGCAGTGGCTGTGATCCATTTTGATTTATTGATTTCTCTCAAAGACAGATCGGCCTTCTTTTGCCTGGTAAGCGACGTCATTTTATATACCTCCGAATTTATCTCTTTAAATCTTTAACGAGAAAAAGTATAGCACCAACTGGCCTTGTTAAAAGTACCAATTTAAGAGTTTTAGTACATGCCACTTGTTTTTTGCCAAAAAACCTGAAGCACAGAGGTCTCTACTCCGCGCCTCAGGTATACCGACAATCTTTTTCATTCTTCATCGCGCAGGACTCGGGAGCGGGCCACAAATCTGCATTGCGCAATACCCGTGATTTGTCCCGTGCACCGCGGCCGTGCCGCCGCTTCAGCCTGCCGCTTCAGCCTCCTGCTTTTGTCCGCTGCTCCAGGCTGCTGTTTTTTACCCGCTGCTCCAGGCTGCTGCTTTTGTCTGCTGCTGCAGTCCACCGCTTCAGCCTGCTGCTCTTGTCTGCTGCTGCAGTCCGCCGCTTCAGCCTGCTGCTTTTGTCTGCTGTTCCAGCCTGCCGCTTTAATCTGCCGCTTTAATCCCTGCGCTCCATGAAGATCTTGCGCGTCACAAAGTTGTAGACCATGACAATGCCGGTGGCGCCGATCTTGGCCAGAATTTCCGCTGCCCGGGGATGCATAAAGGACTGCAGCCAGGCCCAGTTCCCGTAAATCAGGTCCACACAGATAAAAAGGATCAGTTCATTGAGGCACAGCCCGATCACACTGAGAATCAGGTAGATTGCAAATTCCTTTTTCCTGGACAGATCGTCGCGCCGCACAAAGACATACTTCATGCTGAGCAGATAGTTGACGACCACAGACACGGAAAAACCGATCACGCCTGAGATCAGGTAGGGAATGCCTATTAAATTGCAAATCGTGTAGAGCCCGGTGTCTATAAAAAAGCAGATCACACCGACTACACCGAATTTTAAAAACTGCTGAATCAATTTTTTCAAAAAAATCACCTGCCGTAATAATTCCAGATTGGCCCGCCGGCCAGCTCAGGCCCTTTGAAAATATGTTACAAGTTACCATACACGCCCTATAGCGGGCGCGTATAGTAACTTGCGAAAATATCATTTCCGGAGTAAAAAATACTGCATTGGCAGTATTTTGAACTATTTTCAACTTTCCGCCAATTCCACCCGCAGCTTTTTCACAGGCTGCAGAACCGCAGCCAGCATCAATGTATTGACCGGGATCATCACCAGTTCCTTTACAATCCTGGCGGTCAGGACCGGAATAAACCCGTTTCCGTATAGCATGGACAGCCACAGGCTGTTGAGGAGCATTCCGCAGATCACTGTATATATAACCTCCGCAGTGAAAATGCGAAGCAGAGTGGGTTTGCGTTTGTAGAGCATAAGCCCGAAAATCACACCTGTGACGACAGATGTGAGGGTGAAGCCCGGGAAAAAGGGTCCGGTGGGGCGCAGTATGTATCCTCCGATATCGGAGACCAGCCCAACTGCTCCTCCCACTACAGGCCCAAACAGATACGCCGCTATCGTGACAGGAAGAACGGCGAAGCGAATCTCGATCAGCTGTGTCACAGGAATCTTGAAAAATCCCAGAACAATGGCAATGGCTGATAAGATTCCCGCACTGGTCAGCACCCTGATATTGCTGAGAGGAGAAAAAATATTTCTGTTTCTTCCGCCGGTTTCTTTGCCGGATCCTCCGGCTGTGTACCCGGCTGCCGTCTTCTCTGCCGCTTCCACAGTGCCCGCACCTGCGGACATTTCCATATCGGGATATTTTTTTTCAGACATAAAAACACCTCCTTTGCAGTTCTTCTCCATTACTACATCGGAGGCGTTTTAGCGCTCGGGACGTAGCAGCGGGATGCGGCAGCGGAACCGCAAGGAATAGCAGAATCTGCTTTTCCTTTTCGTCCCGATGACAACTCCCTGTCCACCGGGCACTTGACGCTCCACCGCCTACTCTGCACGAATAAATGTCAGTTACGTGTAAGTAACCGCCCTTTCATTAACATGATGCCGGGGCAAAAGGCAGTAAGACCAGATCCGTCTTTTCCTTGCTTTTGACCCTTACATCATTAACTTTTTTACTGCACTAAATATTCAGGTCGTTCTTCTGTCAGTTGAATGTCAGTTGAATTACTTCTCGGTCCTGCCGCTCTCTCTCTGGATGACGTCATGGGCGCCGCCCTCTACGATACTGGTCGCAGAGACAAGAGTGAGCTTGGCCTTCTTCTGGAACTCCGGAATGGAGAGGGCTCCGCAGTTGCACATAGTGGACTTGACCTTGAGAATGGTTTTGGCGACGTTCTCTTTGAGGGGACCTGCGTAAGGGACATAGGAGTCAACACCTTCCTCGAAGGTGAGCCTCTTGTCGCCGCCCAGGTCATAGCGCTGCCAGTTGCGGGCGCGGTTGGAACCCTCGCCCCAGTACTCCTTGACGAAGGAGCCGCCCACGAGCAGTTTTTCTGTCGGGCTCTCATCAAAGCGGGCGAAGTAGCGGCCCAGCATGACAAAGTCAGCTCCCATGGCCAGAGCCAGTGCGATGTGATGGTCATAGACGATTCCGCCGTCAGAGCAGACCGGAATATAAATGCCTGTCTTCTCGAAGTATTCGTCTCTGGCCTTGCAGACCTCGATCAGGGCTGTAGCCTGGCCTCGGCCGATTCCCTTGGTCTCGCGGGTGATGCAGATGGAACCGCCGCCGATTCCGACCTTGATAAAGTCCGCTCCGCATTCCGCCAGGAACAGGAAGCCTTCCTTATCCACAACATTGCCTGCGCCCACCTTGACGGTGTCGCCGTATTTTTCACGGATCCAGGCAAGGGTCAGCTTCTGCCACTCGGAGAAGCCCTCGGAGGAATCGATGCAGAGGACGTCTGCACCCGCCTCAACAAGGGCGGGAACACGCTCGGCGTAGTCACGGGTGTTGATACCGGCGCCTACCACAAAACGCTTCTGAGCGTCGAGCATTTCGCCGGGGTTCTCTTTATGGGCATCGTAGTCCTTGCGGAAGACGAATGCGACCAGGCGGCCGTCATCACTGATAATAGGAAGCTGATTGATCTTGTTGTCCCAGATGAGGTCATTGGCCTCACTGATGGTCACGCCCTCCCGTGCGGAGACGACCTTCTCGATGGGGGTCATGAACTCGGAGACCTTTTTGTCAGGATTCATGCGGCTGACACGATAATCACGGCTCGTGACGATACCCAGCAGTTTTCCGCTTGCGGTGCCGTCATCTGTCACGGCGACCGTGGAATGTCCGGTCTTTTCTTTCAGATCAAGGATATCCTTGAGGGTCGCGTCAGGGCAGATATTGGAATCACTGGGAACAAAACCTGCCTTGAAGCCCTTGGCGCGTGCCACCATGGCAGCTTCGCTCTCGATCGACTGAGAACCGTAAATAAAGGAGACACCTCCGCTCTGGGCGAGCGCCACAGCCAGGCGGTCTCCGGATACGGACTGCATGATTGCGGAGACCATGGGTATGGTCAGTTCGATCGCAGGCTTTTCATCTTTTCTGTACTTGACGAGAGGAGTTTTGAGAGATACGTTTGCCGGCATGCATTCACAGGATGAATATCCCGGAATCAGAAGGTATTCGTTGAAGGTGTGTGAAGGTTCGTTGATGTAAATTGCCATATAGTACTCCCTTTCCTTTCTTTAATATAAGCAGGGCTCACAGACTCCTATGAAAGATACCGGAATTTCCCTTTCTGATATCGAAATCATAGCAGAGACAAGTGAACAATCGGTGATAAAAACTAAACCATAATATGAGTTCACGCCAGCCCGGGACGGAACACACCTTAAAAACAAGGAGATTCCGGCATATGGACGCTCCCGGCACAGCGATACTGTACTCCTGGGGCAGAACGGGCTTTGAGCATATGTACTGTAAACACGTGCTGTTCCCGCTGTCCTGTAAACACACGCTGTTCCTGCATTTATCAGGACTGTTTTCATTTATCAGGACTGTTTTTGGGTAGATTTCAGCCAGTATACTATTCAATACTCATAATTGCAATACCTGAATTTTTGTTAACTCAAACTTTTATGATTTTTTGTTATCATATATTTTTATGATTTCTTGTTATCTCAACCTTTTTTGCTGTCTCGGGCTGCTGTCTCAGACTTTTCCATTTTCTTTCCCTCTCCTGTAATCAGTTTCTGCGCCGGAGCAGGCGGGGAAACTCCCCGGGTCCGGCGGCGGAAGGCTGGCCGCATGCGGTACAACCCGGGTTTTCCGTGAAAAAAACACACTGCTTCGCATTGTAAAAGCTTCGCATTGTCGCAAAAAACGCCTCGAATTTCGTACCGGTCTGAAAAGTAACAATTACTATATAAAATAACCAAAAAACCCTTTGAATCATCTTTTATTTTCGGAGATTTCAATATATAATAAACTGAAGTGGCTGAACTGCTCACAGCATCTGCTGTCTGTTGGTTTTGCCTTACGATCTCAGAACTCATTTTATGAAGGAGGATTTCAAAATGTTAGTTTCTGCAAAAGAAATGATTCAGGCCGCTTATGCCGGACACTATGCAATCGGTGCATTCAACACCAACAACCTTGAGTGGACAAAGGCGATTCTGCAGGCCGCAGAGGAAATGCGCGCTCCCGTTATCGTTCAGGTTTCCGAGGGTGCCGGCAAGTACATGGCTGGCTTTAAGAACGTTGCCGACATCGTCAAAAACGTTATGGAATTCCAGAAGACTACTGTTCCGGTAGCACTTCACCTTGACCACGGCACATACGCTGGCTGCAAGGCCTGCATCGAGGCTGGTTTCTCCAGCATCATGTTCGACGGCTCCTCTCTTCCTTTCGATGAGAACATCGAGAAGACCAAAGAGCTCGTTGCCATCTGCAATGAGAAGGGCATGTCCATCGAAGCTGAGGTCGGCTCCATCGGCGGCGAGGAAGACGGCGTTGTAGGTCTGGGCGAGTGCGCAGATCCCGAGGAGTGCAAGACCATCGCTGATCTCGGCATCACAATGCTGGCAGCAGGCATCGGCAACATCCACGGCAAATATCCCGAAGGATGGCCGGGACTTCGCTTCGACGTTCTCGATGCGATCAAGGCAAAAGTCGGCACAATGCCCCTCGTTCTGCACGGCGGCTCCGGAATTCCGGATGCTATGGTTCAGGATGCCATCAGACGCGGCGTCTCCAAGATCAACGTCAACACCGAGTGCCAGCTCGCATTCGCGGAGAAGACCAGAGCCTACATCGAGGCAGGCAAGGATATTCAGGGCAAGGGCTATGACCCTCGTAAGCTCCTCGCTCCCGGCGCACAGGGCATCGTTGACATGGTCAAGTACAAAATCGAAGTTTTCGGCTGCGCCGGCAAGGCCTGATCGATCTCTTCATAAGTCTTCCGGGCTGCTCGCAGCCGCCTGAGGACATTGCGGCACTATATGCCGCACGATTTCATATCTGAAATTATTCTGGAGGCATTTCCCTCAGGGGAAATGCCTCCCTTTGTTTATTACACTTTGTTTATGCCAATACTGCCGCTGCTGCAGCCCATGCGCTTCATTTTCCGCCTTGCAGCGGACACAGACCGTTTCCTGGAAGAGGATGGCACCCTCCCTCTGTCCTGTGGATATATCCTGCGGCTGTTTTTTCCGCCATAGGGCGGACACGGTTCATTTAGAGAAACACGGTTCGTTCAGAGAAAATGAAGAAGGCTCTCCCTGCCCGCCGTGAACGGCGGCATCAGGGAGAGCCGTCTCATAATCTCAGCAATATGATCCTATACCGGGCAAATCGGGCAGTACTGCCCTGAATACAGGTCATATTGTAACTAAGAATCTAAATAAACAAACTTGTCAGTTGACTCATCAGCCGAGCTTCTTGTACTCCTCAAGAATCTTGTTGTACATGCGGCTGTCTTTCTCGACGCCGGTATACTTGACGATGGCAGCCTCAACGCCATTGTCAGCGATATACTTCTGCAGCTCATCCGCCTGAGGATCGTCCTCAGCCTTGAACTTCAGTGCGCATGCCACGCCCTTGAGCAGGTAGGAGTTGTCCAGTCCGTATGCTTCGCAGTTGTTGGCAGGGCCCATGATACGGTCGTTAGGAGAGATCTTGCGGATCGGCTCGCGGGAAACGCGTGCAATGGGATCTACGACGCCGGGAGTGGTGAAGCGTTTCACCATCATGGTCTCCATGTAATCTACCAGGGACTCATGAGTGAAGCCGTACTTCTTCTCCAGAGCGGAAGCGGACTCCAGCATAGCGGCACGGATCTGGGGAAGCAGATCGGGATCGCGCAGAGCGTCCTGAACGATCTCGTAGCCCTTGAGCGCCTGGCCATAGTAGCCTGCGATCGCGTGGCCGCAGTTGATGATGTAGATCTTTCTCTGCAGATACATCATAAGGTCATCGACATACTCTGCGCCCTTGATGGGCTCGGAGTCGGGATCGATAAGTTTGCCTCTCTCGATGGCCAGCTCGAAAGCGTCGCCGATCTCGATACCTTCTTTGCCGTTGTGTACGCCGCCGAAGACCATGCGGTCGACTGCAGTGTTGGGATAAACGGCGATCTCATCGATCTGCTCCTCGGTGAGGATGCCGGTCTCGATCATGGCCTTCTTCAGGATATCTGTGCCCATGATGGCATTTTCGCAGGCCATGACAGTGGTCTTGCTGCCACCCTGCTCCAGTCTCTTCTTGAGACCCTGGGTCAGAAGGGGAGCGATCTTGGGCAGGTTGGTTGCCATAACAGAAGTTGTGATGACTTCAGCTTCACAGATCGCATCGATGATCTTCTCAGGCTCTTTGATATTGGAATAAGCGATAACATGGTCGATGATCTTTTCCTGATAATCGTGATCGATCAGGAAGAGGGGATATTCGTGATCCTTGTTGACGATATCTACCAGAGCGTCAACGACATCGCCGAATACGATTTCATATCCGCTGTCATGCAGAAGCTCTGCAATAAAGCCGCGTCCGATCTTACCTGCGCCGAAATGTACTGCTTTTTTCATCCTTTTCCTCCTGTTTTTTTCAAGTTTTTTAAATCTGCCCGCCGCGTCTCCGTTTCCGGAAGCGGCAGGCAGAACCATTTCCCTGTGTCATGACCAGGTGCCGGTCAAAGGCACATGGTCAGGTTTCAGCTGTATGAGCAGCTCTTCAGTTCAGACTGTCAGACTGCCATTATGCGAACAGATCATAGATCTCATCGACGCTCAAGTGGATGATGCGGTCGACTGCTTCTTCGGACTCGCAGGTCATAGCGATCTTGCCGAGGGTCTCGACATGGTCGTCGCCGGCAGATGCAACTGCGATGACCAGTTTGACGATCTCGCCATCGCCCCAGTCGATTCCATCGGGATAGGTCATGATCGCGAGACCGGAGTTCTTGATCTCACCGATGACGCTCTCGATACCGTGAGGGATAGCCAGGTTGTTGCCGATTGCAGTGTTGAAGACGTCTTCCTTGGCAACCATGCCGTCGACGTACTTCTCTGTGACATAGCCGCTGTCAACGAGGAGCTTACCGATTGTGCGGATCGCGGTCTCTTTGTCAACAGGTGCGTTGTTGAGGATGATGTTCTTCTTGAGCAGGACGCCGCCGTGGAAGTCATGGCCGCCTGCGTTTGCAACGTTCTTATTGGACTTGGCATCCAGGATCTCCTGGACGATCTGATCGTACTGAGGAGCATTCATGAAGTTGCTGATCGTGACGATCCTTGCGGAAGGAGCAGACTTTCTGGCGCGCTCCACCAGATCCTGGTGGCAGACGACGAACTTGATGCCTGCGGGAACTTCGGATACGGAGAAGTGCTGGACCTTGATGTTGCCGAGGCCGGCAGCTTCGAGTTTCTTCTGCAGGACTGCAGCGCCCATAGCGGAGGATCCCATGCCTGCGTCACATGCAAAGACGATCTTGTCAAGAGTTCTGAGGTCGACTTCGCCGCCGTCTTCAGTAGCTGCATAAGCGCCGCCCTGGCCCTTGGAAGCAGCCTTCATATCGGACATCTGGGACTGAGCGTCCTCGAGGCTTGCGCCGCCGTTGGACATCTTGATGATAGGAGCAGCGATCAGGAAGGAAACAGCTGTGCCGATCAGGAAGCTGATGATGACCATGATCTGGCCGCCTCTGGGTGCCACTGCCAGCATAGCCAGGATGGAACCGGGAGATGCAGGGCTGACAAGACCAACGTTGAAGATGGTGTTGAAGAACATAGCTGCTACAGAGCCGCCGATGGTGGCAAGCAGAAGCAGGGGGTTCATCAGAACATAGGGGAAGTAAATCTCGTGGATACCGCCGAGAACATGGACGATCAGAGCGCCGGGAGCGGAATCTCTTGTCATCTTATCCTTTGCGAACATCCAGTAAGCGAGCAGGACACCAGCACCTGCGCCGGGGTTGGTCTCGATCATGTAGAAGATGGATTTGCCCATGGTCTCAGCCTGCTGAGCGCCGAGAGGTGTGAAGATACCATGGTTGATCGCGTTGTTGAGGAACAGGACCTTTGCGGGCTCGACGAAGACGGAAACCAGGGGAAGAAGTCCCATCTTGACCAGGATGTCAACACCGCCCTGCAGGAAGACCAGAACTGCTGCCATGATAGGTCCGATCAGGTAGAAGCCTACGATCGCGAGGAGCATGCCCAGGATACCTACGGAGAAGTTGTTGACCAACATCTCGAAACCAGCGGGAATCTTGCCTTCGACTGCCTGGTCAAATTTCTTGATCACCAGACCGCCCAGAGGGCCGATCAGCATGGCGCCCATCAGCATGGGATAATCGGGAGCACCGCAGACAACACCGACGCAGGCGATCGCGCCCATGACAGCGCCTCGGGCGCCGCCCACCATCCTACCGCCTGTATAAGCGATCAGGATCGGGAGCACGTAGGACAGCATAGGGCTGACCATGGTTGACAGCTTCTCATTCGGAACCCAGCCGGTCGCGATGAAAAGTGCTGTGATAAGTCCCCAGGCGATGAATGCGCCGATGTTGGGCATGACCATGCCGCTGAGGAACCGTCCAAATGATTGAACTCTTTCTTTCATCATTACCTCCTTTATGTAACAACAGTGATTTTTGGAATGAACAGGTGGTTTTGCATGTCCTGTTCATCACCTCGTTGAACCCATTATATGTCTGCACAATAACATAATGCAATGAATAGTAAATCGACTTTGTCACTTTCAAAAGTGACAAATGCTTCTTTAATGTCAGACACGAAAATGGACAAACAAAAAATATCAAAATCATCCTATTGATTTTCTGTTTCCACATTTAAATGCGTAATTTATGCGTATTATTTTTATCTTCTATTCCATAGCAGGTCAATTTTGACCTATTCAAAAAGTGAAATCGTTATCATTAACCTACTCTAACGTGACATAATTGCCATGCAAAAGTGACATGATGGATCCGCCCGTTCAGGGCAGCAGAGTCAGTTCCATGACACACAGATTACAGCGCAAAACCGATAACATATCGTGACCGCAATCATCCCGACCGGCAGAGTCCGCTCCGCGCCGCACACTTATATCCGTAAAACCGATAACAAATTCCCTGGCTGCCCATATCTGCATAAAGAGAGCAGTGAACTCACAAAAAAGGACCAGGACCAGCAAGACGACCTGCCGATTTCCGCATTTATTTTTCAGATAATATGGGGAATTGTTGTCAAATCTGATATAATATGACTTATCGGAAGCACTTCGTGCTTCCGCGGATTTTGCGGAGCAAAAGACGCAGATTCCGAAGGAATCGATAAGTCAGCGAGCAAAAAGATTTTGCGGAGCAAAAGACGCAGATTCCGAAGGAATCGATAAGTCAGCGAGCAAAAATGCCATGCATTTTCGCGAGCCTGTTCCATGACTGGTTCCAATGCCTTAACTTATCAAAGCAGCACAGCTGCCGGTTTTTTTGCAGAAAGAGGTGCTCTTATGTTAAAAGATTTTGTCAAAGCCAAACGACCTGAAGACGATGTTATTTCACAGGAAGTGAAGCAGGCCAGAGAAAAGCTCGCCGTATATCAGACGAAGATCAAAAAAGCAAAGCTGCCTGTAATGGTCATTTTTGAGGGATGGGGCGCCGCCGGAAAGGGAAGCGTGATCGGACGTGTCATCCGCAGCATTGACCCCCGCTTCTTTGTTGTCAAGACCATGGCGCAGCCCACGGCAGAAGAGCTGCGTTATCCCTTCCTGTACAGGTATATGAAAGAGATTCCCGAGGCCGGCAAGTTTGTCTTTTTCGATGACTTCTGGATGGAGGAAGTCGTCACACAGAAAATGCAGGGCGAGATCGATGACGCGACCTACGCCCGCCGGGTAAAAAGTATTAATACAACAGAGCGGTCTCTGACCAACAACGGCTACCTGGTCATGAAATTTTTCTTCCATATCAGCAAGAAGCTTCAGAAAAAACGTCTGCGCTACCTTGAGGAGAACAAAAACACACGCTGGCGGGTAAACGAGGACGATCTCCACGAGAACGAACATTACAACGAATACCTGGAAGTGTACGACCGCTATCTGGAAGACACCAACCGCTCCGCGGCCCCCTGGTATATCATCGACGCGCAGGATAAAAAGTGGGCCGAACTGCAGGTGCTGCGCTTTCTGAATCAGGGAATCGACACAGCGCTCAAGAACCACGCGCTCGCCGCCCCCATCCTGCAGAATACATTCCGCTTAAACCGCACTCCTCTTCTGTCCGAGATCTCACTCTCAGACAAGACCATTACCGATGAGGAATACAGAAAAGAGCTGGACCGCCTGCAGAAAAAACTGCGTGATCTGCACAACGAGCTCTACCGCAAAAAAATCCCGGTCATCATAGCTTATGAGGGATGGGACGCGGCAGGCAAAGGCGGCAACATCAAGCGTATCACCGCTGCCCTGGATCCCCGCGGCTACCAGGTCCTTCCCATAGCCAGTCCGGAGCCGCATGAGAAAGCCAGACATTTCCTGTGGCGCTTCTGGACACGTCTGCCAAAGGATGGTCATATAGCCATCTTTGACAGGACATGGTACGGCCGCGTCATGGTCGAGCGCCTGGAGGGCTTCTGCTCCGAAAATGACTGGCAGCGCGCATACAACGAAATGAATGAATTTGAGAAGGAACTGGCTGACTGGGGCGCAGTCGTCATCAAATTCTGGGTACAGATCGACAACCAGACACAGCTGGAGCGCTTCACAGACCGCCAGAACACTCCGGAGAAGCAGTGGAAAATCACCGACGAAGACTGGCGCAACCGCGAGAAATGGGACCAGTACGAAGAAGCTGTCAATGAAATGCTGCAAAAGACCAATACCTCCTTCGCGCCCTGGTACATCCTTGAATCCAATGACAAGAAATATGCCCGGATCAAGGCCCTTCGAATTGTGGTCGAATCTCTGAAAAAGGCCTGCAAGGAGAAGAAATAAGGTTGCCGGATTCTGGTTCGATTGCCCCATAATATCACGGGGATCAATTTCAGTTGAACCGTAATGTCCCGGGTGCAATTTCAGAGGCCTTTGATATTTTGAAATGTCTCCGGGAAAACCGGTTTTTACAGAGCATGTCCCGCCAGGTCTCCTGAAACGGGTCTGATTCCTGTTTTTCGCCTTGTGGGCAACAATATTGCTGTTAAAACATTACTGGTTAAAAAACATTCCGGTTTAAAAAACTCTCCTGTTTAAAAAATCTCCTGTTTAAAATTCAAAGATTAAAATATCAAATCAAAAAAATCCGGCTTTTCGGCCGGATTTTTTTGACAGATGCTGTGTGCGGCAGCGTCTCATTATTAATTATTTTTGACAGCTGCTGTGTGCAGCAAAGTATCACTATTAATAACGATTGATAATAGAGAAACAGAACAGCTGACTGTCCCCGTTTACACAGTCCGTTCCTGTGCAGGCGGCTCAAATTTTCTCTACGTATTCGGAGAAGAATGTGCGCAGTTCGTGAGTGAGTTCAGTGCGGACAACGTCCTGTTTTCCGTTCTGGACCGCCTCAAGGAACACTTCATTCTTGATAAAGGCCGAGCTGATCCTGCCCAGCACTTCCGCATGTATGCTGCGATGGTCATCGATGGGCATGAGCATGAGGACAGCCGCGCGAATTCCCTTTAATCCCTTGTCAGAGAAGTGGTCATGTCCGCGGGGGGAACAGCTCACAAAGACTGTATCCCTGACAGCATCCGTCCTGGAGTGAAGGAGGCAGAATCCCAGTTCCGGGAAGATCTGAGAATTGAGACGTTCCCTTTCCGTCACTGTATCGATGACCTTTGAGGCCGCCGCCAGGCTGTCTGTCACCTGCATGGAGAGCACACGCAGAAGCTCCCGGAAGCTGACGTTGGGGGCAATCTCATAATGGCGGTATTTGCGGATCAGGGAAGACAGGTCTCCCGCGATCACACCGACTTCGTCCATCTGGCGGACAAAGTTCGTGTCCTGGCGGCGGCGCCGCACCTGTCCGTATCCCTTGATGCGGTACTCGATCTGGGACAGGTCGCTGGCAGTGATAAGGGGGCTTACCCTCACACAGTCGATACCCAGCGAGTCCAGATTCAGGGTGGAGACAAAGAAGTCTGTGTCCGCAATTACATCCGGGGTAATCTCGTCCTTGCCGTAGGCGCGGAAAGTGGCCTTGTCTCCCAGGTGATTGCTGAGCTTGGTCAGCATGAGCCTGGCGACGCCGAAACCGCTTGCGCAGATCACGCCGATTACGACCCGCCTTGCAGCTTTCTGCCGCTCCAGAATCCTCTCTTCAGCAGCGCCGAAATGCATGGCCAGGAATCCGATCTCCTCGTCGTGGACCACTTCCCTCACTTCCCTCTCAATAACCTTGGAGGCAAGGGCGCAGCGCCTGAAGACATCCGGATATTCCTCCCGGATATCCTTGAGGATCGGATTAAAAATATTCATATGATTATACAGGCGTATGATGACCGGCCGCAGGTGGACCAGCAGACCGCGGACGAAATCCTCGTCGCACTTGAGTTCATAGGAAATCGTGGGATTGAAGATTTCGATCATCTCATCGATGATATCCAGCAGTTTTTCCTCATCGATACCCCTCATCTGCCTGATCACGGCGTCATCACCGGATTTTTTGTCTCCCGCGGTACCGGAATAGGCGATTTTGGATCCCCGCAGATGGAGAAGTATATAGGAGAGCTCCACTCCGGGAATCGTGATTTCAAACTCCTCTTCCATCTGCTGCAGAATTCTGGAGGCAAGATCATAGCCTTCCCAGGAAGCCAGATCCTCCAGGCCTTTCTCATTGGCCTCCAGGACCGCGCCCTTCTGCACACGGTCAATCGCGATGGCTATATGGATCGCCAGACCGGTCAGGGCATTGTCGGCCAGCTGATGCAGCATGGGCTCATCCATATTGGCCAGAACCCCGTACACTCTGGTCAGAATATCATTGTTTAATAATGAATA
This sequence comes from uncultured Lachnospiraceae bacterium, assembly GCA_902777355.1. Classification (GTDB taxonomy): domain Bacteria; phylum Bacillota; class Clostridia; order Lachnospirales; family Lachnospiraceae; genus CAG-791. The sequence goes on along the minus strand of CACYTU010000009.1, from coordinate 46,489 downwards.
GATTCCGCTGTCCGCCGCGCTCAGAACGATGTCCGTGACCGCTTCTTCGGCATCCCGGCTTCTCTTTGCGTTTCCGCCATAGATCCTCTTCTCGGATTTCTGCCATTCACTCTCGTGAATAAAGCGCCGCATGGCTTCGCGGTAGTCACTCTCCGTTCCGCCCAGGACTACACCGTAGCCGGGTCTGCGGATGACTTCCAGATTATTCCTTGAAAACCAGTCCCCGAGAGCCTCCATATCATTGGCGACCGTGGTCTCACTGACCCCCAGCATCTCGCTGTAATAATAGAGCTTTCTGGGTTCCCGGTCACGAAGAAGCTCAAAGAGCAGGTGCCTGCGGCGCTCTTCGCGGCCTGCCGCCTCCACACCGCTGTTCTGCTCAATCTCCCGGCGAAGCTTTTCAATATTCTGCAGTTCTCCCGCTATGACAATTCCCTTCCCCTTCCTGTTTACAAGGCGAAGTCCGTATTTTTTTATATCATTTTCCAGGAAACCGAATTCCCGCTGGATTGTCCGTTTGCTGACCCCCAGAGTGTCAGCAATCTCCTGCTTGGAAACAGGTCCTTTTCCTCCCAGCAGAATCTCCAGAATCTGCTGTGTTCTCGGCGTAAAATCCATGCGCAGTCAATCCTTTCCAAAATTTGTACCTGCAGCCGTGTACCCCATTTACAGGCATACGGTACAGACTGCATGTTTCAGAGTTCCCTCCAGACTCAAAACGCGGACGTCATATTATATGTAGTACCGGATATGATAGATATGGTCCATCCATTTGCAGTACCGGATATGATCGATATGGTTCGTCCTTTGCAATACCGGATATGATAAATATGATCCATCCATTTGCAGTACCGGATATGATCGATATGGTTCATCCTTTGCAGTACCGGATATGATCGACAAGGTTCATCCTTCGCATAGTCCGATACATCAAATGATTCTATCATATCCTTCAAAGTTTATCATCTTGTTATCCCGATTTTCGTGCTTTTCGAAAAAATTCCCAGGGTCGATCATCCCGGGTCTGAAGGCAGCTTCTCGTGATATACCAGCGTAGTACAGGCCTGCCTGATTCCCGGAGCGCGTATTGTTTTCAGCATGCTGTAAGTCCAACGGACAGCTTACAGGTCTTCCACGGATTACACAGTACCATTTTCCGCCTTTTCATCGTATAATATTTTTCAGGAACCCACATACCTGCATGTTCAGTAAAGCGGCTCCGAAGCCGGCCTCCTCAGGATCCGCGCCTGAAAAAACCGCTTGCTGATCCGGCAGCCTTTATTATCAGAATAATATAACGGGAGGTTTACAAATGATCCGAAAAGGCAGCGCTTGTGAAATCGAATATCGTGAACACATGAGGGACGGAGACGGAACCGTCCAGCTCACCAATTTTATCACAGGGCCCGAAGAGCTCTGTCAGAAAGGCAGGCTTTTCTCCAAAATCACTCTCAATCCCGGTTGTGGGATCGGTTATCATGTTCATGAAGGTGACTCAGAGCTTTTCTACATCCTCAAGGGAACCGCGGAATACAGCGACAACGGGACTGTGGCCCAGGTCACCGCAGGTGATGTCACAATCTGCCCGGCAGGACAGGGACACGCCATCGCAAACCGCACAGATGAGGTCGTCGAACTCATCGCCGTGATCGTTTATGCCTGAATCATCCTGAGCAAAACCGCTGATCACATTCGGAGATAATCATGGCTAAAGGAAGCAATCAAAAGCTGAAACTTCTTTATTTGATGCAGATTTTTTCCAGAGAGACTGACGAGGACCACAAGCTCACCATGTCGGAGATCGTCAGCCGGCTGGCAGACCTCGGGGTCAGTGCCGACCGCAAGACACTCTACATGGATTTTGAAGAGCTGCGGCACTTCGGACTCGATATCATCGGTGAGTCAACCGGGCGCAGCTTCTATTACTATCTGGGCGCAAGGGATTTCGAACTCCCGGAACTGAAGCTGCTGGTCGATGCAGTGCAGTCCGCGAAGTTTATCACGGACAAAAAATCCAAAGAGCTGATCGGAAAACTCGAGTCCCTTGTCAGCCGCCACCAGGCCTCTCAGCTTCATCGCCAGGTCACGATCTCGGGGCGGGTCAAAACCATCAATGAAAGCATCTATTATAATGTAGATAAGCTCCATGAAGCCATCGGAAAGGATGTCCGGATCCGTTTCCAGTATTACCGCTGGAATGTGAAAAAAGAAATGGAACTGCGCAAGAACGGCGACTGGTACAATGTCAGCCCCTGGGAGCTGATGTGGGATGATGAAAATTACTACCTCGTGGGCTTCGACGCGCTTGACAGAAGGATCAAACATTACCGTGTAGACAAGATGCTGAAGATCACCCTGACGGATGAGCACAGGGAAGGAAAGGAAGAATTCCGGGAGTTCGATCTGCCCCGCTACACACGAAGCCTCTTCGGAATGTACGGGGGTGAGGAGATGTACGTCACCCTGGAAGCGGAAAACGACATGGTCGGAGTGCTGATCGACCGTTTCGGCAAGGATATTCCCATCATGCCTTCTAAAGACCCCGGGCATTTCCGCACATCCGTCAATGTCGCAGTCAGCAACCAGTTTCTGGGGTGGATCATGGCCATAGGAGGGGGTGTCCGAATCACAGGTCCGGAGACCGTCATCCAGAAGATGCGCGATGAGATCCACAGACTCTCTGGGGCATACGAATAATCATATGAATAATCTTCCCCTTCCGGGGAGGCCGCTCCTGAAGACTGTGTATTCCGGTATAGAACGTAAAAATATCTGCTCTGTTAACATTTTCATCAAGTGTTAACGGAGCAGTTTTTTGTCTTGTTCTGTTTTTGTTTTTGCGGTTATGGGCCGGTTATGGCCATAGGTTACAGACACATTTAAATGATTTTACGCCCTGTTTTGCCAGTCACGCCCTTCAGCGCTATTATTGGTTAAATCCAGGTGAATGTACGTTAAATTAATGTTAATTATTTTCCCCATTTTTAAGAGAACAGGTTATAATGTAAGAGAAATGTTTATGTTTCTTTAATACTTTTGGAAAATTTATCCAAGGGAGTATTCTATTATGAATGAACTGCTCTTACATCTGCGGGATTTCACGTTCACAACGGTTATTCTGCGTATGCTCCTGGCTTTTTTGTCAGGCACTGTCATTGGATACGGACGCGCGCGCAAGCAGCGCGCCGCAGGCCTGCGCACTTTCATACTCACCAGTATCGGTGCGGCGCTCACTACGCTCCTGGCCACTTATGAGTATCAGATGCTCTGCGGTCCCTGGGCGGATGTCGTCAAGGAGGTAGGGCTCAAGTTTGACGGTTCCCGCTACTCCGCGCAGGTCATCAGCGGCATCGGTTTCCTCGCGGCGGGCACGATCATCTCCATCGGACACCAGCAGGTTTCCGGCCTGTCCACAGCAGCCGGTCTGTTCGCCTCGGTCTGTATGGGCATAGCAGCCGGCGCAGGCTTTTATGAATGTGTCATCGTTGTCCTGGTCATCCTGATCCTTGTACTGGATGTCATGTGGCCGCTTGAGCCGGCCTTTAAGAGGCGTCTGCGAAACATCACTGTCTTTGTGGAGTTCTATGCTCTCGAAGACCTCAATGAGATCTCGGATACGATCCGGTCCAGGGGCGCAACTATATACGATATAGAGATTGAGCGCTCCAAGAGGGAAAAAGACAAATTCCCCTGCGCAATCCTCATCCTCAAAATGAGCCGGGAGAAGCCCTCTCACTCGGGCATGCTCTCCTCGCTCGCGGAGCTTGACTGTGTACGGACGACCCACGAGCTGATCTCCTGATCTGCTCCCGATACCGGCACCGGGCTCAATTTACAGGTCTTAAGGTTTTAATGATTTAAGTCCTTAAGCATTTAAGTCCTTAAGCAATTTAAATCTATTTGTAATAAAACCTTCAATCCGAAACAATCATCAATAACAAGTACAGGAGGTCTCCCATTGCTCCCTTTTCTCGATGGTCTGCGTGATATCACTTTTTTCAATGTTCTGGTCCGTATGCTGGTCGCAGTCTTCTGCAGCGCTGCGATCGGACTCGAGCGCTCTGTCAAGAACCGCTCAGCGGGCTTCCGCACCCATATTCTTGTCTGTGTCGGCGCGGCAACCGCCTCTCTGACAGGACATTACCTGTATCTGATCGCCCAGCTCCCCACAGACATGACGCGCATAGGCGCCCAAGTCATCACCGGACTCGGTTTTATCGGCGCCGGCACCATCATCGTGACGCGCAAACATACCGTCAAGGGTCTGACCACCGCAGCCGGCCTGTGGGCGACCGGCGTCATAGGTCTTGCCGTCGGTTCCGGATTCTATGAGGGCGCGGTCATCAGCACCATCCTGGTTTTGGTCGCGGAGATCTTCTTCTCGGAAATCGGACAGAAAATCCGGTCTACACCAGAATTCAATGCGATCATAAACTGCGAAAACAAACAGGCTCTGGACCATGCGCTCCGCTTTATCAAAGACCGCGGAGTGACCATCTCCGCCCTGCAGGTCTCCAGCTCAAACGATGAGGGAAGCTACGTCTACAGCGCCCTGGTCCACCTGCGTCCCAGCAACAATCTCCAGCCCGAACATCTGATGGAACTTGTCAGCAATATGACCGGAATCTTTGCGGCAAATGTAGTGAAAATAAAAGGAAAAAGACTGCCTGAATAGTAATTTCCCCAACATAATGGCAGCTCCCCATGATCAGACGGTTTCGTCCGGTCATGGGGAGTTTTCAGCTGCGGGGTCATATTGTGAAGACACAATATTCAGGACTTTCTCACGAGTCTTGCGCTCCGGATCATTCCACGGCGCTCAATGTCTATACTCAGTCTGTCGGGAATTATTCCGAAACCTTTACAAACAAGCCGTCCTCCTCGATTTTCGAGTCAGTCCAGCGAAGTTTATCTCCTTCTTTCATCAGGGAGCCTTTTGTCACATCTTCTTCAGTGATGGTCTCCTTGCCATTTTCGTCCCAGGTAATGACAGAGTAGTTGCCGTTCTCATAGGACAGCATCCCGGATGTCTCATCATAGGTCCCGGTGATTTCCCAGAGAGACTCCTCGCTGGCACCCGAGGACCAGTGGATATGGATATAATAGGTTCCGGTCTCGAATTTCTCTACATCCATAGTTGCGCGCTGGCTGACTTCGTCCTGCCAGCTTCCGGTCAGATTCATCTCATCGGTGAATTCCGCCAGGAATTCTTCTGTCTTTGCGTCAGCCTCTTCGACTTCCTTCTGTGCCTCTTCTACAACTGCCTGCGGATCCACTTCCCCGGAAGACGCTTCCTTCTCCTTTTTCTTTCCACATGCTGTAAAAACCAGCAGACTCAGTACAAGTACGCCCAAAATCAATTTTTTATTCTTCATTTCCATATCCTTTCTTCTTAAGGCTTTTTCTCAATTAAGGTTTGCAGTGGCTTCCTCCAGAATCCGCATCTGGGTCATGGTCTGCTCCTCACTCACCAGCGGAGCCGCCCCGTTCAGAATCGTCTCATAGAGATAATCGTAATAGATTCCGTAATCGCCCGGCACCGTCTCCACTCTGCTCTCCTGATAGTGTCCATTTTCATCGTACCAGGTCAGCGTGCCGTAGTCAGCAGGCGTATCGAGACCGAAGTCGGCGTGGTCAGGAAGATAAAACTTCTTCAGATCCGCTTCCTGCCGGTCCTTCTGCGCTTTTACAAACACTCCCCTGCGGCCATAGACGACAAAACTGGGACGCTCCTTGGCACGGAAGTAGCTGGACTTGACAGATACCTTGAGTCCGCCGGGCATGATCTGATATTTGTCCGTCCCTTTCTCATAATAGAGATCCAGGTCAAAATAGTCATTCATCCGCCCCTGTCCCAGAAGCTGGCGGACATCATAGTGGTGTCCGTCCGGGATGCCGAAATAGGACAGAACCTGGTCCATCGTATGGCAGGCATGGCTGTAGACGAAGGAATCCGCCCTGACATAAGAGGCAGCTTTTTCCGGAACCTCCGGACGGTAGTAGTCAAAATGCATTTCGACCTCCACGATCTCCCCGAGTTTTCCGGATTCGATGACCTTCTGGACAGTCAGAAAATCACTGTCAAAACGCCGGTTCTGATAGCACTGGATCATCACGCCCTTTTCACGTGCCAGATTAAACAGGGCCTGCGCCTCCTCCGCACTGTTGGTAAAGGGCTTCTCGACAACGACGTTTTTCCCGGCCTCAATGATCTGCCTGGCCGCCATTGCGTGGGCCTGGGGAGGCGTCGTGACGACAATGACATCGATCTCCGGATCCTGCAGCAGCTCCTCCACATTGTCCGTGTAATGAACACCTTCCCACCTTGCCCATTCATCACGCAGACGGCGGGCATAGATGGTCTTTACCCGGATCCTGTCCTTTCTCCGCATCAGAAAGGGGATGTGATATCTGTTGGTGCTCTTTCCGTTGCCATAATATCCAATCGTCAGAATCTTTTTCATCCTTCGTTTTTCTCCTTTCCTTTTCTCTGTTTCCAGACTCTGTTTTGATTGTACCATGTATGGAAACAGATTTGGAAAATAAAGTGCTTCAGGCGGGTCTCCGCGTGCTTCTGATCATACATAAAGCCTGCAAAGGCGGCGTGACGCTTCAAAACACAAATGAGGCCATCATGGACATCCTGAATCAGACCGGCTTTGCCCCGGTCTTTCACTTCTGAGCAGATGACAAAAAAGACACACCAGCCTGTTACAGGTTAGTGTGTCTTTTTGTCATCTATTCAAATTTATTCAAATATTCTATGACATCCTCTATCCTGTCAGCCACCCGGCACATCCGGCGCAGCTCATCGGTCGGTCCGGTCAGGTCAGGCACCATGACTACTTTTACTCCTGCACCGTACGCGCTTCTGACCCCGTTCGGCGAATCCTCGATCGCCAGGCACTCGCCGGGATCCAGTCCAAGCTTGCTGCAGGCAAAGAGATAAACATCCGGAAACGGCTTGCCCCTCTTGACCTCTTTTACCGACACAAAGCCGTCAAAATACTGTCCGATCCCCAGTCTTTCCAGCTCCGGCATTTTTTCCTCAGGCGTTGAGGAAGTCACGATTACTTTCCTGACCGGGATGTCTCTGCTCTTTTCAAGAAAAGCTTCTACGCCGGGCTTGAGTTCGTACATGTGCTCTGACAGGAACTCTTTCATCAGTATTTTCCGCCTTGCCCGGATCCGGTCATAGGCACCGTTTTCACCTGTGGCTTCATCAACGATCTTACGGGCAATCGAAGAGTCGCAGCTCCTTAGCCGGAGAACGACGTCTTCCGTAAGAGAGAACCCGAGCTCTTCTGCCGCCTGCAGCCAGAACCGCCTGTATTCCTTCTCCGAGTCCAGAATGACCCCATCGAGGTCAAACAAGATGGCCTTCATCTGCATCGTTCTCCCCTTCCTCCCTGCAGCAGGTTTTACCCCTCAGCAGGTTTTTACCCCGCAGCAGGTTTTACTGCAGATGCCTGACTCACTGATGGCCGCCGGGGCATTATACGGATTCTCTTATCCCCCCAGAATCTTCTGTGTCCTTATCAGGTTTAACCTTTTCAATCATTATTAATCAATTAATCAGTCACAGCCGCATACAGCTCTTCGACCTTCTTCCAGTCGATGATCTCAAACAGTGCCTTGATATAGTCGGGCCGGAGATTCCTGTACTTCAGATAGTAGGCGTGCTCCCAGACATCAACTGCAAGGATCGGCACAAAGCCGGTCCCCTCGATGAGGGGGTTGTCCTGATTGGGACTGGCAGAAACCATGAGCTCGCCGGACTCGTTAGCGCTGAGCCAGGACCAGCCGGAGCCGAACTGCCCGGCGGCCGCGGCAGAGATATTCTTAATCACAGAGTCCAGGCTGCCGAAGGTTTCATTGATTTTGTCCAGAAGAGCTCCCTCGGGCGCGTGCGCCGCATTGGGCGACAAGGTGGAAAAATACAGGTTGTGGTTGTAGAAACCGCCTCCATTGTTTCGAAGAGCATTGCGGAGAGCCGGATCCTCGAACGAGTCCAGAGATGTGAGCACCTCCTCAACCGTCTTGTCTGCGACACCGGCCTTCTGCGCAAAATCATTAAAGTTCTTTGTATAAGCTGCATGGTGCTTCGCATAATGGGTCTCGACAGTCAGAGCATCGATGACAGGTTCCAAAGCATCATAAGCATACGGCAGTGTGATCTGTTTAAACATTAGAGTACCTCCTTGCAGTCATAAGATCCCGGCGCGAAAAAAAGCAAAAGCGCCTCCGTAATCAGTATAGCACACTTTTATCCACTTTATTATTCGTCCCCTCCTCACTTTTGGGGACGTCACTCTTTGGGACACATAAACACAGTCATCGCCTTTTCCGCGTCTGCCTGCATCGCTTTCTGTGCCGCAAATGCGAGATCGTGGAAGAAAGTCACGTCTTCCTTTGCGAGAAGTTCCTGTACTGCCCGGGTTCCTGCATTGGACATATAGGTGTAGTAATTGATCTTGCGAATGCCTGCCCTGATCGCTCTGCGGTAGTCTTCCTCCGAAACGCCGCTACCGCCGTGCATGACAAGGGGGAGGCCCGTCTTCTCCGAAATGATGCGCACTCTCTCCAGGTCAAGCATGGGTTTTGCTTTGTAGATGCCGTGCGCCGTTCCAAAGCTGGGTGCAAGCGCATCGATCCCTGTCTCCCGGCAAAACTCCACTGCCTGCGCCGGATCGGTATAGACGGGTCCTGATGACGCCTCACCTCCCTCGCGGGAGGGCATTGCCCCAAGCTCCGCCTCCACGCCGGCATTGTAGTTTTTCGCCATTGCCACTGCCTTCTTTGTATTCACCAGGTTTTCCTCATAGGGAAGAAGGCTCCCGTCGTACATAATGCCGGTGAATCCGATCTCCAACGACCTCTCGATGTATTCGAGAGTCTCGCCGTGATCAAGTTGAACGCAGACCGGCACGCCGGCCTTCTCTGCCGCCTGCACCATTACGGGACCAATCTTTTCGAGTGGAGAAATGCTCTCGTGCAGCTCCGCGTGGGAGATGATGACAGGCGAATCGAGCTTCTGTGCCGCGTCGATGACAGCAAGCAGACATTCCAGGTTGGGCGTATTGAAAGCACCGACCGCACATTTCTTTTCTTCCGCGATTGCAAGGATTTCCTTCAGGTTAACAAGCATTTATGGGCCTCCTTCTTTTTCGATGGCATTGTCCGGCCGGCAGCCGCAGATTACTTCACACTTGTGTTCATGATATCATATTTTCCGACTGTTTGTACTGTCTTCCATCCACGCTTTTACTCTTCTGCATCCATAAACCTGGTGTTTATGAGGGTTTCTCACGCCGCTTCGTTTGCCTCTTCGAGGCAATCCCAACGCGGCTGCAGACGTATGAAGCTGAAAAAAGCAGTCCCTGCGTGAGCAAGCTCCCGCCGGACTGCTTTTTTTATCTTCGCGTGATTCGTGTGCTTGGCGGTCATTCCAGCTCGCTGATCAATTCGTGATTTTATATTAATTTGTATAGGAGCTGTGATACGTCGTGACTCCATTTGTTCTCATATATCCTGCTTATATGGGTTATCTGATCTGGTGTTATCAAATTGTTATCAGCAGAATGTTATCAGGTTTAATGCCTGTGTCAGGATGTTGTCAGCCCTTGTTTCTCCAAGGTTAATTTTGTTCACGTAAATTATCTCGAAGCAAGCGCATCATTCCGTGTCAGCAGGTACAGGCAATACTGATTCATACTGATCCCTTCCGCCTTAGAATGCTCTGCAAGGGAACGGTGAAGGCTTTTTGGTATTCTGAGCTTGAACTGCCCGGAATAATCATCCAATGATACAGGTTCCTTAATCTCAATCCCATCTTCCAGCGCTGCATTCAGCCATTCCCTTTTTGCATCCAATACATGAGCAACCGTCTCCTCCAGGGTATTGCCGACGGTTATACAGCCTGGCAGTTCAGGATATGATGCAACATAGCCGCCTTCAGCAGAATCAGGAACGATTTCAAGTCTATAGGGCAGGCTCATATAATAATCAATCGTTTTCATCCATCGACTCCTCTACTACCTTCCGAACCATCTCGACATAGACTCGTTTTATCGGTTCATTTTTAGGAATTGTAATCGGGTTCTTTCCCGGTTTCCGAATGTGTAATGACTGCTTCCGCTCCTTGGAGCATTCATGGTATATCCGCAGCTTTCCAGGATCTTACGAAGTTCGTTGAACCTCAAATCCTTTGATAAAGAATAAATACGGCTGATCAGTTTATCCCATTTCGACATATCTTCTTCTGCCTTCCATTATATTTGGTGTCACATATGGTGTCAATCACTTATTGATTATATGAAACGACTTGTAATTTCACCTTCCCACACATAAAATATAACCAATGGTTACTATTTTCATCATATTATTGTATCCATTGGTTACCGTCAATCCTTTTTTACCGGGAGATATGAAAGTGGAAACAGGGTTTTGTCCGGAAAGATTAAAGAATATTCGGGAAGAGAGGGGGCTTAATAAAGCTGAAGCAGCGAGACTGTTCGGCTTATCAAAAATGGGATACCTGCGCTATGAAACAGCAGACAGAACACCCTCCTGGCAGACGATTGTATTTATGGCGCAAAAGCTCGGAGTCTCGCCCGAATACCTGACCGGCGCCTCTGAGATCCCCGAACCAGCGGAATATCTGATTTCCAGGTCAGATGATCCTGAACTATTCGACCTGATCAAAGACATGATTGACACAAAGAGTCCTGCCCGAAAAAGGCTCCTTGCCTATCATCAGAAACTGAAGGCTGATTCCGGACAGTGACACAGTTACCATCGGCACAGTTACCGCTTCGATTTCCCTTTGAGGCAATCTCAACGCGGCTCCGTAACCGCATGAAACTAATGAAAGCAGTCTCTGCGTGAGCAAGTTCACGCAGGACTGCTTTCTTTATTTTCGCGCAGCTCGAGTGCTTTGCGATTATTCCAGCTCTATGGTTCCGGGCGGCTTACTGGTGATGTCGTAGAGCACACGGTTGACTCCGTCCACCTCGTTAATGATGCGGTTCATGGTTGTCTGGAGAACATTCCACGGAATCTCAGCCGCTTCGGCGGTCATGAAGTCGCTGGTAATGACAGCTCGCAGGACTACGGCCAGGCCGTAGGTGCGGTGGTCTCCCATGACACCGACGCTGTGCATGTTGGAGAGGGCGGCGAAGTACTGTCCCAGCCCTTTATCCGCTCCGGCTTTGTGAAGCTCCTCGCGGAAGATGTAGTCAGCTTCCTGCACGATCTGGACTTTGTAGGGTGTGATCTCACCCACGATGCGGACAGCGAGTCCCGGACCGGGGAAAGGCTGACGGTAGACCAGCTCGCGGGGGATGCCCAGTTCCAGGCCGACGCGGCGCACTTCATCCTTAAAAAGCATGCGGAGAGGTTCGATCGGGGTTTCATCAAATCCCAGCTCACGGACAAGTTCAATGGGAAGTCCGCCGACATTGTGGTGGGATTTGATCACATCACCTGTCTTTCCGTCGCCGCTCTCGACGACATCCGGGTAGATTGTCCCCTGTGCCAGATAGCGGACTTTTCCTTTGAGTTTCCATGCTTCTGTTCCGAAAATTCGCGGAAATTCCTCTCCTATAATCTTTCTCTTGGTCTCGGGGTCGGTCTGGCCGATCAGGCGGCGATAGAATCTCTCCTGGGCGTTGACGCGGATAAAGTGCAGGTCAAAACTGCCCTCCGGCCCGAAGATAGCTTCCACCTCGTCGCCCTCATTTTTTCGCATGAGGCCGTGGTCCACAAAGACACAGTGCAGCTGACTGCCGATTGCCCTGGAGAGGAGGGCTGCAGCGACCGTGGAATCCACGCCTCCGGAGAGGCCCAGCAGAACATGCCTGTCTCCGATTTTTTTGCGGAGTTCCTCAATCGTGCGCTCTGCAAAGGAGGACATCTCCCAGTCACCTTTGCAGCCGCAGACATCCATGACAAAATTCCGGAGCATTTTTGTCCCTTCCTGAGTATGTACTACTTCCGGGTGGAACTGGACAGCATAGAGCCTGCGGGCGGAATTCTCCATAGCTGCCACCGGGCAGTGCTCCGTATGGGCCGTGACAGAGAACCCTTCCGGGATTTCCGCAATATAGTCGGTGTGGCTCATCCAGCAGACCGTGGATGCTTTCCTGTCACATTCGACATCTTTCAGAAGCAGGGAAGACTTTTCGTCTATATAGACTTCCGTGCGTCCGTATTCGCTGACCGGGGCGGTTTTGACCTGTCCCCCGCAGCGGTATGCCATGAGCTGTGAGCCGTAGCAGATGCCAAGGACAGGGATCCCCAATTCGAAGAGCTCCGGAGAACAGGTGGGAGATTTCCCGTCGTAGACACTGGCGGGACCGCCGGTCAGAATGATCCCCATGGGATTCATTTCCTTTATTTTTTCAATTTTCAGTGTGTGCGGGTGGATCTCACAATACACATTGCATTCCCTGACGCGGCGCGCGATCAGCTGCTTGTACTGCCCGCCGAAATCCAGGATGATGATTCTTTCCTGCTGCATAGTTACCTCCTGTTCTAAAAGGCGAAACGCTGAAGGACCAGGTCCCGGTGAGAGACTGCAGAAGCGGTCTCTCTGATGGGATTTTTGAAAGCGGATGCCGGGCTCCGCTTTTCCTTTTTTAAGTACACGTGGGAAACAGCTTCCGGCCTCCATTGGCTTTCTGCTGTTTCCCACTTTTTAATTCCGGTTTTTAACTTTTTATTTTTACCTGCAGCTATGATGTTCACAGATATGTATGATCAAAGCTGCGCGCTGTTTCGAGTGTACTGTGCTGTCACAGCGCTCCACACATTTGCACTCCGCCCCGCGGCAGCCGGTCTTCCGGTCTGCCATCAAAGTTCGCAGTTTCCTACTGTGCGGGGGAAAGGAAGGACGTCGCGGATGTTGCCCATTCCTGTCAGGTACATGACGCAGCGCTCGAATCCGAGGCCGAAGCCCGCATGGCGCACGCTGCCATAGCGGCGCAGGTCGAGGTAGAACTGATAGCTTTCCTTGTCCAGGCCCAGCTCATCCATGCGCTGCTCAAGCTTTGCCAAGTCCTCTTCACGCTGACTGCCGCCGATGATCTCACCAATTCCGGGAACCAGGCAGTCCATAGCAGCAACGGTCTTGCCGTCTTCGTTCAGCTTCATATAGAAGGCCTTGATCTCCTTGGGGTAGTCCGTGACAAAAACGGGACGCTTGAATTCCTTCTCGGTGAGGTAGCGCTCATGCTCGGTCTGCAGGTCGCAGCCCCAGGATACCTTGTAATCAAACTCGTCGTTGTGTTTCTCGAGGATCTTGACAGCCTCGGTATAGGTTACATGACCGAAATCGGAGTTGAGGACGTGGTTGAGGCGGTCCAGGAGGCCCTTGTCGATGAACTGGTTGAAGAATTTCATCTCTTCAGGGGCGTTCTCCAGCACATAGCTGATGATATATTTGAGCATGTCTTCAGCCAGCTGCATGTTGTCGTTAAGATCCGCGAAGCAGAATTCGGGCTCGATCATCCAGAACTCAGCCGCATGCCGGGTGGTATTGGACTCTTCCGCGCGGAAAGTGGGGCCGAATGTGTAGACGTTGCGGAAAGCAAAGGCATAGGTCTCGACATCAAGCTGGCCGCTGACAGTCAGGTTGACGGGCTTTCCGAAAAAGTCCCGGGAATAGTCGACTTTTCCGTCTTCTGTCTTCGGAAGATCTTCCATGGGAAGGGTGGTCACCTGGAACATCTCGCCCGCGCCCTCGGCGTCACTGCCGGTGATAATGGGTGAATGCACATAGACGAAGCCGCGCTCCTGGAAGAATTTGTGGATCGCGTAGGCGATCAGGGAGCGGACACGGAACACAGCAGTAAAAGTATTGGCGCGGACACGAAGGTGGGGAATGGTGCGCAGATACTCAAAGCTGTGGCGCTTTTTCTGCAGGGGATAATCAGGTGAGGAAGCTCCCTCCACCTCGATCTTCTCAACCTGCATCTCAAAAGGCTGCTTGGCATTGGGTGTCATGACGATCGTTCCGGTCGCGATCACGGCGGAACCGATATTGAGCTTTGCCGCCTCCGCGAAGTTGTCCAGATCACTGCTGTAGACCAGCTGCAGTGTCTGGAAGCAGCTGCCGTCGTTCAGTGTGATGAATCCGATTTTTTTAGAGTCGCGGTTGGAGCGGATCCATCCGCCTACTGTCACTTTCCGGTCCGCGTACTTTTCTGCTCCTGCATAGAGATCCTTAATCTCTGTCAGGTCATATTCCTGTCTCATACTCACCTCCGACCGCGCTTTGCGCGGCACTCTTTCTTCGTATTCTTCTCAAAAACAAGATGCTGTCTGTATTTCGCTCTTCCAGAACCTGCCGGAACACGCTGGCGCGCAGACATCGCGCATATATCGGGCATGTACCGGTGTCAGGCCCTGAAAAAAACTGTTTTTATTCTTTGGAAGCATCTTCTCCTGAGTTGTCTTCGACGGTTTCTCCTTCTTCAGACTTTTCATCCGTTTCACCGGCATTATCAGTTCCGTCTTCAGAAGAAGCTTCCACTGCTGTTTCCGAGGTATCTGAAGTATCTGCCGCAGCAGCATCGGTCCCGCCTTCAACAGATGTGTCAGCCTCTGAAGCATCGTCCTTATCTTCAGAGGGTTCTTCGACTCTGGCGTGATCGACAAGCCAGTTATAGACCTTGTTCCTCATGAGCTCGTCGCGAAGGAATTCTCTGGCATAACGGCCCACTTGGTCCACACTCTGGACGGTCTCCTCGGACTCCACATAATCCGTGACAGCTTTCTCGATCTCGTCCTGGTCGGGATTGAGATCCTTCTCATCCGCGATAGCCTGGAGGATGATGTCCCTCTTCATCTGGTTATCAGCCATATCACTGATCATGTCCATATAATTATCTTCAGTGGCATGATAGGCGTTGATCATCAGATCTTTCAGTTCCATGTAATTCATCAGCGCATAATACTGCAGCATACGGGTCATGGAATCGTTGTACTGATCCTTCATGGCAGCGGGGATTTCTCCCTTAAAAGTGCTCTCCTCAAGCAGCTTGTTCAGGCAGGCTGCAATAACTGTTTCGCGATATGTGCTCTCCCGCTTCTCTTCCAGGTTTGCCTTGACGTATTCCTTATAATCATCCACACTGGTGATCGCGTTATTGAATTTGTCGATCTTATTGAGGCTGCGGACATAATCATCATTGAGTTCCGGAACCTTATATTCGGAGATCTTGTTGACAGTCACGGTAAAGACAACTTCCTTGCCTGCCAGATTTGGCGCGTGATATTTTTCAGGGAAAGTCAGATTCAGGTCAAGTGTGTCGCCCTTTTCCGCCCCGATCAGTCCCTCTTCAAATCCCTCGATAAAGCTGTGGGAGCCGATCACCAGGTCATAGCTGCCTGTTCCGCCGTCAAACTCCACACCGTCCAGCTTTCCGACATAGTCGATGCTGACGGTATCTCCTTCTTTGACCTTGCGGTCCACTTCCTCAAGGGGAGCATTGGTCCGCAGAGTATTCTCAATATCTTCATCCACATCCTTATCTGTGACCTCTGCAGGCTTTTTCGCCTCAACTTCCAGATGTTTGTATGACTTGGGAAGCTCTACCAGTTCTTTTGCCTTGATTCCGGACAGATAGGCTTCATCATGATCATGCCATGCCGCCATGGTATCCGTCGCAACGGCCGCCGCAGATTCTGTTGCCGCTTCAGAAGCCGCTGCTGCCGCTGTAGCCGCAGTGTCTGCCGTTCCAGGTGCAACAGTGGTTCCTGTCTGGGTGCTTCCGCAGCCGGCTGCCGCCATACACAGAACCATCGCTCCCGCAATTGCTGCAATTACATTTTTTCTCATGCTTTTCCTCCATATAGAGATTCTAAATTTCACTGCCGACTCACGACGCTTCCGCATCACTAATCTTTACCAGGGGACAATTGTATATCACTTCCCGTTCTGTAAATCGTCTGTCCCAGGAACACGGCGGACTGCTTTTTCATCCGGGATTCCGGATACAGTCCCTGCTGAGTCCGGCTGCGCTTCATTAACAATACTTATTAGCAATACTCGTTCAACCATCTTTTCATAAAAAAGATAACTGCTATAGTGTATCACAGCTAAAAAAAACTGAAAAGGGAAGAATACTGAAAAAAGTAAGAACAAAAGGTCACAGCCTGTTCAAAACTCGAGGCATTTTTGTGAGGTTTCCAGCGGATAGACCCGAGGGGAACAATGAAATTCATAAAAACTCCGTTTTTTGTACGTTTCCGAGTACAAAAACACATTGCGTTTCAGACGGCCTGAACTGCAATACGGAAGTTACAGTTCAGGCCCACCTGATTCTTGGTTGCTTTTTGCAAGCCCTGGCGCAGCAAAAAGCTTTAGTATCCGCTGCGTTTTTCACGGAGCGGGAGCGTCCCACCGAAGCAGTGATGCACAAAAGGCGCATTGTTTTCAGCAGGGCCTGAACTGTAACATACGGAAACAATACGGTTCGGAAACAACTTTACTTCCTCCTTGTTTTGCTGTAAAAAGAATGATAGAATATCAATATCTTTCCGGTTCTCTGCTGAAACAGTCCCTGAGCGTGGTATTGAGGATCCGGCGGGAGCGATTCTGACAGATTCTCCCCACCGGTTTTTTATTGCCCGGGACCGGATATTTGCGGTGAACCTGCCGAATAATTCTACAGATGGAGGAAAACGCTTTGAACCGTGTAACAATAGTTTTGCTCATTATACTTGTCATCCTGGTGGGTATTCTGATCGCCCTCTACTTTATAGGAAAACGTCTTCAGGCGAGGCAGGCTGAGTCAGATGCACAGATACAGTCCATGAAACAGCCCATGACACTTCTGGTCATAGACAAAAAGCGGCTGAAGCTGAAGGAATCCGGTCTGCCCGATCAGGTCATACAGCAGACTCCGTGGTATGCCAAACGATCCAAGGTTCCGGTCGTGAAGGCAAAGGCAGGTCCTCAGATCCTGAACTTCATCTGTGATGAAAAGATTTTTGACAGCATTCCGGTCAAAAAGCAGATCAAGTGCATGGTGAGCGGTATTTACATCGTAGAAGCCAGGAACATGAAAGGCGGCCGCCTGCAGAGCGATGCCCCGCCCAAGAAGAAAACCTGGGTCGATAAGCTTCAGGAAAAGGCAGGAGCAAAATCCGTCAAATAAACCAGGCATGCACAGGGTAAAGGATGGCAGCAGGATAAAGGCTGTTCTAAACCCGGAACCGGCAGTTTTTCGGTCCCTGCCCGCCGCAGGGCAGACCAGATAACAGCACTGAAAAAGCGCAGCGATCAATCGATCTGCTGCGCTTTTATTGTCACCGAACAATCCGCCGGATCATCTCCTCCGATCCGGAGCGTATATTTCACCCTGCCCGCGATACGGAACTTCTGACTGCCGCGTTCCCGGCGCCCTCCGTCCATTATGACGATCCGCTCTGTGCGGATTTCCATGGGAATCGTTCCAAAAGGAGTCACATAGGAACATTCCGTCATAGTCACGGACGGATCGAACACCATGCGGGTTCCGGTCTTCCCGCCTCTCTCTAATCTCACGATATGAGGGGAGAGAAACAGGACTGTCTCCAGGCCTTCCTCAGTGTACAGAAATGAGTGCCCTGCGGTGCTGCCGAGCCAGGCAGCTTCATGTTCTGTACTTGTCTTCATGCTGTTTCCATCGGCGTCGGTCCGGATGCCGGTGATCGTCAGGAAAACCCTCTTCTTAAGAGCATCAGTGTTCATACATTCCTCCTGCCGTATTTTCGGAAAATACTGAGCAGGGAACATCAGGACCGCCCTGCGGAAGAAACACCGCTTCCGGTCATCTTTTCAGTCCCCTTCCGAGAGCGGCCTGGCGGAATAATTGTATATATCGATTTTTTCCGCCGCCAGGATCCCGTATTTAATGATCGAGTTGGCAAATTTCTGAAACTGGTCTGCCATATCACTCACATAAAATCTGTACTGGGGGACTGTGCTGCCGAGTTCATATCTGTGTCCGGAGATCAGCGACCTGCTCTCGAGCAGTTTCCGGAGTTCTCTGGCTGTCTCGTAGGCAGGATTGACCAGAAGCACTTTGTCGCCTGCAGCCCTCCCGATTGTTTTCCTGATCAGAGGATAGTGTGTGCAGCCCATGATCAACGTGTCTATATCCCTGTCGATCAGAGAAGCCATATATCTTCTGGCGATCTCATCCGTCACGGGGTCCTCCCAGAGTCCCTCCTCTACAAGCGGGACGAAGAGCGGACATGCCTGTCCGAAGACCTCTGCCCCGGGCATGATTTCCCGGATGTACTCCTTATAGGATCCGCTGGTGATCGTAGCCCTGGTGCCGATCACGCCGATCCTCCCGTTTCTGGTGCCCTCCACGGCCGTCTTTGCGCCAGGCCGGATCACCCCGATTACAGGAACCGGGCACTCTGCTTCTATCTCCGGAATGGCATAGGCGCTGGCCGTATTGCAGGCGACTGCGATTGCCTTCACATTCTGTTCGAGCAAAAAGCGGACGATCTGCCTTGAATAACGGACTACAGTATCCCTGGATTTACTGCCGTAAGGTACCCTGGCGGTATCTCCGAAATACACGATTCTTTCATTGGGCATCTGGTTTATGATCTCTTTGACAACGGTGAGACCGCCCACTCCCGAATCGAAGACTCCAATCGGCAGATCCGCATTTACCGCTCTGCTGTTCTCTGTTTCCATATATATTTCCTATTGTTTCCAATCCTGCAAAACATGCCGCCCGTGAGAGCGGCAGCAAAAAGAAAAACACACGGATCTGATTTGCAGAATCATTCTCCGTCGTTGTTTTTCCGGATCTGGTCGAGAATAAAATCGCGCTGTCTTTCGATGTGCTCTCTGGCCGCAATGATAGCAGCCCTGGTGTCTCCGTCCAGGATGGCCTTGCAGATCGCGCGGTGTTCCATGATCAGCTGCTCATAGTGCAGGTCATCGCGGATATATTCATAGCGATACCGATAGATGGTATCTGCAAGTCCCGACATCACCTGGTCAAGGCGCCGGTTCTTGGCAGCCCTGGCGATGGCATCGTGAAAGCGGACATCACTCTCGGCAATCTCCTGCTCTTTTCCGAATTTGGTGCTGTATTCAAAGGATTCTCTTGCCCGGATAAGTTCTTTCTTTTCTTCCTCTGTGATCCGCTTACTGGCAAGGCGGGCACAGAGCTGGTCCAGTGAACAGCGCACTTCCATGACATCCTGCAGATCTTCCGCGGTGATCCTGGCAACACGGGCACCGCTTCCGGGTGTGATCACTACCAGCCCTTCAAGCTCCAGTTTCCGGATAGCCTCTCTGATCGGAGTCCTGCTCGTTCCCAGTATCTTTCCCAGACGGACCTCTGTGAGTCTCTCTCCCGGATGAAGCTTCCCGGTGAGGATCAGCTTTCTCAATGTCAGGAAGGCAGTCTCCCTGAGGGGAATTGACTGCTGATCATCAAGATCCGGCATAGCTTCCGGAATAACTGACAAAAACTCTTTTTCGTTTTGTTTCCTGTTTTTCTGATTGTGCATAAAAAGCCCTCCAACTCCACTATGCCCTGGATTTATAGCAAAAAATCGACGCCCCCTCTCTGACAACAGCAGGTGATGGGGCAGTCCCGGAGTTTTTCTCCCGTGCGGCTTCCGGAATGATGCTGCTTTACTCAGGAAACCGGATTACAGATAAAAACTCTGCATTCCGATGCTTCTTTCGTCAGTAAAAAATTATCCCTTGCGTTTTCAGCTTCCTCCAAAGTGGAAAAAATTACAAAAACGCTGGGGCCGCTGCCGCTCATGCACGCGGCGGCAGCTCCCTGATCCATAAAAAATCTTTCGATCCGGCCGATTACCGGAAGGTCCCTGCCTGTGACAAGTTCCAGAACATTCTCACAGCGGGCAGCAAGCGCCTGCAGGTCACCTGCCTCAAGAGCGGCGATCTGGCCTTCTATATCGGGATGATGATAGTCCCCGATAGCATCCAGGTCGCGGTAGACCTTTGCCGTGGAGGCACCGTCAGCCGGCTTCACCAGTACAATACTGCAATCGGGCATGGGCGGAAGTTCTGTCAGCTTCTCCCCGATTCCCTCTGCCAACCTGATCCCGCCTGCGATACAGTAAGGTATGTCCGCGCCGAGTCCGACTGCAAGCTCCATGAGCTGAACATCTGTCACCTGGGGCGCCAGAAGGTCCCGGACTGCGATGAAAGCCGCGGCAGCGTCCGTGCTGCCGCCCGCCAGCCCCGCGGCGACAGGAATCCTTTTGACCAGGCGGATCTCAATGTCCGCCCTGAGATCAAAGCTTTCCATCATCATGCGGACTGCCCGGCAGATCAGGTTGTCCTCCCCGGCCGGTGAGAGCCCGCTCTCATCGAGAAGAATAATATTGCCCCGCCCCGGTCCGGACGGCGGGCTGACAGTAAAAGTCAGCGTATCATGGAGGTCGATCTGCTGCATGATCATACGGAGCAGATGGTATCCGTCCTCACGGACTCCTGTGACATCCAGTCCCAGATTGATTTTGGCATATGCGTTTCTGGTAATCGTATTTTTCATAGAGTCGTCCCCTACTGCCTGTTCACGATTCCGGTCAGAGAAGCTACACTGGAAACACCGTGCCGGGCGCACCATTCCTCCATCCCTCTGGCCACTTTTACTGTTGTACAGGGATCATGGAAATTCATGGCACCCACGGCAACCGCGGAAGCTCCCGCCATCATAAACTCAATGGCGTCCTCCGCCGTGGCGATGCCCCCCATGCCGATCACAGGGATCGAAACCGCCTGTGCCGCCTGCCAGACCATACGGACCGCAACCGGTTTGATGGCAGGGCCTGAGAGACCGCCTGTCTTATTGGCCAGTACAAACTGACGCCTCTCTATATCGATCTTTGCCCCCGTGATCGTGTTGATCAGGGAAATAGCGTCCGCTCCGCCCGCTTCGGCGGCTTTTGCCATCTGTGTGATGTCAGTCACGTTGGGGGTGAGCTTCATGATCACAGGCTGGGCGGCCTCTTTTTTTATTTTTTCAGTAATATCATACAGGGAGTCTGGATTCTGGCCGAAAGCGATCGCTCCCTCTTTGACGTTGGGGCAGGACACGTTGATCTCCAGCATGTCGACAGCCTCGTTCTGAAGGCGCCGCACGACATCCAGGTAGTCCTCCACACTCTTACCACAGACGTTGACAATGACTTTTGTATCGACCGTCTTCAAAAAGGCAAGGTCTCTTTCTATAAAAACTTCCATTCCGGGGTTCTGCAGTCCGATTGCGTTGAGCATTCCGGAACTGACTTCCGCCACCCGGGGTGTGGGATTTCCCGGCCACGGCACATTGGAAACGCCCTTTGTCACGACTCCGCCCAAAAGGCTCAGATCCAGAAACTCCGCATATTCCAGTCCGGAACCGAAAGTGCCCGAGGCTGTCAGAACAGGGTTTTTGAAAGTCACACCGGCTATGGTCACGGACATATCTGTCGCGGAAGGCGCAGGCGCGGGAGCATTACTATCAGAAAAAGCAGTTTTGCAAGTACTCAATGTTCTACCTCGCATTCAGTCAAAGCAGTGCCTTGCGTTCGGACAAAACAATTGCTTTGCATCCGGTCAAAGCACTGCTTTGCGTTCGGACAAAACAATTGCTCTGCATTCGGTCAAAACAATTGCTTTGCATTCGGTCAAAGCAGTTTCTCAGATTCGATCCGGGATGGGTTAAAGGCGGGTTCACAGATCCACCTCATCCGCCGAAAACACAGGTCCCTCGACGCAGACGCGCGCATTGTTCACTTTTGAGTGGCTGTCAATCTTTTTTGTCTTTGTCACGCAGCCAAGACAGACTCCGACGCCGCAGGCCATCCTCTCCTCAAGGGACAGGAATGCGGGAATTCCCTTTTCTGCCGCAAATCTGCTGATTGCCCGCAGCATGGGAAGAGGGCCGCAGGCACAGATCACATCAGCTTCAATCCCGTTTTCCCTGACTGCGTCGAGGACATTTCCCTTTGTCCCCGCGCTTCCGTCCTCAGTGGCGGCATAGACAGAGGCAAACTGTTTCATCTCTTCCATGAGGAAAAGCTCATTGTTTCTATAGCCCAGCACTGCTGTCACTCCGGGCGCAGCTCCGGCAGTTTTTTCCGCTGCCGCAGGGACTCCGGAGACCAGCGGAAGAGCATCTTCCCCGGTCTTCCCGGTCCTGGAAAGGCCTGTCGACAGGGCCGCTGCCAGTTCAAGCATGGGGGGCACGCCGATTCCGCCGCCCAGGAGAAGGACCCTCTTGCCGCGCAGAATATCCAGGTCATATCCGTTGCCCAGGATTCCCAGCATATCCAGCCTGTCTCCCGGCTTTAGAGAAGTAAAAGAACGTGTTCCTCTGCCGGCAGCCCGATAGACAAAGCGCAGGCTTCCCCGTTCCCTGTCCCATCTGCAGATGCTGATGGGGCGCATGAGCAGAAGATCTCCGTCCGGAGGATAGAGTCCTGCAAATTGTCCGGGGCGCACCTCCTCAGGAATATCCTCAGGTGCGTAGGCAAGTTCCAGCGACCATATATCCTGTGCCAGCATGCGGCTGTCCAGCACGGTCATTTCAGTCTTTTTTTTCATCAGTCCGCTCCTATGCTGCTCCGGGCCTGTTCAACGTCCCGGGCATATGAGTCAGCTGTCCGGACAAAAATGTCTCAGAACAGTTCCCTTTTTATAAGAATCCAATAAGTCTCAGATCAGTTCCTCGTTTCCTGTAAAAAACGCTATGGTCTCAGATCCGTTTCGCGATTCCTGTAAAAAACCACTATGGTCTCAAATCAGTTTCGCATTCTTACTATAGGTTTCTACTATTATATTTCTGACGCGGTCGGGCAGTTCCTTCTGCTCATTGCGGTCCATGGAAGCTGTCTCGATCGGACTTCCGAACTCGATGACTACAGGCGCCTTCTTCAGCCTGGGGAAATGGTCCTCAAGTACATCTCCCATTCCCACGATAGTGACAGGCACGATCGGAGCCTTGGCTTTTGTGGCGATCTTGAAAGTGCCCGCATGGAAGGGAAGGATCTTTCCCTCCTCTTTTGAACGGGTTCCCTCGGGAAAGACAAACATGGACTGCCCGTCCTTGACCATCTGGATAGCCTTCAGCACCACCTTTAGGGCCTGCCTGTCATCCTTTCTATCGAGAAAGAGACAGTTGATATCCCTCATCTGGAGATTGAGAAGCGGAATCTTCTGAAGTTCGATCTTGGCGATAAATCCGACCGGGAAGGGAATCAGCTTTCCGGCCAGAACTACATCCAACAGGCTTCTGTGGTTGCCCACAAACACGACAGCCCTGTCCCGGGGGATATTATCCAGACCGATCACGGTCTCCTTTCCCCCTCCGAAAAACCAGACTATACTCATAGCAGCACGCGCATACCTGCTGCGGATTCCGGGGACAATTTCAGGCTTGAATAAGCTGATCAACCAGGTGATAAAATGCGCCAGCACCCCGAGCAGAAGAAGAACGACAACGACAAGGACTGTCAGAACAAGTCTGATCACCCACATAATATTTAACCTCTCTATTCTCAACAGACACAGTAAGACTGACGG
Organism: uncultured Lachnospiraceae bacterium; assembly: GCA_902777355.1. Lineage (GTDB taxonomy): Bacteria > Bacillota > Clostridia > Lachnospirales > Lachnospiraceae > CAG-791. The sequence continues at coordinate 22,929 of CACYTU010000009.1, read as the reverse complement.
TTCCGCGCCAACAGATTACCGCCCGTCTGTGTCAAAATTATTTTACTCAGAAAATTCAAGACTCGCCCGTGAAAATCAATTATGATGATTTTCAATTCCATGATGTCGGGACCAAAGGGAAGTTTAGAACAAATCCGTCTTTTCCTTGCTTTTTACCTTAACATTATTCCATTCAGTATACCACATGATGAAAGTAATTTAAAACCTAATTACTGTTCAGGAAATACCCTGCTTTAAGATATTTGTCCTATTCTCCCATTTATAAGTCCTGTTTTCCCGGGACATGAAATCGTCAGTCCCTGACAGGCGGGAGCGCCCGCCGCAGTACGGGTCTCCATGTACCGTCACACCCGCGCATTGTGGTATAATGATTAAAGCAGCGAGCAAGCGGACGCAAAGACGGATATGCTCGCATATCCGGTCTTGCGGACATTTGCGAGCGCCCACACATGAGCACAGAGCAACGCAAAGGTGCGGGACGCGCCTGCAGCGGAGCGGGGTGCGAATGGGTGGAGCGATGCGGGAGCGCGGCACGCGCGCAGCAGCGCGGGCTTTAATCATTTAATAAATTAAAGCAGCGAGCAAGCGGACGCAAATGCCGGGTCTGCCCGGTACCCGCACATCAGCATACAACCAGTGAAAGCCGCCTCTGCGAAAGGAGGGTACATATGCTTCTTATCAAAAATATATTCCTGTACGACCCCGCCTCCGGCGTGGAGAAAAAAACAGATATTCTCATTGAAGACGGCCGCTTTGCAAAAATCGAAGACAATATCTCCCCCGAAGAATGCCCCAGAACCGGCAGACAGGACGGGAAAGATTCCCCTTTGCAGGTAATCGACGGGGCGGGACTCTGCGCCGCTCCCGGTCTGATCGACACGCACGCCCACTTCAGGGATCCTGGCTTTCTGTGGAAAGAGGATCTGCACACCGGGTCGCTTGCCGCAGCGCGCGGGGGATACACCAGTATCATCCTGATGGCCAACACCAATCCCCCCGTGGACAGTGTCCCCGTTCTGGAGGACATTCTCGAACGCGGAAAAAAAGAAAAAATCCATCTCTACAGCTGCGCCAATGTCACTGTGCGTATGAGCGGCAAAGAGACTGTCGATTTTGATGCACTCGCTCAGGCAGGCGCCGCAGGTTTCACCGATGACGGTGTCCCGATCATGCAGGCGGAGATTCTGGAGCAGGCACTGCAGGCCGCCGTGCGGCTCGACCTTCCGGTCAGCCTTCACGAGGAAGACAAGACACTGATCTCTGAAAACGGAATCAACGGGGGAGGAGCCGCGGCACAGGTCCTCGGACTCAAGGGTTCTCCCCGCGAGGCGGAGATCACTCTGATCCGCCGCGATCTGGATCTGGCTGTAAAGGCCATGGCCCCTCTCTGCATCCAGCACATCTCCACCAGGGAAGGCGTGGATCTCGTGAGAGAAGCCCGCAAAAAGAATCCCCGCATCCATGCGGAAGCCACTCCTCACCACTTCACCCTGACAGAGGATGCCGTGATCAAAAAAGGGACTCTGGCAAAAGTAAACCCTCCCCTTCGCACCGCAGACGACAGGGCAGCGATCATAGAAGGTCTAAAGGACGGTACGCTCGACCTGATCGCGACCGACCACGCGCCGCACTCGGACGAAGAAAAGGCAAAGAGCTTTACCAGTGCCCCCAGTGGAATGATCGGCCTCGAGACCGCGTTTTCCCTGGGACTGCGTGAGCTTGTGCAGCCCGGCCATTTGACCATGATACAGTTTCTGGCCTGCCTGACCTGCAATCCGGCGGACTTTTATCATCTGCCCGCAGGCAGGGTCCTGGAGGGCGCCCCTGCCGACCTGGTGATCTTCGACCCAGAGGCATCCCGGACAGTCCAAAAGCCCTTTGCGTCCCGCTCTTCCAATTCTCCCTTCCTTGGAGAAGTCCTGCCCGGCGTCATCCGCTATACTATCTGCGGCGGAGAAATCGTCTTCGAGGACAATTGAGTAAACTGATAAATAATTAAGTTAAATCCGCCCCGGCAGCATAATGGAGCTCCTGGAGTTTTTTTCCCCCCCGAATGCCGCGCAGGTTTTTCGAGCAGTTCCTGAACCTCTGTCCTCAGGGTGCCGCGCGCAGAACCCTGGAGTAATTCACCAGCAGATCCTCTGTGGCCTGCAGGAGAGTCTCTTCGTCCCGGATGGTACTGCCCGTGATCTCATACTCCAGACGGAACTGGGGTGTCCCTTTTGCGATGAAGGACAGGCGTCCCCGGTACATTTTGACAAAGAGCGGAATGTTCTCGATCTTCATGTCTTTGGATCCGGGGGCGGGAATGACTCTGATGACGCCCCCGCTGCCCGTGATCTCGGCAATGTCCAGGACAGCCGCCACCGAGCGGATCAGTGCGACTCTGAGGAGATTCTGCGCCGCCAGCGGTATTTCGCCGAAGCGGTCGATCAGTTCCCCTCGAATATCTTCGACATCCGCCGCGCTTTCAATGGCTGCGATCTTTTTATAGATTTCCAGCTTCTGTTCCTCATTCACAATATAGCTTTCAGGGAGAAAAGCGTCTGCCAGAAGATTCACGGTGGCGTTTTTCTCTTTTTTCGGCTCTTCTCCCTTTGCCTTGCGGACAGCCCCCTCCAGCAGTTTGCAGTAGAGGTCATATCCGACCGCCTGCATGTGGCCGTGCTGGACACGGCCCAGAATACTTCCGGCTCCCCGGATTTCCAGATCCCGCATAGAGATCCTGAATCCACTCCCAAGATCTGTAAACTCACGGATGGCAGCCAGACGTTTTTCAGCGACTTCCCTCAGAATCTGCCCCCGTTTATACATCAGGAAGGCATAAGCCGTGCGCCCAGTCCTGCCGACGCGGCCCCGAAGCTGATAGAGCTGGGAAAGACCCATTTTGTCCGCATCACTGATGATGATAGTATTGACATTGGAAATATCCAGGCCTGTCTCGATGATCGTGGTCGAGACCAGTACGTCGATCCCGCCGCTGATAAAATCATACATGACCGCTTCCAGTTCGGACTCCTTCATCTGTCCGTGAGCATATGCCACCCGGGCATCAGGCACCAGTTCCTGCACCTGGACCGCGGCGGAAGCGATATCGTTGACCCGGTTGTGGACGTAATAGACCTGTCCCCCTCTTGAGAGTTCCCTCGCGATCGCCTCGCGGACCATCTCCTCGTTGTACTCCATCACATAGGTCTGGATCGGAACCCGGTCTCCGGGAGCTTTTTCCAGAATGCTCATATCCCGTATTCCCACCATGCTCATATGGAGCGTGCGGGGAATAGGTGTCGCGGACAGGGTCAGAACATCCACATCCTCCTTCATCTGCTTGATTTTCTCTTTGTGGGTGACTCCGAACCGCTGCTCTTCATCGACGATCAGAAGACCCAGATTTTTGAATTTCACATCCTTTGAGAGAAGGCGGTGGGTGCCGATCACAATGTCCACCATCCCTTTTCCAAGTTCGCTGATGACCTTTTTCTGCTCCTTTGAGGACCGGAACCTGGACAGAGATTCGACGATCACAGGAAAACTGTGCATGCGCTCCGAAAAAGTATTGTAATGCTGCTGGGCCAGGATCGTCGTAGGCACAAGGACCGCGACCTGCATTCCCTCCTGGACTGCCTTGAAGGCAGCCCGGACCGCGATCTCCGTCTTGCCGTATCCGACATCGCCGCAGATCAGGCGGTCCATGATCTTATCGCTCTCCATGTCCCGCTTGGTTTCTTCGATCGCGGTGAGCTGGTCCTCGGTCTCCTCATAGGGAAACATCTCCTCGAGTTCTCTCTGCCAGACCGTGTCTTTTCCGTAGACGTGCCCCTTCTTTGCCTGTCTTTTGGCGTAGAGCTCGACCAGGTCGTCCGCCACTGCCTCCACCGACTTCTGGACCCTGCTGCGCGTGTGGTTCCATTCCTGTGTGCCGAGTTTATTCAGTTTGGGCTTTCTGGCCCCCTCTCCCCCGGCATATTTCTGCAGGACAGACAGGTCTGTGGGCATGATATAGAGAACGCCGCCCGCACCATACTCGATCTTGAGATAATCCCTGGCTATGTGATCGACCTCGATTTTCTCCACGCCCCGGTAGATCCCGATGCCATACTGCTCGTGCACCACGTAATCTCCCACACGGAGCTCCGAAAATTTTTTGATCTGATCCCCTCCGGTAAAGCGGCGGATCTTTTTTCTCTTCTTTTTTTCCTCTCCGAAAATATCCGATTCCGTCAACATGGTGAAACCGATCTCCGGATAGGAAAATCCCTTTCTCATCCTGCCGGAATAAGTCATGACATCGCCGGGCTTCAGGGGCTTCAGGACATTTTCCCTGTAAAAAGCCGTGACATCATCCAGGGTCAGCTGTTCTGCCAGTCTCTTTGCCCGGGTCCGGGACGGCGACACGATGATCACGCGCTCTTTTTTTGCCCGCATCTTCGAGAGCTGTTCGCGCAGGCCTTCATAGCTGAGTCCTGAAAGGGATGCCTCCCTGGCGTGCATCTGCACAATACGTTCAAAGTGCATGGCAAAGCGCCCTGCGTCCTCCCTGCCGCCGGATGAGTGTTCCGACACAGGTTCCTGCCCTGTATTTCCCGCCGCCCTGGGACTCAGGGGAATCAGTTCTTCCCCGATTGAAGAGGAGGCAGACCATCCGCCCGCATTTTCCAACGTATACCGGTCGGGTGAAGTGATATATACATCCGTCTTCTGTGCGGTCCCGGCCAGCACAGTCATACCGACGCGGCGGTATTTCTCCAGGGACATAAGTATCTCAGGCGTCTCCCTGATCAGATCCATCTGCCCCGGCAGGACATAGCCCTTTTCCGAGCGGCTGATCATGCTCTCTCTGAACTCCGTCTCCACCCCGTTGGCATGCTGGAGAATGCGCTGGGGTTCATCCAGAAAGACCAGGGTCTGCTCCCTGGGAAACAGGTCCAGCAGACTCTCTGTCATGGGATAAAAATAGTGGATAAAGCTTTCCAGCCCGGAAAACAGGTGAAGCTCCCCCGCCTCCTCTGTAATTCTGGCAATCTCTGTCTTCAGCCTGTGGGCCGCTTCGGGATTTCCCTGCTCCCTGTGTTTTTTGACGACCCGGTCTGCCTCCCTCCTGATCCGGGACAGACCGTCCTGCAGTCTCCGGTTTTCCAGGATCATCTCGGAAGCGGGAAAAATGTGCATGAATTCCAGCTGCTCCACCGACCTCTGGCTCAGGACGTCAAAGCTCCTGATCGTCTCCACTTCATCTCCCCAGAATTCGATGCGGATCGGATTGTCCTGGGTCAGATCAAAGACATCCAGAATATCGCCCCGGACCGCAAACTGTCCCGGACGTTCTGTCTGATAATTCTTTTCATATCCCATTTCGACAAGACGCCTTGTCAGCTCTGCCAGGTCAACTGCCTCTCTCTTTCCGATTTCAACCACGTTCTCCTTCAGAACCCGAAGCGGGATCTGAGGAGTCATCAGCGAAGCAAAAGTAGTGACCACTGTCACCGGCTTTCCCTCCAGAATGCGTCTCAGACAGCGGAGCCTCTCCTTGTCGATCTCATTGCCCCGAAGGTCCGCCTGATAAAAAATAAGGTCCCTGGCGGGAAAGACGAAGACATTTTTGTCATAAAAGGCACAGTCCTGGGCAATCTCCCTGGCCCGCCGGTCGCTGTGTGTAAGCACCAGGCGGAGGCGGGAACTGCCGGAGAGAGAGTCCTCCCTGCATAAAGCATAGAGAAGATGTGTCTTCTGAGGGTCCGCGCAGCTGTCCGCAAGAATGCCGCAAGCCTCCTCCGTTTCACAGCCTTCGGAATACTGCTGATCCTCCAGCTTCTGTCTTATATAGTTGTATGCCTCCAGCTCACGGAGCGGTTCTAAAAATACATTCATCTCTAAAAATTATGCCTCCAGTTCACCAGGCGGTCTCCCTGTTTTCCAGGATCTGTCTCATTTCTTTCCCTGCAGTTCCTGAGTCTGCGCGTCCTGAGCCTGTGGTCCGGCTGTCTCCTCTGGTCCGGCAGGTTCTTTCTCCGCGCTTTTGCCTGCATCATCCGCGGCTCCGGTCTGTTCACCGGTCTGTTCCTTCTCAGGCTTTTTCTTTTTCTTTCTGGGAGTATTAAAGCGGTTCATGGCCAGATCGACCCCGTCCGTCACCATACAGGCGACAGCATCCGCAGCCTTTGAGACCGTCTCCTCCATCACTTTCCTGTCTTCTCCGGAAAAATGTCCCAGCACAAAATCCATGAGTTCAAAGTCGGGATTCGGTTTTCCGCCCACACCGACGCGGATCCTGGTGAAGTCCCCGTTCCCCAGATGCTGCACAATATTTTTCAGGCCGTTGTGCCCTCCGGCGCTGCCTTTTTTGCGGATGCGCAGCTGACCCACTTCCAGATCGATATCGTCCGAAATAATGACCAGATCCTGCTGTGGATCCACCTTGAAATAGTGCACGATCTCCTGCACTGCCTCCCCGCTCAGGTTCATGTAAGTCATGGGTTTGACCAGGATCACCTTTCTGTCCCCGATCCTGCCCTTTCCGATCATAGACTTGCCGAATTTTTCGGGTCCTCCTATGTGAAACCGGTCCACAAGCTCGTCTATCACATCAAATCCGACATTGTGCCTGGTCCCGTCATATTTGCGGCCGGGGTTTCCCAGTCCTACGATAATAAAGAATGAATCCATGATGCTGTCACCTTCTTGTATAAAAATGAAAGGGAGCGTTCAATACGCCCCCCTCACGAAATGCCGCCCTGAGCGGCCCTTCATCTGTTCAATCAGTGGTGCCTGTTGTAAATGCTATGCTGTCGTACCTGCAGCCCCATCCTATTCCTGAATGTTCTCCTCCTGAAGAGCACTCTGTTCGTAACTCTTTAAAATAATCTCTTCCAACATAGACCTTGTCTCGGAATTGATCGGATGTGCGATGTCTCTATATTCGCCATCAGCAGATTTCTTGCTGGGCATTGCGATGAATAAACCTTTTTCTCCTTCGATCACTTTAATGTCATGGACGACGAATACATTGTCAATCGTGATAGAAACGACTGCTCTCATCTTGCCTTCTCTGGCAATCCTTCTAACTCTTACATCTGTAACACGCATAGCGTTCTCCATTTCTAAATGGTATAACGTTCGCCTTTTTCGATCACAATCTGTATACCATTTTCACCTCTGTAACAGGAATTAGCCTGAATGGTGTCGCCGCTTTGTCTCCGATGTACACATCATTCAAAATTAAAGAATTCCTAATTACACAATTATTACCAACATATACCTGCTGGAACAGTATAGAATTCTCTACCGTGCCGTTTACAATACAACCGCTTGACAGCAGACTGTTTTTGATATTTACACCTATATTGTATTTTGCCGGCGGAAGATCCGCAGCCCGGGAATGTACTTCAGGATATTGTCTGAAAAAATAATCCCGTATCTCCGGCTTCAGGAAATCCATATTGGTCCTGAAATAATCTTCAACAGAAGCTATATTACTCCAATAATCCTCCATCCGATACCCGTAGATCCGCTTCAGACCTCTATAGCGGATCAGGATATCCTGTACAAAATCATATCTGTTCTCGTCCATGCTCCTCTCGAGAAGTTCGATCAGAAGTCTTCTCCGGATCACATAGATTCCACATGAAATTGTGTGATACTGTGCGACAACAGGTTTCTCAATAAAGTCCTGGATACGGTCATCCTCGTCCATGCGGACGATGCCGTATCTGTCAACATTGAAGTCCTCGGGCACTTCTTTGACCACAACCGTAATATCGGCTCTCTTGTCCACATGATAGGCAAGTACTTTGTTGTAGTCCATCTTGTAGACACAGTCGCCGGACGCAATGACCACATAAGGTTCATGTGATGTCTTCAGAAAATGGATGTTCTGAGCGATCGCGTCCGCAGTTCCTCTGAACCAGTTGCTTTCCGCATCCGCAAAAGACGGGGTGAAAAGAAACATCCCTCCCTGTTTCCTTCCGAAGTTCCACCATTTTGCTGATGACAGGTGCTCGTTTAGACTTCGTGAATTGTATTGTGTCAAGACTGCAACTTTCTGGATGCGGGAAAATTCCATGTTGCTGAGAGCGAAATCTATGCTCCGGTAGCTCCCCGCCACCGGCATGGCACAGACTGCCCTCTTCTTTGACAACTCTTTTAACCGTCTGCTGTTACCGCCTGCCAGTATAATCCCTATTGCTCTCATTATGCAGATTCCCCTTTCAGAGACTTATGCAATCGATGTATGGGCCGCAGAAATGCTGCAGCCTGCGTTAAACTGTTGCTGAGCCATGAGGCATTAGCGCCGGTCCGGCGCCAAACTGTTTTCAGGATCCGGTCCTGCCGTCCGCGGGCGAATCGGCGCGGCCGGAAGCCTGTGTTCTCCGCCGCAGGTTCACGGTGATGTGATCTGCAGCGTACGACCGCTGGCAAGCCTTCCGTCAGGATAGTCTTTTTCCGAAGTGTGCCCGGAAATCATGACATTTTTGCCGATCCGGACACCCGCAGGAATCACCGAGTCCTCTCCGATTGTGACCATTCCTCCGCAGTAAATATCCGGCCTTGTTTCGTTCGGGACCTCTTCTCCCTCCCCGAGAACAGTTCCCTCGCCAATGACCGAATTTTCGGCACAGATGGCTTTATCGACAGAACATCCTGCTCCAATGACCGTTCCATTCATGATAATGGAATTTCGGACAACACTTCCTGCTCCGATAGTAACATCGCACCCGATCACAGAGTTGTACACCTTTCCGTAGATTTCCGTTCCCTCGCCTACAATCGCCCGCTCGATTGCGCTTTCGGGCCCGAAATACTGCGGTGTGATAGAAGTGCTTTTTGTATAGATCTTCCAGTACTCTTCGTACAGGTTGAACTCAGGGACAATGTCGATCAGCTCCATATTGGCTTCCCAGTAGGAAGTGAGCGTTCCGACATCTTTCCAGTATCCATTGAACTCATAGGCATACAGGGGAGCGCCTTTCTCCCTGCAGTAAGGGATGATATGCTTGCCGAAATCCATTCCTTTTTCATCCCTGTTTGCGATCAATGCCTCTTTGAGCGTATCCCAGTTGAAAATGTAGATACCCATGGATGCCAGGTTGCTGCGGGGATGGGCGGGTTTCTCTTCGAAATCCGTGATCCTCCCGTTCTCATCCGTGATCATGATCCCGAACCGGCTCGCTTCCTCCATAGAGACAGGCATGACAGCTATTGTCACATCGGCTCCGTTTTCTTTGTGGGATTCAAGCATTGCCTCGTAGTCCATCTTATAAATATGGTCTCCCGAGAGAATCAGGACATAGTCCGGATTAAAGCTTTCCATATAAGAAAGGTTCTGATAGATTGCGTTCGCTGTGCCCGTATACCACTCCGTGTTCTGGATCTTCTCGTAGGGCGAGAGAATAGAAACTCCGCCTACGTTTTTATCAAGATCCCATGGGATTCCGATTCCCACATGCGAATTGAGACGCAGCGGCATATATTGAGTAAGCACACCGACCGTGTCGATTCCTGAATTGATACAGTTGCTGAGCGGGAAATCTATGATTCTGTACTTGCCGCCAAAGGAAACAGCGGGCTTTGCCACATCAGAAGTCAAAATGCCAAGTCGGCTGCCCTGTCCTCCCGCCAGGAGCATGGCGATCATTTCCTTTTTCACAAACATTTAAGCCTATCTCCTATGCATTTCCCGTTGTCCGCTCAGGTAAAATCCTCTTTTCGCACAGTTGAGTGCAACATCCGCCGCCTGTATCAGGCCGCGGCTTCCGGCATTTCCCGTCACGGGCAAAAATGAGTGTCAATTGTGCAAGGGTTAACACAATTTCGTGAAAATATTTTCACTATAATTATAACACAGAGTGAAGGGAAATGAAACTGCAGACAGGAATTTAAGGGGATTTTAACGTCCCGGGGCTCATTTCCGGTTTGTATTTCTAAGCATTCCGCCCAATCCTGTACAGTTTCTGTCTTGCGTTATACGGGGTTGTGGTGTACATTGTGGTTAAAAGTGAGCAGGTCACGGTCACACTGCGGCCAGGATCCGCCGCCGGATTTGAGCCCGCAGTGGTTTGGGCGGCGTATCGGCATGCATAATTATTGTATTATATTTAAAAAAGTGACGATATTGTAAAAAATACTCCGTTGTCAATAATACTTGAATCTTGAAGAAGCCGCAACAAGACTTTTTTGTATTTTTTCTCTTAACCGGCCTTTAAGCAGATTCACTGATGTTCACACCCCGGAGGACGTGAACATCTGACGGCGGCGCGGGCCCCCGGCGGCATCACTATATCATTCAGAATGAAGAAAGCGGGTTTGTACCTGCAGAACAATAGATATTAAATTTATATTGAATTATTGAAGGAGAACAGAAATCATGTTTCAGATAGATTTCAAACGCCCTGTGCGAGTCTACTTTGTCGGAATAGGAGGTGTCTCCATGAGCGGCCTCGCCCAGATTCTGGCCCGTGAGGGTTTCACAGTATCCGGTTCAGACCGTGTTGCCTCTTTAAACACCGATCATCTGATAAAATCCGGCATACGAGTTATCATAGGACAGCGCCGGGAAAACATCACCGATGACATTGATCTCGCCGTGTTCACTGCTGCCATACATCCGGACAACCCCGAATATGTCGCTGTAAAAGAAAAAGGAATCCCCTCCCTGAACAGGGCGGAACTCCTGGGCCAGATTATGAAAAATTATCGGCTTCCGGTGGCAGTCAGCGGGACACATGGAAAGACGACTACCACCTCCATGCTCTCTGAGATACTTCTGGCGGCAGACGCCGATCCGACTCTCTCAATCGGTGGAGACCTCCCCAGTATCGGGGGAAACGTCCGCGTTGGGGGAAACGATTTTTTTGTTGCTGAAGCCTGTGAATACACAAACAGTTTTCTCTCCATGTTTCCGATGATCGGAATCATCTTAAATATAGAAGAAGACCATCTCGATTTCTTTAAGGATCTCGCGGATATACGCAGTTCTTTCCGCCGTTTTGCCGGTCTGATTCCGGCCGAAGGCGCGCTGGTCATCGACACGGAGATTGAAAACTGGCAGGAAATCACTCAGGGGATTGAATGCAGTATCATTCCTTTCAGCATGAAAGCTCCCGCCGTGACCGGAGGAGATCCGGATACCTACTATCCTTCAGAAATCACTTTCGACGAATGGGGGCATCCTTCTTTCACTCTGAACGGACCTTCTGCCTACGGTCCTCCTGTCAGGATCGCGCTCCATGTCCCGGGAATGCACAATGTAGGAAATGCTCTCGCCGCCGTCGCGGCCGCGGACAGGATGGGCTTCTCCCGCGAAGCCTGCCTGAAAGGACTTGCTGCCTTCTCGGGCACGGACCGTCGTTTTCAGTATAAAGGTGTGAAAAACGGATTTACCATCATCGACGATTACGCCCACCATCCAACCGAGATCAAGGCGACTCTGGGCGCGGCGAAAGCCTGCCCCCATGACCGGATCGTCTGCGTCTTCCAGCCTCATACATACTCGAGGACAAAGTCCCTCCTGCATGAATTCGCCCGCGCGCTCTCACAGGCCGATATCGTGGTCCTTGCGGACGTCTATGCCGCCAGAGAGACTGACACTCTCGGAGTCAGCTCAGAGACTCTCCAGGCAGAAATCCGCAGTCTCGGACACGAGTGCTTTTATTTTAGTGAATTTTCAGAAATAGAAAAATTTCTTTTGGCAAATTGCCGAAAAAATGATCTGGTGATAACCATGGGAGCCGGAGACGTTGACAAAATCGCGGATAATCTGCTTTCCTGAGTGATTTATCAACATCATCCACATAATACACCCTCTGAAAGCGGTATTTTCAATGTGGAAAACCTGATACGGAAAGTATAGGGTTTGCAAGAGTTTTCCACATTTTCGATGTTATCCACAATTTGGCAGGACCTGCGGAAACAGTCCTGTCGGCCAAAATAGTTCGTCAGTTTGTCCATTCCACCCTTCACTTTTTTTGTGTTATATTAATGTTCCAGCAAAAAGCCAAGTCTCTAAAAAGATCGGGGAATCTTCCACGGGTATTGCGAGACGAAAAATACGGACGGGGGGGATGAGACGTGTTCACCATTTACAGCGAAAGCGGTTCGGATTCGACCATGGTATCGAATCTGTTCATAGATGAATATATGGAGCGGGCAAACGACGCGCAGATCAAGATTTATTTATATCTGCTGCGTATGATTGGCGCGCGCAGGGCGACCAGTGTGTCCGATCTGGCAGACCGCTTCAATCATACAGAGAAGGATGTGGTGCGCTCTCTTCGTTACTGGGAGAAGCAGGGACTGATGAATCTTCGGTTCAGTAAGGAAAATGATCTCATTTCCGTCTGCCTGTGCAGTCCCTCCTCTTCAGGCAGAAGCCATACATATTCTGCGGACACAGGATCCGGAAACAGGGTTCTGCCCTTTTCCTCCTCCTCCGAAGCGGCGCAGACGGATTCTTCCGGAGAATCTGTATATCTGCCCATGGCAGCAGGCGGAAATCTGCCCTCGCAGGACGGTTCCGGCCCTGATTCCCATGGCATGGGGACAGACTTCGCCGGCCGCAGCGGCCCCTACAGGATCGGCACTTGTGCAAATACAGCTTTTTCCGCAGGTCCTGCGGCATCGTCAGCTTCCTCATTTTCCGGAAACTTACCGCACGGTCAGATGATTGCCGATCACGGTCATCAGGCGGGTGCTGTTACCCCTGCGGGTCCTTCAGAATCAGGAATCCGAAGCGGTCAGGCACTTTCCTCTGCAGCCTGCGCCGCGGATCCGCTTCCCACCGGATCTTCCCCTTCAGGGGCCGGTGATCTGGAAGCACTGGAAAAATTCCGCAGCGATCCCGGGAAAGCAAGGCTTCTCTTTGTCATCGAGCAGTACATCGGAAAACCGCTCTCTCTCAACGAGATCCGGATCATTTATCACATTTCCGAAAATCTCCGGTTTTCGGAAGATATGATCGATTACCTGCTCCAGTATTGTGTGGACAGGGAAAAGAAAGATTTCCGCTATATAGGAAAAATCGCAGAGAACTGGGCGACAGAGGGAATCATGACCCCCGCTCAGGCTGAAAAGTATTCCACAGCCGCCTACGGGTCATTGGACAAAGGCAAATCCTCCCCGTCCGCGGGGAACGGCAGGAAGGGAGCTGAAAAAAACAGGCGCTCCTCCTCGCGGCAGTCAGGAAAAAGCGGGAAATCCTCCCGCAGCTCAAACTGTTTCAATCAGTTCGAACAGAACAACTATGATTTTGACGCCTTGGAGGAAGAACTTCTCTCCTCTTCAGATACCTGATTCCTGACTGATTCCTGACCGATTCCTGTCCTCGCCATCAATGCGGCTGCGCAGAGACGGGTTTTTCCGCTGTAATCCGACATCCAAAAGCAGGGTATTTGCAAGTGGCTTTAAAAAAAGAGCAATATGACAGCATCATGAATGAATACGCGGGCATACGGGACCGGCACCGCCGGGAACTTGAAAAGCGCCGCGCCCGGGCATACGCCCGGATCCCCGCTCTTCGTGAGCTTGAACAGCAGACACCCTCGCTGGCAGTATCCCTTCTGCGCAAAAGACTGCTTGGAGACAGTACAGCAGACGCCTCCTCTTTCCGGGGGACAGCCGCAGAAATATCTCAAAAGCGGGTCCGGCTTCTGACTGAAAACGGATTCCCCCCCGATTATCTCGACCCCACCTGGGACTGCCCCGACTGCAGGGACACAGGATATATAGGCAGGGAAAAGTGCCACTGTCTGAAGAATCGTGAAACTACTATTCTTTATGACCAGTCCAATCTGGAGGCACTGACAGAAGAATCCGGGTTTTCTGCTTTGTCAGAATCCTATTACACAGGGGAAGAACTCCGGTATTTTCGTCACGCGCGCCATTGCTGTGAGCGTTTTGTAAAGGAATACGACACCACTTTCAGGAATATTTACCTCTACGGGACTGTAGGAACCGGCAAGACCATGCTCTCTGTCTGTGTCGCGAAAGCGCTTCTCGAAGCGGGCAGGTCAGTCCTCTATTTCAGCGCATCTTCGCTGTTTGACAGACTGGCCGACTGCACTTTCGGGAACAGCACCAGGGGCGACCTGAAAGAATTCACCTCAGATCTGTACGGCTGCGATCTTCTCATCATTGATGACCTCGGGACCGAGTACACCAATGCCTTTGTAGCATCCCAGCTGTTCACCTGCATCAGTGAGAGGGGATTGAACAGAAAGCCGACGATCATCTCCACCAACCTCTCCCTCAGAGAGCTGCAGGCAAGATATTCAGACCGTGTTTTTTCCCGCATCACCAGCACCTACGAGATCTGCAAACTCACAGGAAAAGATATCCGGCTGCAGCGGCGCAGAAACGGAAGGCACTGACAGCCATCGTTTAACAGCCTCCGGCGCCCCGGAAACCGCTCCGCCGGCAGGTCACAGGTAAAATAAGGTCATAAATATTCAAGACTCGCTCGCGAGTCTTGCGCCCATGCGAAGCATGGGATCACGCCTGCGGGATGCCCGTAAGGGCATCATCTTCCGCACCACACGCGTGGGCATCCAACACACCTTCGGTGTGTCGGAGCGTTTATTCTTCATCGCGGGATTGTACCCACGATGAAGTGAGTTTCCCTTTTTGCGCGTATCCCACGACTGAAGTCACGGGTATTGCGCGATGAAGAATAAATCACATAAACAATAAACATACGCAGCCTGTAAACAGCCATGAATCACAACCATGCGCAGACGCGCACCTCAAAAGAAAGGACATGTATCTGATGGAACCCATTAACGAACACGATAAGCGAGTACTGAACAATGCACCCTTTGGACAGTTGGGGCTCATCACAGCTTCCGGATGCAAAGAAATGGGAACTGAGATCGATCACTATCTGACACAATGGCGCGCAGAACGTCAGGATGAACATCCTGACAACCCCTCCTACTCCGGTTACAAGCAGCCCACCTATATCATCAATTCAAAAGTGCCCCGCTTCGGGACAGGTGAAGGCAAGGGCGTACTGGATCAGTCTGTCAGAGGTATGGACCTCTACATCCTGGTGGATGTCGTCAATTACAGCGAGACCTACAAGATGTTCAGTTTCGAGAACCACATGTCTCCGGACGACCATTTCGCCAACCTCAAACGTGTGATCGCGGCTGTCGAGGGCAAGGCCCGTCGAATCACTGTCATCATGCCTTATCTCTATGAGAGCCTCCAGTCTAAGCGCACATCCAGGGAATCTCTGGACTGCGCGATCGCGCTGCAGGAACTCGTAAGAATGGGTGTCGACAACATCATCACTTTCGACGCTCATGACCCCCGTGTTCAGAACGCGATTCCTCTCAACGGTTTCGACACTGTGCAGCCCGCCTATCAGTTCATAAAAGGACTGCTGAACACTTACGATGACCTGAAAATCGACAGCAATCATATGCTGATCATCAGCCCGGACGAAGGCGGCATGAAACGTGCTGTCTATTTCGCCAACGTGCTGGGTCTTGATATGGGTATGTTCTACAAGCGCAGAGATTACACCAGGATTGTCAACGGCTCCTACCCCATCCGTGCATTCGAGTTCCTGGGATCCAGTGTCGAAGGCAAGGACATGGTCGTAATCGATGACATGCTCGCGTCCGGCGACAGCGCTCTGGAAGTAGCTGCCGCCCTCAAAAAACGCGGTGCAAAGCGAGTCTTTTTCTTCGCCACCTTCGGCCTGTTTACAGACGGCCTTCAGAAATTGGATGAGGCCTACGATAAGGGGATCATCGATAAAATCTTTACCACCAACCTGGTCTATCAGGCTCCCGAGCTTCTGGAGAAGCCCTGGCACTGCAGCTGTGATCTGAGCAAGTATATCGCCTACATCATCGATACGCTCAATCATGACAGCTCTCTCAGCGATCTGCTCGACCCCGCGGAACGCATCTGGAATATCGTAGCCAATTACAACCAGGAGCACGGTATCACCGAAGAGAAGAAGACTTCTTCGCCCGAATAACAGCTGTCTCCGTCTCAGGCACGCTCTCAAAAACGTTCCTGTCATTTCAATATCCGATTTAAAAGTCAATATTCGATATAAAAGTCAATATTCGATATAAAAGCGGCGGTGTGTCCACTGAAAGGACGCGCCGCCGCTTTTTTTGAAACAAGCCCGTGTAATGTATTATATGTTTTTTCCGGTCTGCCGCTGCTGAGTCATCAGAGCTCAATCTCTATTTTTCTTCCGGTTCTCTCATACTGACGGTAGGTGACTCCCGCAGCATCAAACATCCTTTTACTGGCGATTGTGCTGTCTGCCTCCGCGTATTTATCACTGTCATAGACGACATTTCGAATCCCGGACTGAATGATCGCTTTTGCGCATTCATTGCAGGGAAAAAGCGTCACATAAATTGTGGAGCCTTCAAGACTTCCTCCCCGGTAGTTGAGAATCGCATTCAGTTCACTGTGAGTCACATAGGGGTATTTTGTCATCAGAGGTCTGCCATCTCTGGACCAGGGAAACTCGTCATCTGAACAGCCGGTCGGAAGGCCATTGTACCCCATGGAGAGGATCTTGTGCTCATCACTTACAATGCACGATCCCACCTGCGTGCTGGGATCTTTCGAACGCATTCCCGCAAGCTGGGCAACTGCCATAAAATACTCATCCCAGGAAATATATCCTGTCCGCTTTCCTGCCATCATGTCCTCCTTTCGGGCCTTCGTCATTTCTGTCTTTTCTGACTCAAATCCTTTTCCATTTAT
Source organism: uncultured Lachnospiraceae bacterium (assembly GCA_902777355.1). Taxonomy (GTDB): domain Bacteria; phylum Bacillota; class Clostridia; order Lachnospirales; family Lachnospiraceae; genus CAG-791. Next base: position 6,201 of record CACYTU010000009.1, on the reverse strand, counting down.
GTCGATGCGCTCCGGACAGGGGCATTCCCGCCGTCTGCTGTATCAAACCCGGAAGATCCTGAATCTTTTCTACTGCAACAGCCGCGCTCCCGGACAGGGCATTACTTTTGTCTGCTGTATCAGACATGCACGATCCTTTGTCCCGCGGCTTTCAGCAGTCGGTTCATCACGGCCCTGCCGATCCCGCTGCTGTCAAAAGACTCAGCATAGATTTCCTCTGCTCCTTCATCGTCAAACTCCCTCAGAATCCGGAACAGTTCCCTTGCAACGCTCTCCTCAGACTCTCTGGAGCCTGCGCTCTTGACCAGATCCGCAACATAAAGGTCTCTTGTCTCATCGGTACAGATCACTCCGGTCCGAATTCCTTCCTCCCGGCAGCGGCGCAGCCTGTCATTGATATAGGCGGCCCTGTTCTCCGGCATTCCCTCAACAATCGTCAGCCTGCCTTTGGGCGCGTAATGCCTGTACTTCATTCCCGGTGCCTTGGGTGCCCCGTCAGTGACAGCAGCCGCCAGACTCCCCGCGTTCACTTTTCCCAGTACTTCCTGCAGATCTTCCCAGGTCACAAATCCCGGGCGCAGTATTGCAGGTTCTTTCTCTGTGAGATCTATGATCGTGGACTCCAGGCCCAGGCCGACCTGCCCGCCGTCAATGATCATCTCTACCCTGCCGTCCAAATCTTCCCTGCAATAGCGGGCCAGTGTCGGACTTGGGCGTCCCGAGCGGTTTGCGCTGGGAGCGGCTATAAAACCTCCGCCTGCCCCGATCAGGGCCTGCGCGATTTTATTGGATGGAAAACGGACAGCAACAGTATCAAGTCCTCCCGTCGTCTCCGCCGGAAGGTCAGGACACTTATGCAGGATCATCGTGAGCGGTCCCGGCCAGAATGCGCGTGCCAGTTTCCAGGCCTCGTCTGAGATTCTGACGGCCACGCGCTCCATGTCCTCCAGCCTGCAGATATGCACGATCAGCGGATTATCCGAAGGTCTCCCCTTGGCCGCGTAAATCTTCCTGGATGATTCCGGGTTAAAAGCATCTCCGCCAAGGCCGTATACCGTCTCGGTCGGAAACGCAACCAGACCGCCTCCCCGCAGAATTTCTCCTGCGAGCCGGATTTGTTCCGGATCAATTTGTTCCTCTGTCATCTTTGTATAAATTGTTTTCATGTCTTATATAAAACGATATGCCTGTACTCAAAACAGGTCTGTTCTTCTCAATATTTTTCAGGGCTTGTCCGGCAGCACCCGGCCCCCGCAATTCCGAAGTGTTTTTGAAACTCATCGCAATCCGGGACTTTTCTGCAGGAACCTTCCGGGACTCATCGCAGTTCAGGATTTTTCTGCCGGAACCTTCCGGGACTCATCGCAATCCGGGACTTTTCTGCCGCAGCGGCAGTCATTTGCCGTTCACATAATCCTCGATCTCATCCCAGACATCGTTGGTCTCCAGGCCCAGTCTCCAGACCGCCACTCCGGCAAGCCCGTATTTTTCCATAACTTCCAGCTTGGTTTCCACAGACTTTTTGTCCTCCCGCCAGATCTGATAGAGTTTTTTGCCCGATTTCTTCTCGGCATAATACTGGCCGGCTGTGCTGTTCCATTCCTCTTTCATCTTATGCTCTTCGACGAAGGTCTTTGCCTCCACCATATCCAGCACGACCGACGAGACACTTGTCCCCTTGGTTGTCCAGCCTCTGGTATAAAACGGAATGGCATTGATCAGTCTGTCCGCAGGCACTTCTTTGAGAGCTTCCTGAATGCCGTACTCCACATAGCCGATCGAAGCAACACTGCCCGCTTCCTCACTCCCCGCGAAGTGCTCATCATAGCCCATGATAATGATGTAATCAGCAAAAGTCCCCTGTTCCAGGAGATCATAATAGTCATTAAAGTTGTAGGGCACATAGTTGTTGATGGAAATGATCAGCCCCGCCCTGCGGCAGGCAATACTGATCTCACGCACAAACTCCACGAAATCTTCTCCGTGTGTCTCGCCCAGTCCCTCGATGTCCACATTGATTCCGTCCAGTTTATAATCCTTCGCCTTGGAAATAACCTCATCGATGACGCCCGATCTGCTCTCAAGGGTCTCCAGAAAAGCGGTGCAGACAATGCCCTGATCGTTCTGGAAATTGTCGAGGACTCCCCAGACCTGCATTCCCTGTTTGTGGGCTTTCTTAACATAACTTGAAGAGGCCTTGCAGTTTACTTCTCCGTCATCGCTGACCAGAGTGAACCAGGTCGGAGCCAGGACTTTGATCCCCTTTGTCCCGACCAGCATGCCGTCTATACTGTCGTTGCTCTCTTTGTAACTGGTGACATTCCAGGCGATGCTGGCACGTCCATCGACTTTCCTGAACTGGGGCTCCATTTCAGGCACATCCGTCACAGGTTCCAGCTTCTGTTCGCGGATTTCGGACAGATACTTGCTCTCCACATAACCGTAAAAGCCGTCCGCAGTCTCGATCCGGATCCAGTCATCCAGGTCCTCCAGTACCAGGACATCCGTCCCCTCCTCCACCGATGCCACGATCGGCGCCTTGACGCCTCCGAGCGTGCGCATATTGGTACTGCCCTTCACGGTGGCCATCTTTTCCGTCCCCCACTTATTGCGCAGCACAACACGGTTGGGATTCGTATGCACTCCAAAATAAAAATTGGTGAACTTCCTTACAAAATCAAGCGCGACATAGGGAGTATCCCCGTCCACGACCAGAGGGGCGTATTCCTCCTTAGTCACACCGTTTACATCGCTCTCCCATTGCTTCTTGCCGGCTTTTGCAAAAATCTTCTCTTCCGGCAGACAATAGATGAGGACCTGGTCTTTGCTGCCATAATAAAAGCGTTTATTCAGGAGTGTTCTCACCGTGTCCAGGTCCATGTAACAGGCCTCTCCGAATCTCCTGGCCCGCATCTCTGAAACCAGATTTTCATAAATAACGGGGAAATCGTCTTTACCCTGCACTCCGTAGTAGGTGTCCAGGTCCGCCCGCTTATTCGTATACATATAGTGGTCGAAATAAAGCTTGCAAAAAGCTCCGCCAAGTACAAGGATCAGCAGCAGGGTGATGATATAAGGAATCGCTTTCTTCATCGGAAGCCTCTCTTCATTATAATCCTGTGAATAAATTGCCGTAGACAACATTATAACACAAGGAGAGGACAGTTAAAAGACGGAGCCTGTCCGCCCTTCCCGCACAGTGTACAGACCGCACAAAGCTGTCAGTCTGGTCGGACCGGACAGGCTCTCCCAGAGACATGATCAGAAGATGTGGCGCTGCATTTTGCAGAAATGACTTACAGACAGCCGGATCTTTCGTCTCTTCTTCGCCGCGCAGGAAAACCGCCCCTGGCGGTTTACACTGTATTTCAATCCGCTGCGGATCCGTCCTGAGAAATGAATTAAAGGAGCCTCCCAAAAGAAGGTATTTCCGTGAGATTAACCTCATATAAAAAAGCTCCCGTCCCTTCCCGGCCGTATCTGAGACTATTCTGAATTTTCAAAGCTTTATCATCATCACAAAAAACAAAGCGGAAGCTCTTCCACCAATATGTATTCAGCGCGAATATTACAGGAGCAGTGAAATGTCGAAGACAGTGATCATTGCTCACTGCTGCATTCAATATTTAGTTTCAAAAAGAATCAGCTCCGCTGTCTTATTCTCCTGCCCTCCTTTCTGATACGCGATCCCCGGTCGGGAACAAGGCTATTTTAAGGGACGCCTCAGCCGCTCACAAGAGTGCGGGGCCACTTAATTACTTAAACCGCCATTATAGTGAATTTAGTACAAAACATTTAAGTAATTTAAGTAAATTTATTGATTTGTCTATTTTTCCCTCACATATTCGACCCGGGTTTTTGCATTGAAACCCACGCCAAAAAGTCTGGTATTTCAGGCAGGCCATACCCCTCACACTATATCCAGACACTTTATCCGGAGTATTGCTCCCGGTCTATTGCAGCGACGGTATTCTTTGACCCGGAAATACATATCATGATATGATTAAAGCAGTGAGGAAAAGGGGCGCAAATGCCGAGCCCGCTCGGGCATTTGCGGACATTTTCCGAGCGCACACCCATGAGGAAGAAGCCACGCAAAGGCGCTCCATGCGCCTGCGGCGGGGCGGGATTCCGAATGGGTGCAGCGATGCGTCAGCGCGGGACGCGCTCAGCAGCGCGGGCTTTAATCATATAAAAAATTAAAGCAGTGAGGAAAAGGGGCGAAAATGCCGGGCCCGCCCGGGCATTTGCGGACATTTAGGCGCTCTTCTCAATAATGAGGAATATAAGATGAGAATAGATAAGATCAACGACAATCAGATCCGCTGCTTTCTCTCCAAAGAAGATATGGAGAGCAGACAGCTCCACCTCAAAGAACTGGCTTACGGCACAGAAAAGGCCAGGGCTCTTTTTCACGAGCTTCTCAGGGAGGCCCGTGCCCGCTTCGGGTTCGAGGTGGAGAATATGCCTGTCATGGTTGAAGCTGTCCCGCTGCAGGATGACAGCCTTGTCCTGATCGTCACCAAGGTAGATAACCCGGAAGAGCTCGACACCAGGTTTTCGAGTTTTTCCCCCTCTGTCAAGAGCGGGCCTCCGGATGTGGATACTGCTTCTACATCTGCTCTCAGCCAGCTGCTCGAAGCGATCCGCAAGGAGATCGACGGGGACGGCGGAAGCACTCCCGAAACAGGGCAGGCCCCCGCAGCAGAGAAAAGACCTGCCGCGTCAGCAGACGGCAGGAAAAGTTCCTCCGCGGATACTAAAAATAAGAAAACAGGAAAGAGTCCGGGCATTCATCTCTACACCTTTTCCTCTCTGGGAAAGGCGGCTGCAGCGGCTGCTGCCGCCCCGGCTTTTCCGGGAAAAAGTTCCCTGTACCGCGATCCTTCCGATTCCGTCTATTATCTCTTCCTCACGGTCACGGAGGACCAGCAGGCCGACTCTTCCCGCGTCCTCTCCACCCTTTCGGAATTTGGTGACGAGAAACACATCACTCCGGCACGGGAGCAGTATCTGCGCGAGCACTGTGAAGTCTTATCCGCGGAAAATGCCTTTCAGAAGCTCACGGAACTGGGCGGGCAGCTGTGACTGTTTTCCGGCGGAATGGTTTTCATTATGATTATTCACAAAATGATTTCCCTGCCGGCTTTGCAGATCAGAGGCGCCGCGATCCGCGCCTGTCACACCATACGCACAAGTATGTCTCGATTTTTATTCATATCTGACAAAAGTTAGTTACTATAAAAGCATTTTTCATGCATTTTAAATGAATATTTTTGTGTACAATCCTGAAAACAACGTTGCTTTTTACAAAGCGCAATGTTAACATTTAATTATGCTGGATTCACTCACGGAGCAGGTTTTCTGCGCCCTTTTCCACGCGGAACCCAAGGGGGATCCGTATGACAAACCATGTTCCTTTGGTTTGCGAGGTGCACCAGCAAATCAGAATTACAGGAGGACAATGTAATGGCAAGAAAGTTTCTCACCATGGATGGTAACGAAGCTGCTGCACACGCCGCGTATGCGTATACAGAAGTAGCTACCATCTACCCCATCACTCCTTCATCTGTCATGCCTGAGCATGTCGATGAGTGGGCAACTGCCGGAAGAAAGAACATTTTCGGCCAGAAGGTTCAGGTCACAGAGATGCAGTCCGAGGCCGGCGCAGCAGGCGCGGTCCACGGTTCCATCGCGGCAGGTGCGATGACCTCCACATTCACTGCTTCCCAGGGTCTTCTTCTGATGATCCCGAACCTCTACAAGATCGCCGGTGAAGGACTTCCGGCTGTCTGCAACGTCGCTGCACGTGCTGTATGTTCCCACGCTCTGAACATCTTCGGCGACCACTCGGATGTCTACGCTGCACGTCAGTCCGGATGCGCTATGCTCTGCGAGTCCAGCGTACAGGAAGTTATGGATCTGACTCCCGTTGCTTACTGCGCAGCTGTCAAGGGCAAACTTCCTTTCATCAACTTCTTCGATGGTTTCCGTACCTCTCACGAAATCCAGAAGATCCAGATCTGGGATTATGAAGATCTCAATGATCTGATCGACCACGAGGCAATTGCCGAGTTCCGCCGCAACTGCCTGAACCCGACTCATCCCCGTCAGATGGGCTCCGCTCAGAACCCTGACATCTTCTTCCAGACCCGTGAGGCCTGCAATCCTTACTACGATGCAATGCCCGCGATCGTCCAG
>CACYTU010000008.1 GCA_902777355.1 uncultured Lachnospiraceae bacterium | reverse complement strand
GAGATGTTGCGTGCCTGGTACTTGGGCGCTGGTTTTTAGCGCCCTTAGTACCGCTGCCAGCGAGGATTGAGCGAGAGCGTGTCCAAGGTGTTTGTGCATGCTGACGAGACGGATTTTCTTTAACCACCTTTTGACCCCGACATCATAATATGTGATGACCCTGCAAATCATAAATCCGGAGCAAATACGCTATGAAGATGATCGATTATCTGGATAAAGACCGTGAGCGCGTGCTCGCCAGTCTCAGGGGAGCTTCCACACCTGCGGATGCTCAGCAGATTCTGGAAAAAGAGGCTGACCGCCTGCTCCTGCAGTACAATGAAGACTGCACCAGTGTCCGGGTCCGCGATGCGGCTGCCGGTATGGTGCAGGCCCTGCGCAGCAGCGTGCCTTTCATGGACACTATGGGTCAACCCCGCGTCTGGCGGCGCGAGGGGGACAGCGGGAACACGGCTGCGGGAAGTAAAAAGGGCGGCGGCCTGTCCGGGATTCTCCTGGCGGCCGGCGTGATCCTGACTTTGGCAGCTTTTGCCGTGCCTGCTCTCTCTGCAGGAGGAACGGCTGCGGCGGACATGCTCCTGAAGGGAATCCTTCTGCCTGTGGCGGGCGGAGGCTGTATGTATCTGGCGGGGAGGACCGCCGGGACGGACACCAGAATCGGGATCAAGGGGCAGGGCAGCCTGACCGGCGGCCCGGATTCAGCTCCGGTACAGCGCATTGAGATCACCATAGATCCCGAGAAACTCTGGAGTTCCCTGCGGGGAGCCGTGATGGTCATAGACCGCAACCTGGAAATCGCTGAGGACAGCGAAAAATATGACCGGCACAAAGAGCTGGCAGCAGCAGCGGGCGGCAGAGGCATTACCCCTGAGGAAATCGAACTTTTTTCCGGGCTTCTGGAGATGGCGGATGCCGACAGTCCCCAGATGGCGGCTGACATACGCTACTACCTGCACAAAAAAGAGGTTGATGTACTGCCCTGGAGCGCGCAGTATGCCGCGTGGTTTGAAATGCTGCCGTCCCTGCCGGGAACAGCTTCTTCCGGAAAAAACAGTTCCGGCACTGATGAGGACAGGGTGGTGACCATCCGGCCGGCGCTGGCACAGGACGGAAGACTTCTGAAAAAAGGAACCGCAGTGCGGTAAAAAAGCTGCCGTGTCCTCCGTCCGGAAGGCACAGGCAGGGAGGAAGAGATGGATCGGTATTTTGGATTTGACCTGGGCGACGCCGAGAGTGCCGTCACATATCTGAGAAAAAGCGAGCAGTCCGAGCCGCAGGTGGTACCCGTCCGGGAGGTGGGAAGCTTCATCACTGCTTATGCCCGCCTGCGCACAGGAGAACTTCTGATCGGTGAAGAGGCCTGCTACACACCGGACGCAGTGGAGAGATGCCTTCGTTTTAAGAGCCGCTTTCTCACGGATCCGACCAGTATCCGCGATATTAAGAGCTTCGCGGGAGGCGTCCTGGGAGAACTCTATATGTCCGGAAGCCTGATTAAAGGGGAGGACTGCTGTTTTTATATAGGCTGTCCCGCAGGCTGGGACCGGGCTCAGAGGGAGCGCTATCGCGAGATCTTCGAGCAGGCGGGCTATCCGCCGGTGCGGGTCATCTCCGAATCCCGCGCCGCCCTGATCAGCGCCTGCCAGTCCAGACATTTTCAAGTGGGATACGATATCCTCTCCCGCCCTGTACTGGTCGTGGACATGGGGTCCTCGACGACGGATTTTGCCTATATCAGCAGCGGACGCGAGGTTGAACTGCAGACCGGAGGAGAAGTCGCTCTGGGCGGCGGAATCATGGACGAAATGCTGCTGGAAGCGGCTGTCGAGGCCTCTCCGGACAGCAAAGCCCTGCGCGATATTTTTTCCCGCAGCCAGCCCTGGCGCAGCTACTGCGAGTTCGACGCCCGCAGGCTCAAAGAGAGGTACTTTTCGGATGAGGACTATTGGAGCAGGAACGGATGCACCAGGACTGTGACAGTCATGGGTGAAAAAAGGCACCGCCTCGAGCTGAAGCTGGACGCGGATCTGGCTCACAGGCTTCTGGAAGGACCTTCTCCTCAGCTGGGCGGCAAATCCTTCCGCCAGGTATTTGAAGCAAGCCTGCGGGAAATCCGCCGCAGCCTTCTGGAACAGGACGGGGACGCTGCAGACAGTTCCGGCTCTTCTGCCAGAGGAGGCGCGGCTGCCGGTTCGGCAGCGGGCGCTGCTTTGACTTTCGGAGCCGGGTCGAAAGGCGCGGAATCGAAAAGCGCGGAATCGAAAGGCATAGAATCAAACGGTGCGTTGTCTGCGTCGGCAGAGACAGCGGTGCTGCCCGCGGACACGACAGGGCAGGAAAAGAAATCCGATAAAAAGAACAGGAGCTTTTTCAAGGACAAAGGCGGTTCAGATAAGGCGGAGGCATCGGGAAAGCACGGACGTCTTCCCGAACTCCTTTTCCTCACGGGCGGCGTCTCCAAAATGCCCGAGCTGCGCGACTGGTGCCGGGAGGTCTTCCCGGAAGCGATCGTGATCACTGGGGCGGAGCCGGAATTTTCGGTCTCCAGAGGACTTGCCTACAGCGGCCGGATCGACGAAGAGATCCGCGCCTTCCGACAGGAAGTGCGGGATCTTGTGGACTCCAGTATCGTGGAGCGCATTGTTGAAGAACATGTGGAGGACCTTTTCCACAGGACCGTGGACACGCTTGTGGAGCCCATTCTGCGCAACGCGGCCATACCGGTCTTTGAGAGATGGCGCAACGGCGAAATCCGCCGCCTGGCGGACATTGATAAAGAGATGGAACGCGAGATCGATGCGTGGCTGCATTCTCCTGACGCCGCGGACCTGCTGGTGAAGCCGATCACGACCTGGCTGCGGCCGGTCGCCTACCGGCTGGAGGAGCATACCATGCCGATCTGTGTGCGCCACAATGTGCCTTACAGGGCGCTCAGCCTGACCTCCTACCTGTCGCTGGCCGAGATCGACGTCCAGGTCAATGCCAGGGACGTCTTCGCGGTCGAGGAACTCACCTGGATGGTCAACGCCATCATCTCCATTCTGGTCGGCCTCCTGTGCGGGGGCAGCGGGATCGCCCTGATCTCCAGCGGTATCTCCGGAATCGTAGCGGGAGCCATGATCACCCTCCTGGTCCTGTTTCTGGGCAGGGAAAAAATGGAATCCGCCGTCATGAAGATGGACATCCCGGGAATCATGCGCAAACTGGTCCCTCACGGATATTTTGAATCCCGCATGGAAAAAATCAGCGGGGAGATCAAAAAGACCTGCTTTGAAAAAATGGAAAAAGAGAAGAGTGAGGAGGTCTCCCGCAGAATGATCACCGAGATTTCGGGTCAGATCGAAGAATGCCTGATGCGCATGGCGGAGGTCGTGGAGATCCCCCTCGGAAAATAAAACAGTGATTAAAAAATTATCGGAACAGCACATAAAACCCCGGCAGGTCATAGCCGCCTGCGGGTACATCATGGGTAATAAAGGAGTACAATAATGTTTCGTGAAATGAGACGGAAGGGACAGCAGATTTCTCAGGAAGAGTGCAGCGAGATCCTCCTCCGCGCAAAGACAGGGATCCTTGGCCTGCATGGAGACGACGGCTATCCCTACACAGTGCCGGTCAATTTCGTATATACTCCCGGCAAAGACGGGCAGCCCGGCACTATCGGCTTCCACTGCGCGAAGACCGGGCACAAGATCGACGCGATCCGCCGCAATGAGAAGGTGTCCTTTACAGTTGTGGACCGAGAAGAGATCATGCCCAGGGAGAGAACGACCAAATACTGCAGTGTGATCGTATTCGGCAGGGCCAGATTTCTCGAGACCGAGGAGGAACTTCGCAGGGCAGCTAATGCGGTCGGCGCCAAATACAGCGCCGGATTTGAAGACCTCTACATGGAGGAGACGGAGGATACCATCCGACGTAAAACCCTGTGTTGTGTGGAAATCACCATAGACCACATGACCGGAAAGATCGGCAAGGAATTGCTGAAGGAACGGAAACTTGCCAGACAAGCGGCAGACAGGAGGCCTTGAACAGGATTATGAAAACTATTATTGTATATGACATTAATTTATCGCCGGAAGCACAGCCGATGGATACAGAGATCGGCTCCGAATACCGCAGAGTGAGCACCATGCTGTACACGCTCAGCGCACGCGGGGCAAGGGTGAAGTATCTGAATCTGCACCGGGATGCCCTGACCTTTATGGACAGCCCCGTCGTGCAGCAGATCATGAGAACTGACGGCATGGACGGATTTCCCTGCATGACAGCAGACGAGGAAATTGTTGTCAGCGGCCGCTATCCCTCCAACGAGGAGATCCTGGAGCAGCTGGGAAAGGAAGGCGCGGAATTGATGGCTCAGCGGTCTTCCGCGTTTGCGGGAAGCGGATGCAACGGTGTCTGTTCCTCATGTCATGTGGCGGGATGCGGAACCGCAGCAGCATCAAATAATGCCGGATCTTCGGTTGAGTAAAGAATCAGAGGCAGGAGGAAAGCTTCTCCTGCCTTGTTTTTGCGTGATAAGGCCGGACGCGTATACCTGGTTTCCTCAAGAATGAATGTTGAATGCGCGGGCAGGAAGCGTGACGCGGCACAGAGTTGCGGGAGTGATTGATTTGAAAAAAGGTAAAAACGGAAAAAAGACGTTAATAATCAGCGCATTGCTGATAGTGGCATTATTGCTTGCCTCTGCGGCGGGATGCAGTCCCTCTACAGGGCAGCAGAATGTTTCTGCCGCCGAGACCGGCGGGGAAGCAGCTGTTTTGGACCAGGCGGCAGGGTCGGATCAGCCTGCGGAAGGCGGAACAGGAGTAATCCTCAATCAGGCATCCGGGGACAGCGCGGCAGCTGACGCGGAGCAGGCAGCGAAGAGCAGCACCAAGGCAGCCGCAGAGCAGGAGCAGGCAGCAGGAAGCAGTACAAAATCCGCCGCAGAGCAGGAGCAGGCAGCAGGAAGCAGTACAAAATCCGCCGCAGAGCAGGAGCAGGCGTCGGAAAGCAGTACGGGCGCAGCAGTGCAGCAGGCCTTCGTGGGCAGCACGGAAGCTGCCGCAGAGAGCTCGACAGAAACTGCCGCTGAAAGCATGAAGGAAACCGCTGCTGAAAGTGCAACAGGACAGGACGCGGAGCCGGTGTCTGACCGCACTGTTAAAAAACTGATCAAAAAGCATGTAAAGTCCATGTCATTGGAGGACAAGGTCTCCGGACTCTTTATCATCACACCGGAAGCCCTGACAGGATACGGGGCGGTCACGGAAGCCGGAGAGGTGACGAAAGAAGCCCTTGAGGCCACACCGGTTGCGGGATTGATCTATTTTTCAGGGAATATCGAGAGCAGAGACCAGTTCAGCAGGATGCTTGAAAATACTGAGGAGTGGGGAAGCATAGATCTTCAGGCTGAGGCAGCTGAAGACAGCACCTCCGGAAAAGACCGGGCAGGAAAAGCATCTGCAGATTCCGGGAAAAGCAGTGAAAAAGAAGAAGCGTCTTCAGACACAGGGAAGACCGGCGATGCGGCAAAAGCATCTTCAGGTAGTGAAGAGACCGGAGCTTCCGAAAAGAGCAAAGACGAAGTCCAGACGATCCATATCCCGATTTTCCTGGCTTCTGATGAGGAAGGCGGCCTGGTCGCGCGCATTGAAGACAGCGGAATCGGTGTGCCCTATGTGGGACCGATGGGTGAAGTCGGGGCATCCGGCGATCCGGCGGCGGCTTTTGAGGCAGGCAGTACGATCGGCGGATACCTGCATGAGCTGGGGATCAACCTGGATTTTGCCCCGGACGCTGACGTGCTGATCGATCCCTACAATCAGACGATCGGCAACAGGTCTTTCGGAACAGATCCTTTCCTCTGCGGGCAGATGGTAGGCAGATTTATCGACGGCCTGCATGACCGGGGGGTCGCTTCCTGTATCAAGCATTTCCCCGGCCTCGGAGATACCGAGACGGACACCCACACCGGGGGAGCCTGGTCCTCCCGCACGATCGAGGATTACCGGGGCGCTGAGTTTGTCTCATTCCAGGGAGGAATAGAAGCGGGAACCGACATGGTTATGGTCTCCCACCTCTCCAATACAGCCCTTACGGGCAGTGACCTTCCGGCTTCACTGAACAAGGTCGTCATGACAGATATTCTCCGCGATGAATTGAAATTTGAAGGCGTTATCGTCACCGACTCACTTCAGATGGGAGCAGTCACTGAGCGTTTCGACAGTGCGGAAGCTGCCGTGACGGCATTAGAGGCGGGGGCGGATATTCTCCTGATGCCCATTGACTTCCAGGCTGCCCGCCAGGGGATCCTGGACGCCGTGGAAAGCGGACGAATCAGCGAGAAACGGATCGACCAATCTCTGCGCCGCATTCTGATGACCAGATACAGGACCGGAGCCAGAAGACCGGATATGCGAGAAACGGGAGAAGCGGATTGACCAGTCTCTGCGCCGCATTCTGATGGCCGGATACAGGACCGGGGCAAGAAGACCGGATATGCGAGAAACGGGAGAAGCGGATTGACCAGTCTCTGCGCCGCATTTTGATGACCGGATACAGGACCGGGAAGGGAAAACTGCAGAAAAATATTAATAAATGTTTACGATATGGCGTTTTTTATCATGAGAAATAGCTAAATATTGGGGGCGGATCTGCTCTGTTTTTATGAAAACGGGCGAATCCGCCCTGTTTATTTGACAAAAGCATATCTTTCGTATATCATAATTATTACAAATGTTACGAAATAATTAAGAAATAATACAAAAGGTATTCTTTTATGTTAAAAAAATATGATGATTCGGAAGACCGCAATATGAATAACAAGCGGTCTTTTTCAAAAGGGAAAAAGAATGGCAGAGGCCATTTACAGAAGTCCGGAAAAAACAAACGGCATAATAATAGTAGAAATTCCGGAGGTTTTTCCGGGACGATTGCCCTGATTCTTGCCATAATCCTGATAGTTGCTCCTGTGACAACACAGGGAGCAGAGGGCTTTTATCGCAGGTCGGGGGAAGAGGCAGGAAATGACGTGCTGCTGGATAATGGCGGTACAACCGGCGAAGAAGCTTCTGAAGAGGAGGCAGCAGACGACGGGATCGATGGACCGGCCTCAGAAGAAATCGGGACACAGGCCTTAACAGCCGAAACTGCCTATCCCGACACAGATGAAACGGCAGAAGATACAGATAATGCAGAAGTTCTGGAAAAAACAGAAGACACAGAAGAAAACATCGATTCAGAAAACATAGATCCAGAAAGCATAGATTCAGAAAACATAGACACAGAAGCCGAAACAGAGACGGAAGACACAGCGGACCTGACAGGTGCGGATGCTGAAGCAGATTCTGCTCAGGCGGCTGATACTGCCATAGAGCCGGAGACTGCAGTCGAAGAAGCCCCGACAGGGGAGACTGCGGCGGAAGTGCAAGATGATTCTTCCGTAGGAGAAAACGACGAGACAGCCGGAATTGCTCCGACAGAAGAAGGCGCAGCTGTTTCCGAAACGGCTTCTAAGGCTGAAACAGCAGCTGAAACTGCTCCGGCAGCAGAAACAGCTGAAACTGCTCCGGCAGCAGAAAGTGCCTCTGAAGAAGAGACAGCAGCGGCGGCCGAAACCGCATCAGCAGGAGAAACTGCCTCAACAGAAGCTGCAGCCGCTGACGATCCATCAATTGCAGCAGTGATATCGGCCGCAGAGCAGGAACTTTCAGAGGACTCTGCACCGAAAACAGAAAATGGCATCGTCCGTGTACACCTGGCGGGCGAACCCGGAGATCCCGTACCCTCAGAGACCATGGACACAGATACTGCCAGCCTGCTGAAGCTGATCAGCGAAGGTCTTGCAGTACTGGATGAAAACGGGAATCCGGTTCCCGGATGCGCTCAGGAATGGAAAGTTTCTGACGACGGACTCAAGTGGGTCTTCCGCCTCCGCAAAGATCTTTGCTGGGCAGACGGCAAACCGATGGATGCCAAAGACTTTGAAAAAATGTTCCGCAGGATCGCCGATCCCGCGACGGAAGCGCTCTATGGACATGACCTGATGAAGAACATCGCCGGCTATGAGGACGTTCTCAACGGAGACCCCAAAGCCCTGCAGGCCTATGCCAAAGACGACAGGACTTTCGTGGTGAAACTCACTACACCGGATCCTTCTTTTGCCCGTATCTGCGCCTCATGGGCACTTCTGCCTGTCCGCGAGCAGATTGAGAAAGACAGCCCTGAGCTGAGTTGGGGAAATGTGACCGGAAACGGTCCCTATCTGATTGCTTCCGAGAATTTAGAGGAAGCTGATGGCCGCGCAGGCACCAATCAAAAGGGCTATGTTCTGAAGAAGAATCCTTATTATAATAATGAACAGGAACCTTTTGAGGAGGTTCACTGGATCGTAGATGGAGACGTCAATCAGGAGTATTCGGACCTGCTGAACGGGAACTTTGACGCCGTTTCGACGCTTCCACAGGAAGCAGACGGTTCCGCAGCCCAGGATACTGTTGCAGCTGAGAACGGTGCCACAGCGCAGGAGACTGCCGCAGCTCAGAACGACTCCACAGCGCAGGAGACTGCCACAGCTGAGAACGGTGCCACAGCGCAGGAGACTGCCGCAGCCCGGAACGGTGCCACAGCGCAGGAGACTGCCGCGGCTCAGAAGGGTGCCACAGCGCAGGAGACTGCCGCAGCTCAGAAGGGTGCCACAGCGCAGGAGACTGCCGCGGCCCAGGACGGTACCACAGCGCAGGAGACTGCCGCGGCCCAGGACGGTGCCACAGCGCAGGAGACTGCTGCAGTCCAGAATGACTCCGCAGCCCGGGACACTACTACAGTTTCGGACAGCCGGACAACTCCCGACACGATCGGCATCCTTTTCAACTGCGAACAGGAAGCACTGCAGGATTCACGCGTGCGCAGAGCCCTTTCCATGGCACTGGACCGTGAATATATCGCGTCAGAAGTACTGGGCGGCGTCTACGAACCTTCTTCGGATCAGGATTTTTATGGGAATCTTCTCGGAAACGGAGATAGTGGAGAGAGCGGAGAGCAGGATTCCGGACTTGAGAAGGATCAGCTCGAAGAAGCGAAGAAACTCCTCAAAGAGGCGGGATATGAGGACGGAAAGAAATTCCCTGTCCTGGTCTGCCTGGCAGATGAGAATGGCAGTGCCGTCCGGATCGCGGAATACATCGCTTCCCGCTGGAAAGAACTCGGAATTGAGCTGAAAATCGAAAAAACCAGGGCCAAGGACCTGGCACAGGAAAAAGAGAAAGGTCTTTTTGACCTTATCTGTGGAAATATTCTTCTCTCCTCGGACCTTCCCGCAGGAGAACTTGAAAAATATACAACAGACCACAAAGAGAACACCAGTGGATTCTCTTCGGAGAAGTATGACGGACTTATTGAAGAAGCCATGCAGACTTCCGAAGAACCGGAATATCAGAAAAAGATGGAGAAAGCCGTAGAGGTACTCAGCAATGAGACACCTGCCGTACCGCTGGCAGCCAAGAGTGTTTCCTGGCTCCGCCAGGCCGGACTGGACGGTATTCTCTGCGATACTTCCGGCTGCTGGCAGCTGTGGAAGGCCGAAAATACAAACAATAAAGGCGTCAGTGTAACAGATACAGCGAATGCGGAACCGGTCAATGAAACAGCTGTTTCCGAAGTACAGAAAAACAGCACTACTGAAACAGCAGCCGCTGTCGCCCTGAATAGTAACAGCAGCGAAGCAGCTGCTCCCACCGGTTTGAAAAAATATACTTCTCAGGCTGTTTCTGCCTTTTTGAAAATATTCTCTCCTAAAGAAGCTTCCGCCGCTATGGCTGACGCGGCAGGTATCCGCACAAAAGCGACAGGTGACAAGGGGACAGCAGAGTTCGCGCCCAAACAGGGATCCTTCATGGACCGCCTGTTCCACTCCAATTCATACTATCAGAAGGTGGACAAGAGCGCATGGCTTACCAGCCAGGCCTATGTCCTGGATGGAGCATCCCCGGATGCCAGACGTATTGTTTCCCTTCCCAAATATACCGGGATCCATCTGACAGGAATCGGGAAAACAGGATACGTGAGAATCAGTGAGAACGGCAGATTTTACTATCTTGAAGCGGACAAAGTGACTACAAACCGGGCTGCCCTGAATGGAATCCGCAATACAGAAGAGAGACAGGCAGAGCAGCTGGCGATCCACTCCATGTCCATGCATCCGGTTAAAGAGAGAGAACTGATGAAGCGTGCGGCTGGAATCAGAGAGGAGACGGAAGAGATTCTCGCAAGGATAGCGTACAGGGAGGCACTGAAGACTCAGACCCGAAATCCCAACTGGGACGGACCTGTCCTCTCCAGGGGCAACGGTTCGGTTCACGGTCCGAGCGGAAAGGAAACCTACTATAACCTGAACATGAACGGTGTCGTGAGCATCATGCGCGGTATGGGAAATACAGACGAGTACTGGGTGCGCGACGACGGATGCAAGATGCTGGGCGATTACATTATGTGCGCCGCCAACCTGAGCGTACACCCCAGGGGGGCCCTGGTGGAGAGCAGCCTGGGCACATGTATCGTGTGCGACACCGGCGGTTTCGCCAGCGGAAATTCGAATCAGCTGGATATCGCTGTGACATGGTAAATCAGTCAGGATTTTAATATGTAAACAGTCAGGATTTTATAATGTAAAAATAATTAGGCTTTTTTAATTTTCTTTTTATAAATCCTATATTTCAGTTTAATAATCATGGTGTATGATGTCCATGTAAGCGAAAGACAGCGATAGATTTTTCCCATCGCCTTTCCTTTCAATTAGATTTTCATACTCCCCCTTTATGTAAGAAAAGCCCTTCGCAATGAAGCTGTGAGAACAGAGTTGTTGCGAAGGGCTTTTCTTTTTGCCATAGTAAAAGCCCTCGGGAGACAGGGGACGGTTCGGCAGTAAAAAGCATTCCTGAAGAATTCTCTGCAGGAAAATTATTTCTGTCAGCAGTGCAGTTATCAGCACGCATGTGTTATGATATAAGCAGTCTTTACTGACCTGCAGATATGCTGGAAAATGTATATCTGCCATACATTCTAATGTATATTTTGTCGTGACACCGCCCCTGTAATGTTTTTCCCCACTTTTCGCTTTGCGGCGGACGCGGGCCAGTCAGGGGCAGAGGGCGGCGAGGCCGCCGCTTTTACCCGTTTTTTGAGTTTCAATTGTTTTTCCGGTTGTTCAGGAGGAATATTTTATGAAGACAGGTCTGGTTCTGGAAGGCGGAGGTCTCCGCGGAATATTTACCGCAGGCGTTCTGGATGTTCTCATGGAGGAGGGCGTCAAGTTTGACGGCGCAGT
The DNA here is from genome assembly GCA_902777355.1 of uncultured Lachnospiraceae bacterium. Lineage (GTDB taxonomy): Bacteria > Bacillota > Clostridia > Lachnospirales > Lachnospiraceae > CAG-791. The sequence goes on along the minus strand of CACYTU010000008.1, from coordinate 47,061 downwards.
AGGCGTTTCCGCCGGCGCGGCGTTCGGATCCAACTATAAATCGGAGCAGAACAGACGCGCGATCCGATATAATCTGAGATTTGCGAAAGATCCCCGCTATTCGAGCATCATGTCTCTGATCGCCACAGGGAATCTGTTCAATGCGCAGTTCTGCTACCACGATATTCCGGAAAAACTTGACCCGTTTGACTGGGAAACATTCCGCAAAAATCCTATGGAATTCTATCTGGTCTGCACGGATGTCGAGACAGGAAAAGCTGTCTATCATCTGTGCGATAATGACGATGAGCAGGAGATGCTTGAGTGGTTCCGGGCATCCGGCTCCATGCCTCTCGTCTCCCGGATCGTGGAGATCGGAGACAAGAAGCTCCTGGACGGCGGAATTGCGGATTCCATACCTCTGCGCTTCATGGAGGAACAGGGATATGAGCGCAATCTGGTCGTCCTGACCAGGCCGGCTAACTATGTGAAAACCGGCAATCCCCTCATGCCTATGATCGAACGCGGCCTTCGTGATTATCCCGAGGGCGTTGAGGCGATCAGAAACCGTCATATCGCATATAATGAAGAGGTCGCCTATGTGCGCCAGCGCGAGATCGGGAAGTATGCTTTTGTCATCCGTCCTGACCGCGATTTGGATATCGGACGTGTCGAACATGACAGGACCAAGATCCGCGCCGCATACAAGGCCGGCCGCAGAAAAGCCCGCAAACTTCTCCCTGAAATCATGACCTTCCTCGCAGGGGCAAAAGCCGATTTCTCTGCCATTAATGCCTCCATGGTTGAGGGCGATGTCAGTGTATCGGACGTCGTAAAGCCGTCCCTGGTGGAAGACCCCACTGTGGTTCCCGAGGAAAAAGAGGGCTTCGGAAAGTCTTACGAAGAGCATCCCGAAGAAATCTCCGGAAGGGAAAACAAAGATATCCCCGAGGAACTGTTCGGGAAAGTAAAAAGAGACGACACTTGTGACGGCGCGGACGAAGAGAAATTTGAAGGCGCGCCTGCACCGGCAGCACCTGCGGCTGACGAAAAAGGGCCGGATGCAGCAACAGCTGATACAGAAGCATTTGACTCGGAAGCGGCAGATGCAGCAACAGCTGATGCAAAACCTGCAGATGCGGAAGCAGGTGACACAGCAGCTGGAGCAGAACCGGCAGACGCGGAAGCAGGTGACGCAAAACCGGCAGGCGTGACATCTGCCAGCCTGGTAGAGTCCTTTGGGGAAGAGCCTGCAGAGACCGTGCCAGAGCAGGATGAAGATCAAAAAGTACGTGTGCAGGAGGTGAGAGCAGTCATCCTTCCCGAGGAGGAAGAGGAACTCCCGGCATTCCAGAGACCTTTCCCCATGGACAGGGAACCGGATCGGGCCGCTTTTGCACAGGATAATGATGTAAAGACAGAGGCAGCAGAAGATACTCCCGCTGCAGAGGCAGCAGAAGATATTCCCGCTGCGGAGGCAGTAGAAGAGCCTGCGGAAGAAACCGAAACTGCAGAGGCAGATGCTCCAGTGGCAGAAGAGACCAAAGCGGAAGCGGAAGATACTCCCGCTGCAGAGGCAGCAGAAGAGCCTGCGGAAGAAGCCGAAGCTGCAGAGGCAGGGGTGCCACTGTCAGAAGAGACCAAAGCGGAGGCGGAAGAGCCTGCAGCAGAAGAAGCCACTGAAGAGGCCAGCTTCAAGGAAGCCGCAGCAGAAAACGCTGCGAAGGAAGCTGAGACCGGGGAAGCCGCAGCAGAAAACGTTGCGGAAGAAGTCGAGACCGGGGAAGCCGCAGCAGAAGAGCCTGCAGAAGAAGACCTCAAGGCAGAGGAGCCCGTAGCAGAAGAGCCGGCCGAAGAAGACCTCAAGGTAGAGGAGCCCGTAGCAGAAGAGCCGGCCGAAGAAGAACTCAAGGCGGAGGAGCCTGCAGCAGAAGGACCAGCAGAAGAAGAACTCAAGGCAGAGGAGCCTGCAGCAGAAGAGCCGGCTGAAGAAGAACTCAAGGCAGAGGAGCCTGCAGCAGAAGAACCCGCACTGGAAGAACCTGCACTGGAAGCAGAAGAATCCGCCGAGGCAGTTGCTGTAGAGCATACAGATGCCAGCGAAGCTTCTGCGGAAGCCGATGCCGTGGAAGAGGCAGACGGATCAAATCCTTTCAGGTACAGGAAAAAGGGAAGAAAACAGAAAAAAGTCTGGAAACCAGGTAATATGACTGCCCTGAAGGAAAAAGCGAAAGATCAGACCAAGTGATCACTATCAGAAATCAGGAAAGATAATGAATCCAGGAAACACTATTATTTGCCACTCCGGATTTTTGGCCGGATAAATACAATCCCGTTTTGCCCCGGATTACTCACTGGCGCAAAACGGGATTTTGCGCTTTTTTACCGACTGACCGTCGGGCACTGAATAGCCGGAAGCCTTCCGGGGCAGGCGATTTGTACGAGGACAAAGCCAAACGGAGAGAAATAATAAATGATTGGGTCAATTCGCGGAGAAAGGCCGGCACAGCAGTTGAATCAAGGAGGGCTTTTTTATGTTGGTGGCGATTGCTTTGATTTTATGGATTGTGGACATCGTTTTCCATACTGTACATTATCGAAAGCTTGCGAACAGGACTGCCAGTAGTTTTAGCCTGTACGGCATGCTTATGGCTATGATTTCGAGCGGTCTGCTGACATATCTTATGGCAGGCGGCGGGTCAAGGGACGCAGCCCGCAGATATGTCCACACAGTCAATGGGGTAAGAATGTCTTCCGATACATACTTCACTTTGGAAGTATTTATGACGTGGGTGTTTGTCGGAGCCATCATGAATCTGATCGCAATGGGGATCGGGTATCTGCTCACAAAGAAATACAGGAAAAGATGAAAGCGGCCTTTGAAAAACAGCAGGTGCGATTCAGACCCGGAGACATGGAAGACGGCATATATTTTCCGGGCTAAGAAGGAATTGAGCGGATCGGGATATCGCACGAGTCCGAAATCAGTTACAGGAGTTCAGGCTTATCAGTTTTTTGAACGCCTTTTGAGCATTGCTCTCTAACCGAAATCAAGCGAGAGCCTGTCCATGTTGACGCTATATTGACAGATGAAAGAAGACGACTGTATAATGACGAAAAGAGGAGCACTGCGACAAGCGGTTGACCTCTGTAAAATGAAAGGCTACCTAAAGCTTAGACAACCGTCACTGTGCAGAGTGGCGGTTGTTGCTTTTTACGCGAATTGTGATGGTGAAACCAAACACATGAAAAGTCAGCGTAATGGGCATGCACATCACCTCCTTTCGGTCAATGATGGCCAACCGCCTGCGCTATGGCAGTGCTCCTCTTACTCTTTCGAGCTTCTATATCATATCAACCCCGGAAGGCATGGTCGACTGTATTGGATAAATATTTAGCCGACACGTCATTGAAACAAAACCCTATTATTGCTGTATAACCCCAAAATAATAGTCCGAAAACAGCGCAGCTCTCAACAGATTATCGAAACGGCACGAAAAACCCCGTCGGGCCATAGCCGTTCGTAGGATCATCACTCACGGAGACAGTAAAAGAATTCAGGTTGATTTCAATCTTGACTCAAAAAACATTTATGCCATAATGAATGTTAGATTCTGGTCACATGAATGGAAAAATACAGGCCGGAGACATGCAGAATTCGAATTTAATGCCTGTTAATTACCGTAAGGATACTGTTTAAAAGCAGGTTGAGAGCTGTGCATAAACGATTGAATGACTGTATATAAACGACGGAAAAGACTGATTGTAAAAAGAAAAACGATTTATATTGGTCTATTGACGGAATCTTTGACGCCGGATATGTTTTAATGAGAGTGGTATATTACCAAAACTATCAAACGAGCATATTTGTACGGCGGTTTTTTTGGTGTTTAGAGGAGAAGAGAGCGGCAGCATGGTTCTGAATCCTGCGGATTTTGGTATGTTGCGGCAGTTTTTTCGCACACTCTTCAACTTCGGGCGGCGTAGGGGATATCCCCCTGCAGAACCCCGGGCAGACAAAGAAATGATTTCCGGAAAAAAGGATTCCAATGGGATCTTCACCGGTTTTCAGCTTTCATAAAATATATACAGGACAAAGATGAGAAGAAAGATAAGCAATGCCATACTGGTCCTGATCCTCCTAATCGGTCTCGGTCTTCTGGCTTATCCCACGTTCAGTGACTGGTGGAACTCTTTCCACCAGACAAGAGCAATCGCAGGATATACATCCGCGGTCGCCAACATGGACAAGGAAGATTTCGACCGAATGTGGGCAGAGGCGGAAAACTTTAATGAGCAGCTGAGAAATATCTCTGGCCGCTTCCAGCTCACCGATGAGGAGATTAAATACTACAAGAGTATTCTGGACGTCACGGGAACAGGCATTATGGGATATATCGATATCCCGAGTATAAAAGTATCGCTTCCTATTTATCATGGAACCGATGAATCAGTATTGCAGATCGCGATCGGGCATATCATAGGAACGTCATTCCCGATCGGCGGCGAGGGAACGCACTGCGCTGTATCGGGACACCGCGGACTGCCGTCCGCCAAGCTGTTCACTGATATCGATAAGCTGCAGGCGGGCGACAAATTTCTGCTTCAGGTCCTCGACCGCACACTGACCTATGAAGTGGACCAGATCCGAATCGTCCTGCCGCAGGAACTTCAGGACCTGGAGATCGATCCATACATGGACTACTGCACGCTGATCACCTGCACGCCCTACGGTGTCAATACCCACCGTCTCCTGGTGCGCGGCCACCGCGTGGACAACGACAAGACGGATGAGACGCGTGTCACTGCAGACGCCATGAGATTCGAGCCTGTAATCGTGGCGCCTCTGGTGGCGGCCCCGATTCTGTTCATCCTGCTGATCTTCATGCTCATCTCCACCAGCAGGTGGAACAAGGAGCGCAAGAGACGCCGCCCCAAGGACGAGCTGCATAAGGCAATCGGCGAGATTGCGGCGGAGCCCGACCAGACAGACGCTTTACTGTCCGATCTCGACAAAAAAGGCAGAAAGAAAACCAAAAAGAAAAGGAAGGATACCGGAGACGGCTCCTGAAAATAGTCCGGAAGATAAAAAACATTAATTGTATCAATAGGACGGATTAACAGAACCTATCGGAATCTTCCAGCCGGAATTATTCGGAATAATGAATAATAATGAAAGATTCTTTGGAATCAATCAGGAAATACCGTGACGGATCAACAGATTCATCAGGGACAATTGTCCGGGAAGGCAGCATAAATAACATCACAAGAACAAAAGGCAGTTTTCAACTACCGGTTTTAGAAACAAAATCTGGAACATCGGCAAATACAGAGGAGGAATGAAATCCATGAAAGACGAAAGAAACGTCCGGCATCACCGGGCGGAGGGCGCAAGGTGGCGCCCTGCGGCATTATTACTGGCAGCGGTGCTCATTGCCGTGTCCATGCCATTTTTCGGAAAATCTGTTTTTGCGGCTGATCCGGATCCGGTAGATGTATTCCTGCCCTGCTCTTTGACTGTTGATAGCAGCGGAATCGAAATGCAGGACAAGCAGAATGTGGTCGTCGACCTCTACAGGGTGGCCTATCTCACTCCGGACGATATGTATGATACATATCACTGGGCGCCCACTTCTGTTCTGGACGGCCTGATTACCATACCAGAGGATACTGATCGCGAAGGCTGGAAGGTAGTGACAGAAGATCTGGTGGATTTGATTCTCGGGACAGCTCCTGAAGGAAAGACTCAGTGGACTCCCACGGAGGCTGGAGGCTTGGCTGATACTTTCACAGTATTCAATGGACAATCCGCTGCCCAACCGGATCCGACCAGCTATAAGATCACCGGAAAAAGCCTGGGAGAGAAGATAGAAGGTATCCCGAGTGGCTTTTATGTGGTCATTGCCCGAGGAAACAATGTCGACAAATATGTCTGCACACATGAACCCAATGGCGAAGATCCGGAACATATGACAAGAACTGTCACACTTGCTACATCCGAAAAGTACACGTATCAGTACGCAGCTGAGATGTTTGCTCTGCCGACAAAGGATGAAGAGATTGATGAGAACGGTGACCCTAAGACTAATACAGCTAATGGCGGGGAGTGGCACTATGATTACCCAGTAGTCTTGAAAGCCGAGGTAAGAGGACGTGGTGGGTCTTTGGAGATTATCAAGAATCTCGAATTATACGAGTACCGCAAAAAAGAGGTCGGTGACAATCCCCGTGATATTAAAGACAACGTAACATTCGTCTTTGAAGTGACAGCATATGAGAATGAAGCCAGCTACAAAGAATTTGGAGATGCTGCCCGGATCATTTACCATAACTTTGTAAGCATCAATTACAAAGATGAAAATGGCATTAAGAAAGCGATTGTGGAAGATCTCCCGGTCGGTGCTTATGTGGTGGTAAAAGAGGTCTATTCCGGAAGAAGCTACACGGCAACAGTGGAAGAGGATTCCGCAGTGATCAAACCTGACGAAGCGGCGCAGGTTGAATTTGAAAACAAATATGACAAAACTCAGGGCGGCGGAGGATCCTTCGTTAACAATTTCAAATTTGCGACTTTTACAGACGAAGAAGGCAATTCCAAGAATATATGGCAACCAAATCGAGTTGACGATAACAGTACTGAGTCAACCGTAGTAAAACCTTTTGAAAGCACAAAGTGACAGGAGGGCAGTGACATATGAATGATCATATGATGAATGAGAAAAAGTGGAACGCCCTCCGCACGGCGCTTCTCACAGCAGTTGCTGTGATGCTTGTGGTGAGTGCTGTGATGGGCTCTGCATGGGCATATTTTACCACCTATGCCAGAGCAAAGGGTGGATATCCAATCGTGCTTGGACATGAAGAACATGACGACGAGACATTACAGAATTGGGAGAAGACATTAAGCATCACGGTTTCGAAAGATTCCAGACCGGTCTACCTGCGTGCACGGGCTTTTTGCTCCGACGACTATCCTCTGTTTTTCAGTGATGAGACGATTCCTGACGATGTCGAAAGAGATGATGATCCTCGACTTCGACATGAAAATTGGCAGGCTAATGGAGAATGGTGGTACTACACCAAGCTCCATTCTCCTGTGGATACAGGCAAGGACGAAGACGAAGATGGGAAAAACGACATTAAACCGGCGGAACCGCTCCATGTCAAGATTACAAAGGTGCCTGCTGATGAGACTAAAGGTGCTATGGTGGGCGATGAATTTAACGTGATTATCGTCTATGAAGCAACCGAAGTGCAGTATGATAAAGACGGAAATGAGCTTCCCTGGGATCAGGTTGACTGGACGAAGAAGGTTCAGACCCAGAGAGTTCAGCAGAATGATAATTGAGGGGGTGAGTGAAGATGAAAAAATTCAAGAAATGGCTCGCCTCTCCTAAAGCCACAATCATTCTTTTTGTACTGTCTGCAGCACTGCTTCTTTTTACAACAGTCGGCGCGGTACTTGCAGCTCTGCGATACAGGTCAGCCACATATGGCGCTCGTATAGAGCAGTGCTGTATAGGCGTATCTCTTCTTGAGCAGAGCCAGGGCGATGCTGCAGCTACACCGGTGGCATCCCGCGATCATGCTCATCGGGATGATAAAAAGAACCCGGGTGACAAGTGGAACGGCAATGAAGAAGGATATCTTTTCGGCTGCGGAGAAGGCGGGTCTCCACAAAGATTCCTGGGCACAGATACATCGATTATTCCCGGAAAAATTTATAAGGAGGCAATCAGTGCCAGAAACTCGGGCCATATCGATGAATATGTCCGTATGACGATTCGCAGGTATTGGACAAACCCCAAGGGTGAAAAGGTATTTAGCACTAATCAGAAGGGAACATCGACACAGGGACTTTCCCCGGCTCTGATTGATCTGCATCTGATCAATGAAGATGTTTGGATGCTTGATAAGATGGCCAGTACTGAAGAGCGTATGGTTTTCTATTACAAAGATCTCTTAAAGGTCAATGCAGATACGAAACCACTTTGCGATACGATCAGAATTGACCCGTCGATAGCAGAAAAGGCAACTCAGAAGAAGACCACAGACGAAAATGGTGTCACAAGAATTCAGACAACCTATGACTATGACGGTTGGCAGTTCTGTGTTGAAGCTCAGGTCGATGCCGTACAGAACCATAACATCGTAGATGCCGCCAAGAGCGCATGGGGCGTAGATCTTACGGTCGATGACAAAGGCCAGATTTCGCTGAAGAATTGAGGAAAGGAGGACTGAATGATGAAAAAAATCACAAATAAAATTCTTCCTCCTGCTCTGATCGCAGCGCTTCTGGTCCTGGCTATGAGTATTTCGGCTTTGGCCGAGAATCATGCCGGCAAAAATGACTGGGCAGTTACCTTCACCGCTGACAAGAAAATGAGCAGCAACTTTCATAGTAAGGTATGGGACGATAATCTCAAGGGCCTGCAGCCCGGGGACTACGTTGACTTTAGTGTGAAGATTAAAAACGATAATGACAACACCACAGACTGGTACATGACCAACAAGGTCATTGATTCGCTTGAAGATACACGTTCAGATGATAAGGGACTTAATGGCGGCGCCTATACTTATATTCTGAAGTACAAGGGAAATCAGGACGGTGATAGTGATGTCGTACTGTATTCAAGCGATACAGTCGGAGGACAGAGTGTCAGCAAGGCAGGCCAGGGTCTTCACGAGGCAACCAATGCTCTGGATGACTGGTTCTACATTGATACCCTGAATAAAGGTGAAGGCGGAACGGTCACGTTGCGGGTGGGCCTTGATGGCGAGACACAGGGCAACGACTATCAGGATACTCTTGCGGACCTGGAGATGAACTTTGCGGTTGAACTGAGGACTCCCGAAAAAGAGCCTGACAAACCTGTCAAACCTGACGAACCTGAAGAAGAGGTAGAGAAAAAGAAAAAGAAAACAATCATCGAAGAGGAAGAAGAAGAAAAGGTAAAGAAGAGCAGCACATCAACCGAAAAATCCACAACCGTTAAGACCGGCGATTATACCGATACTCTTCCGTACCTGATCGCAGCCGGTGTCAGCGGCATGATTCTCCTGTTCCTTGCATTCTACAGCCTGCATGAGAGACGCAGACAGAGAGGAGGCAGGTCATGAGACGGAATGTGATGAAACAATCTTCCTCGGGACAGCGCAGAAGCCTCTTCGTACGCGTAGCTGCAGTGGTCATTGCTCTGTGCATGATCGCGGCTCTGGCACTCCCGGCACTGGCAAGTGAGACTGGCGATACATACCAATATACTGTGCGTATATTCGCGGGAAAACAGGGTACAATTGACGGAAAAGACGTCAAAGAATATTCTGTCACCCCTGGTCAAAAGCTGAATGTAGACTGGAACGAGCTTAAGAAGCTTATAAAAGTAACGGATTCAAGGTATGAAGCAACGGGCTTCAGGCTGAGCGGAAAGGATAACAACCTTTATCCAAAGACGATTGCAGAGCCAATCGTAGTGAATTCTGACATGGACTTTGTCGTGTCTTATGCACTGAAAGGAAGTGACATTCAGTACACAATTAAGTATTTGGAAGCGGGGACAAACAAAGAGCTTCACAAGCCGGCTACACTTACATATTACGGAAATGAAGGTGAAGAGTTTGTACCTACTTACATCTACATAGATGGTTATACACCGAAAGATCCGGTTACTACTGCTGTGAAGCTGAAGAATGGTATGACTTTCACTTGCTACTACACAAAGATAGCAAGTTCCTCTACTACAAAAACTACTACTAAGGACGGAACTACAACGACCACAACAAAAAGCGGAACCGTAAGCAGCACAAAAAAAAACAGTAGTTCTACAACAACTACAAAGAAATCTACGACTACAACCAGGCGAACCACGACAACAACCAAGCGTACAACGACAACTACCAGACGCGTAGGGACTGCGTCCAGTTCGACATCCACAGTAAGATCGTCCGGTTCGACTTCGAGTTACACCAACCCGTCGTCTTACACTACAACAACGACGACCAGATCCTATACACCTAATCCTGCGGGGACTACTGCCTCCGGTAATCCTGCCGGCACTACTGCCAGTGGGAATGCTTCGGGAAGCACGACTACGACTACCCGTAATCTTTCCGGAACCACGGCGAGCGGAAATACTGCAGGGACCACACCCGGTAGTAATACAGGTAACAGATTTACTGCAAATTCGGGCAACACGAACGGAACTAATACTACTGGGACTACTCCGGGCAGCACAGCCAATGGCACCAATACTACCGGAACCACTCCGGGCAGTACAGCCAACGGCACCAATGCCTCCGGAACAACTCCGGGAAGCACGCCTTCAGGCGTAACAAACGGAACAAACAATACACCCGGGACGAGCGGGACAGCTCCGACAGGAGCACAGGGAAATGAAGCGGCTCAGACCAGTTCAACTCCCAAAGAGCTTGCAAATCTCAATGATCCCAACACAAACCTGAAAGACTACAGCAGTTCAGGAAACAATACTGCGGAAGTTGAACCTACAGCGGATAAGAGCTCCGAGACCACGACCAACAGCGAACTGGAAGGTGTGGTGCGCGCACGCGGCATGTCGACACCGGTCAAGGTCCTGCTTGGAGCCGCAATTGTCCTTCTCCTCGGCGGAGCGGGATGGTTCTTCTTCAAACGTTTTTCCTCTGAAGGCTATACCGATGACGATGATGATACCGACGATCAGGTATAAAGCATTTGTCAGGCATCAGCCAAATGGATGAATCGAATCCCCGCGGACAATGGTCTGCGGGGATTTTTTCAAAAGTAGTACGCTTTTTTTCGGGAACACATTTTTTTCAAAAGCAGTACGCTTTTTTCAGGAACACATTTTTTTCAAAAGCAGTACGCTTTTTTCAGGAACACATTTATTCCAAAAGTAGTACACTTTTTTAAGGAACTACTTTTTTTCAAAATAGTACACATTTTTAAAATAGAAACTCAGTTTTTGCAAAAAGAGCACAGACGTCGATTATAAAGAAAATACTTTTGTAATAAAAAATAAAAAAAATACAGGGAAGTGAATGCTTTTTGCGCCGCAAGCATTTAGAATAGTAGAGACGAATAAAAACAGAAAAGATGATTGCATCCCGGTATAAAGGCAGAAAATTGACTAAAAGAGGCGGCAATGGCAAAAAAACATCCAAAAAAGAAAAAACAGCAGAGGACAGATACTGACGGATATCCCTCACAGAAAAAGGGCGGGATGCTGATGTATGTACCTGCTTTCTGTTCATTGATCGGAACACTGATGCTCATAACAGTGATCGCGGTGGCTCTTCCGCTCACTGTACCCCAGTTTATGGGATATGATATTTATAATGTCGTCAGCGGATCAATGGAGCCGGCCATACCGATCGGCAGCATTATATACGTGAAGGAAATCGACCCGGCCGATGTGAACAAGGGCGATGTCATCGTGTTTAACAGCGGAGACAGCGTCGTCATGCACCGCGTGAAAGAAAATGACGTCATCAATGGCACCTTCACCACAAAGGGCGACGCGAATGACGGAGAAGATCTGAGCAAAGTGGATTATGAGAATATGGTCGGCATTGTCGCCAGGCACATCCCGACCATGGGCCAGCTCCTGATCCTTTTCGGAAGCACCCTGGGCAGAATCTGTATGATCTGCTTCGCCGCATGTGGAGCCCTGTTAAATGTACTCGGAGCGAGATTCAGCGAGTACCTGAAATACGAGAGGGAAGCAGAGCAGAGGAGAGAGGAACAGCTGGCTAAAGCCAGACAGGCGGAACAGGACCGGCAGGACTCCTCGCCGGACACGGAAGGACAGCCTGAATCCGAAAACTCTGTGCCGCAGGATGAGTCCGAAAGCGTGAAAGAGCAGTAGTGCAGGAGGAGCCCGACAGCGGAAAAGACCAGTAGTGCAGAGGGAATAGAAGGAATCGGCATAATCTGAATAGAAGATCAAATCGGTAGAAAAGTGTTTTCGCAATGACTTTGAAGGAAATCTTTTTTGCCGATTTTTTATGGATATTCAAAGGCCTTCAGGGCATAGCAAAGTTTTTGTCCAGAGGACACGGACAATCGGTGTTCAATAGAGGACGCGGACAGCCGGTATTCAATGGAAGAGCACAGGCGGCCCATTTCGACCGGAGGGCACAGAGAACGCGAAGAACGCGAAGAACGCGGAAGAGTAAAGGCGGCCAGTCATATATGGAAGTCATATATGGAAGAGCACAGCCGGTTAGTCTTGAATTGACTCAGTGCAGTTAAAATGATATTGTATAAGTTGGCTGTTAAAAGAGAAATACTCAGGCTGTTTTGTATGTCGGAATACTGATGCCCAATCTACTGGGCACAGTTTAAACATCGCGGCGGCCTGTTGAAAAATCGTTTTATAAATTATTATTTTTACATAGAGAGGAACCAGGAAATATGATTCGTTCGGGAAAGCAGAAGATAGAGAGGAACGATCCGTGCTGGTGCGGCAGTGGCCGCAAGTACAAGACCTGCCACATGAATTTCGACGATAAGCTCAGGAAGTATCAGCTTTACGGCGCGATCGTGCCCGACAGGAGCCTGATCAAAAACAGGACAGCGGTCGATGGGATCAAGAAGAGTGCCGAGATCAACATGGCCTGCCTGGATGCGGTCGCGAAAGAAATCGGTGCGGGCATGCCCACGGAAGACATCGACAAGATTGTCTATGAGACCACGGTCCGCATGGGCGGCATCCCTGCTCCGCTGCATTACGAGGGCTTTCCCAAGAGCGTGTGCACATCGATCAACGAAGAGGTGTGCCACGGCATTCCGGATGAGAAGCACATCCTCACGGACGGCGATATCATCAACGTCGACTGCTCGACGATCCTGAACGGATATTTCTCGGATTCCTCGAGAATGTACTGTATCGGCGATGTCTCTGAAGAGAAGAGACGTCTGGTTCAAGTGACGAAGGAGTGTGTAGAGATCGGTCTGAAGGCGGTCATCCCCTGGACCTATCTCGGTGATATGGGCAGCAAGGTCCATGCCCACGCGGTCAAAAACGGATACTCTGTGGTCCGTGAGATCGGCGGACACGGCATAGGCCTTGAATTCCACGAAGATCCTTTTGTGAGCTATGTATCCGAACCCGGCACTGAAATGCTCATGGTGCCCGGAATGGTGTTTACCATAGAGCCCATGGTCAACATGGGAACAGACAAAATCTATCAGGACGCCAATAACGGCTGGACCATCTACACCCAGGACGGCAAGCCCTCCGCACAGTGGGAGATCCAGGTTCTGGTCACCGAGAAGGGCGCTGAAGTCCTGTGCTGGTAAGGGAAGGTATAAATAGGAGGAAAACCACCATGCAAAATAAAGGAAAATACTATATCACAACTGCAATCGCCTATACGTCCGGCAAGCCGCATATCGGCAACAGCTATGAGATCGTCCTGGCGGACTGCATTGCCCGCTATAAAAGGGCGGACGGTTACGATGTCCGCTTCATGACAGGTTCCGACGAGCACGGACAGAAGATTGAGTCCAGGGCGGCCCGCGCAGGCAAGAGCCCCAAGGAATTTGTCGACGAAGTCGCAGCCGAGATCAAGCGTCTCTGGGACCTGATGGGCACATCCTACGACCGCTTTATCCGCACGACCGACCCCGATCATGAGCGCCAGATCCAGAAGATTTTCAAAAAGCTCTACGACCAGGGCGATATCTATCTTGGCCACTACAGCGGAATGTACTGCCAGGAGTGCGAGGCATTCTATACCCCTTCCCAGATTGAGGAAGAGGGCAAATGTCCTGTATGCGGCAACCCTGTCCACCAGGCACAGGAGGACGCGTATTTCTTCCGTATGAAAAAATACGCAGACCGCCTGATCGAGCATATCAATACTCACCCCGAATTCATCCAGCCCGTCTCCAGAAAGAACGAGATGATGAACAACTTCCTCCTGCCCGGCCTGCAGGATCTGTGCGTCTCCCGCTCCTCTTTCTCCTGGGGCATTCCTGTGGACTTCGCGCCCGGCCATGTCGTCTATGTCTGGCTCGATGCGCTGAGCAACTATATCACAGGCCTTGGCTATGACGCGGACGGCAACAGTGATCCGCTCTTCGATAAATACTGGCCTGCCGACCTGCACCTGATCGGCAAGGACATCGTCCGTTTCCACACCATTTACTGGCCCATCTTCCTGATGGCTCTGGGCGTGGAGCTTCCCAAACAGGTCTTCGGCCATCCCTGGCTGCTGCAGGGCGGCGAAAAAATGTCCAAGACCAAGGGCAATGTCATTTACGCGGATGACCTCGTAGACATCTTCGGCGTGGACGCTGTCCGCTACTTCGTCGTGCACGAAATGCCCTATGAGAACGACGGCGTTATCACATGGGAACTGGTCGCGGAGCGAATCAATTCCGACCTGGCCAATACCCTGGGCAACCTGGTGAACCGCACGATCGCAATGTCCAACAAGTATTTGGGCGGAACCATCAGGAACACCGGTTCCTTCGCCGGCCTGACTGAAGAAGAAGCCGAAAAGGCAAAGGCATTTGACGATGACCTGAAGGCTGTCGCCACAGCTGCCTACGGAAAAGTCGAGAAGAAGATGGATGATCTGCGCGCGGCGGATGCTCTGACTGAGATCTTTACCGTCTTTAAGCGCCTCAACAAGTATATTGACGAGACCGAGCCCTGGATCCTTGGCCGCGACGAGTCCAAGAAGGACCGTCTCTCCAACGTGCTCTACAACCTGGTGGAAGGCATCACCATGGGTGTCTCTCTGCTGGCTCCCTTCATGCCTGAAACTGCGGAGAAGACCGTCCGCATGCTGGGCACAGAGATCCGCGATTTCGAGACTCTGGGAACATTCGGAGCAGCGGGAGACGAGTTCCATGTCACTGACAAGCCCGAGATCCTCTTCGCACGTCTGGACCAGAAAGAGGTCATGAAGAAGGTTGAAGTCATCATGGAGAAGCAGCGCGCGGCAGCGGCGGCGGAAGCTGCGGCTGAGGCGGCCGAGAACGGCGAAAAGGCAGAACCTGCGGCGGAAGCAGCTGAAGAAGCCATTCCCGAAGTGGAAAAGAAGCCCGAAGTCACCATCGACGATTTTGCCAAATGCCAGTTCCAGATCGGTGAGGTCATTGCCTGTGAGGCAGTCAAGAAGTCCAAAAAGCTTCTCTGCTCCCAGGTTAAGATCGGCTCCGAGGTTCGACAGATCGTGTCCGGAATCCGTAAATATTACAGCCCTGAGGAAATGGTAGGCAAAAAGGTCATGGTCATCACCAACCTCAAGCCCGCCAAACTGGCTGGCCTTGTATCCGAGGGTATGATTCTTTGTGCGGAGGCTCCCGACGGAAGCCTTGCCCTCATGGTTCCTGAAGCAGGGAAGAACGTTCCTGCGGGAAGCGAGATCGGCTGATCAATCATTTGAAACATTTTTGACGCCCTCCCGGCCGGTACATTCCGGACTGGAGGGCGGCGGTGGACTTCACTGCTGAGATACCTGAGACCAGGCGGCGGTGAAGTCTTCGTTTATCAGTATTTGTTGCTGAATTGCTGCTCATACAGGCCATTTACAGACAATCATTTTTTGAATTGCGTCACGTGCAGGCTGTCTGCAGATATATTTTTTCTGAATAAGGGCCATACAGGCTCCGCCGCGCAGACAGAAAAAACCAAATGTTCACAAAGTAAATGAATAGGATGAGGTATAATGATGGGAAGGCTGAAAGAACTCAGGAAGATTGTGGATGCGGAGATCAACCGCATGGAAAACCCGGACAAGCGCACCGGTGCCGTTGCGCATCTCTACGGTGTATCGCTGGCAGCCACTATGATCGCTCAGAAACGCGGTCTGGACGCGGAACTCCTGTCTATGGCTGCCATGCTTCATGACCTGCATGCATACAAAACAGGTTCCTATGATGACCATGCGCACAAGGGCGCGGATCTGGCAAGACAGATCCTGGGAGAGCTCGGCCTAACGAACCAGGAAGAGACCGATGCCATCTGCTCCGCAATCTATCACCATGATGACAAGCTCATTGTGGACAGCACCATGGATGAGGCTCTCAAAGACGCAGACGTGATCCACCACTGCATGAATGACCTCTCCAAGGCAGTCAAGGAAAAAGAACAGGCCCGCTTTGTCTCCCTCTGTGAAGAATTCGGCATGAACTGTCCGGTGCAGTGATCCTGTATCTGCTGGCAGGAACAGAAATGCCTCGCGCACGAGGAGCCGGTGAAGATCGGGCATGCATGGTGCAGGAACCGGTATTTTTCAGGAACCGGTGAGAGGTATGCTGAAGATGAGAAAGAAAAAAAGATATGGCGGGCTGATCCTGCTCCTGGCACTCTTCCTGGCCCTCAGACCCGCTTCGGCACTTGCTGTCCACGCGGCAGAAACAGATCGGATCCCGGGACGGATGACAGAGGCCGCTCAGCTTGTATCAGAAGAAAGATTTGTTCCCGCAAGATTTGGCCCCGCAAGACCTTTTTCTGTAAAATCTGATTCTGTAAAAGCTGATCCTGTAAAATCTGCTAATGTAAGCCTTGTTTCTGTAAGACCTGTTTCTGCAAGCGCTGTTTCTGCAAGCGCTGTTTCTGCAAGCCCTGTTCCTGAAAGAATTGATCCTTTCGGGAAGATCAAAGGGAAGGCTTTCAGAGACCCGCCCGAACAGGGCGGTCTGATGATGCCTTCAGGGCACGATAATCCGGACGAAGAGAAGACTTCCAAAAAGAAATCCAAAAAGAACTTCGAGATCCCGCAGTTTATAAAAGACTATCATTTTGATGCGGATGCAGAGAAGAAAAAGCTGGCGGAAGCCATCAGCAAACTGGATGAACTCGGATTCTCTCCTGAAAAAATGGCAGAGAGACTCTGGGATATAATCAGCCGAAGAGAAAACAGGGAGAAGATCGGCAAGGCAGCTGAGGATTTAAAAGAGAATACGGGAAAACTGATCGAAAAGGCGTCCGGAGCAGGAACTGACACCGGATCCGGGAACGAGGGTTCCGGGAACGAAACTTCCGATAAAGAGAATTCCGGGAAAAATGATTCCGGAAAAGATGATTCCGGAAAAGATGATTCCGGAAAAGATACTTCCGATAAGGGCGGATCCCGGCAAGATAAGTCACAAAAAGAAGGATCCGGAACTGAAGAATCCGGAACAGACGAATCCCCAAAAGTGGAATCTCAAAAGGGAGAACCCCAAAAGGAAGAAGCTCAAAAGGAAGAAGCTCAAAAGGAAGAATCCCAAAAGGAAGAATCCCAAAAGGAAGAAGCTCAAAAGGAAGAATCCGGGAAAAATGATTCCGGAGACAGTGGATCCGGCAAAGACAGCAGCGTGAAGGTCAGGAAAAGTGAAGACACTCCCCTCTACGAAAGAGCTGCGGGCGGAGTCGACCGGGTGAAGGAAAAAGTCAGGGAAGAAGCTTCGAAAAAAGTAGATGAAGCAATCGATAAGGCGGCTGAGGCAGCGGCGGATTACGCTGTAAAGGAAATCAACGAGACGGCGGAAAAGGTGAAAGAAGAGGTCAGATAGCGTGAGTATTTTTGATCCGGAAGGCCCCCTGATGGGAACGCTTGCCATCATAGCGGACCTGGCGATTCTGAATCTGATCACCCTTCTGTGCTGTGTTCCGGTAATCACGGCGGGGGCGGCCATGACTGCTATGCATTACGTCCTCCTGAAAATCGTGAGACAGGAGGAGGGATATATAACTGCGGATTTTCTGCGTTCTTTCAGGCAGAATTTTCGTCAGGCGACAGCTGTCTGGAGCCTGTTTCTTCTGTTTGCCGCCCTGCTGGTCCTGGATTTTTTCCTGACAGGCGACTCAGACGGCACCGGCCGGAGCTTTCTTATCTTTGTCAGGTACATGCTGGCGGGCGCAGGGATATTTGCCGCACTTGTTTTTTTGTATGTGTTTCCCCTCCTTGCGCGTTTTGAGAATACAGTGGCGGGAACCATCCGCAACGCAGCCCGGCTGGCTATATCTTCTCCGCCCCGGACTCTGGTCATGGCTCTGGTCACACTCTCCTTTCCGGCGGCGGCCAGGATCATTCCCGCCTTTCTGCCTGTGGAAATGCTGTTCGGCCTGACCGGACCCGGCTTTTTGTGCGCGCTGATGTACAGCCCGGTTTTTTTGAAAATAGAGGAAAAAATAAAATCACAATCCGGATGAAAACCTGAGCCGGAATTAGACAGGTGAGGGTGAGAGAAGGCAGATCAGGAAGACAGTTTCATAAGACAGTTTCATAAGACAGTTTCAGGAAGCCGGACAAAAAAGGTTCCTGCTGTAGAATCTTATGTTTATTCATTTTTATTTATTTATATTCTGCATCCTGGCCTGCCTGACCGTGGAGGAAATAAAATGGCAAGTATATCGCTCAAAGATGTCAACAAAGTGTATCCGAACGGAGTTCATGCTGTCATAGATTTCAATATGGAGATCGCGGATCAGGAATTCATTATTTTCGTAGGCCCGTCAGGCTGCGGGAAAACCACGACTCTTCGCATGATTGCAGGACTTGAGGACATCACTTCCGGCGAGCTGCGCATCGACGGCAAGTATATGAACGATGTGGAACCAAAGGACAGAGACATCGCCATGGTCTTCCAGAACTATGCCCTGTACCCCCATCTGACGGTCTATGACAATATGGCCTTCGGCCTGAAGCTTCATAAGGTTCCGAGAAAGGAAATCGACCGGGCAGTCAGGGAGGCTGCCAGGATCCTGGACCTGACCGAACTCCTCAACCGCAAGCCCAAGGCCCTGTCAGGCGGCCAGAAGCAGCGTGTTGCCATGGGCAGGGCGATCGTCCGCAAGCCCAAGGTATTCCTTATGGACGAGCCCCTCTCCAACCTGGACGCCAAACTCCGTGTCCAGATGAGGGCGGAAATTGCCAAACTCCACCAGCGACTGGGCACCACGATCATTTATGTCACACATGACCAGACGGAGGCCATGACACTGGGAACCCGGATCGTCGTCATGAAAGACGGCGTAGTGCAGCAGATCGACTCTCCTCAGAATCTGTATGAAAAACCCTGCAACCTGTTTGTGGCGGGATTCATGGGCTCTCCTCAGATGAATTTCCTCGATGCGACAGTGCGTATTTCGGGCGCCAGGGCATTTCTTGAACTTGAGGGACAGAGTATTCCCCTCCCTGAAGAAAAAGCGAAACCCCTCATCGACGGAGAGTGGGACGGCAGGAGCGTCATTCTCGGAATCCGCCCGGAGGACATTTTCGAAAAAAAAGAGAGTTTTGCATTCGGGAATCAGGGATTTGACTTCCAGGTGACCTGCGACGTGTACGAACTGCTCGGAGCGGAGGTCTTTCTCTATTTCGAACTGGGGAGCAGCGCAGTGACAGCGCGTGTGGAATCTGACACCAGGGTTCGTCCCGGAGACAAGCTGACTGTTTCCTTTGACATTGACAAGATCCATATTTTTGATAAGGATACAGAGGAGGCCATTGCCAATTAAACAGGCGGCCGCAGACCGCCTCTACAGCAGCAGGCTGAATCGCAGATCGCCGGTTAAAGCAACTGGCAGGCGGCCGCGGACCTCCTCCACAGCAGCAGGCTGAATCGCAGACCGCCGGTTATAGCAACTGACAGGCGGCCGCCGCAGCAGAGGACCGCCGGTCATAGCAGCGGCCTGCAGGTCAGAGAAAATCCCCAACTGAAACCGGGGGAGTTTTTTCGCATGATCCGGCGTAAAGACATTTGGCTGACAAAAGCCGATAAAAAACACCAAAGTAGAGACAGAAAGCGGATTCCGGTGAGTGGAAGATTGTGTTTCTGTCTCTTTTTAACGGTTTCAGATGCTTTAAATCAGGGAAAAACCTGTTTTTCGCAAAAAAAAGAGGCTGCCGCTATGCGCGAACAGCCCCGCTGTAAGATTCTGATCTGTGATCTCCCGTTCGAAAAGCACGGCGGACCGTCTTTCGCGAGTATTTTCACAGATACTCCGTCACAATAGAATGTGGCTTGATATACGATATTAAGGTATATAAGAATAAATAAAAGTATTTATATAATCAAAAATTGTAAAGTATTCAGTTGAAATAAAACGATGAAGCGGCAATACGCACTTCTGCGGAGCAGCTGCCTGTAAATATGTTTTGCTGTTCACGCGTGCTGCCCGACGAACTCAGGCATTTTTTCTTTTAGATATCAGGCGATTCTTTTGTTAAGACGTCTGACCTCGGTGATTTCCGCCATCATTGCGTCACAGCGCTTTTCCAGATACAGATCAATGTTGTGCTGGCGCTCAAGTTCACGGTCAAGGATCTGTGTGAACTCTACAAGATCAAGGCCTCTGTCTCTGATGAAAATCTCCCAGACAACAGGGTGTGTACCGGGACGGACGTCAACCTCAACCTGATGGTCGGCTGCATATTTCATAACATCAAACATTTCAGTACCTCCTTTCTACATCATGAGGTGCTTAGAGCTCCGGTTAAAACCGCGGGTGCGGTTTTTCTTCCGGGGGTGCAGCAGGCGGCAGAACCGCACGCTGTAAAATAGATGCTGCGCATATGCGCATCAGAGATTTTTCGGATTGCCGCATGCTTTGTGAAATGGGCCTGCCGGCGTCTCTCTGTTTCATCTCTGATGCGAGCATTGTACAACTGAAATCGATTTCATGTAAGTGGGAAAAACAACAAAAAATATACAATTTTACTAAAAAGACAGTGGAAAATAAGGCTGCTAAAAGGGCAGTGAGGTAATATGATAGTGAAAATGCACAAAAACAGCAGGCAAAGCAAGGTTTCTATGTAACAGCCTGAGAACGGCATTCCGGAGAGGATTTCAAGGAAGGCGTGTTCCCGCTCAGGATCCGGACTTCTGCGTGATCGTTTATGCATTTATGTGCTTTATTTATGATTTCATATGTTTTGTATGATTCCTGTTTTTATGTTTTTGGGCATTGAAGTCCTTTTTTAATGTACCGTTTCATGTGTTCATGTATTTCGCCAATGTATTTTAAGAGAATCTTTGGAAAACAAATGAGATTTTTAGTGGATAAAAAAAACAGTCGTGATATAATGATGTGACATTCCTGATTGCAGAGTGTGGGTAACTTGCGTAAGAGTCGAACTATAAACTATATTGATGCAACTATATTGATGCTATTATTGGTACTGTCAGTGATACTATTATTGATACTATCAGTGAGACTGCTATTGGTACTATTATTGATACTATCAGTGATACTATTATTGATACTATTAGTGAGACTGTTATTGAGAATAGAGGTTTTTAGTATTAAATGAAAAAAGGAATTTTTTTAGGGATACTGGTCATAATCGCGGCGCTGGCTACCTTTGCGGGCGCAGGCGCTTACTATATGGGTTCGCTTCAGAGAGGAAATGCTTTTCTGCAGGGATCAGTCGTCAACGGAAAGGATGTTTCCGGGCAGACCCCTGCTCAGGTGACTGCCGGCTATGCCTCGGAGATTGCTGCCGGAGAAGTGGTCCTTATGGAGGACGGAAAGGAAATCTTCCGGGCTACTCTGCCCGAACTGGGCTATGCGCTGGATGAAGAGGCTTTTGAAGCTTCTCTCACCGGATTTATGGAATCAGAGAAGACGGACAGAGACACGCTTATGCAGAGCCTTGTCAACGGCAATGAGTTTTCCCTGGATATACCCTTTACTTTCTCAGAGGATACTTACAAAAAGGCAGTTACGAAAAAAGCGTTCACCGCTAAGCGTAAGGAGAACACTAACGCCAAGATCGTCTACAGCGATGAAGAGGGAAAATGCATTATCCAGCCGGAGGTGCAGGGTACCAAGCTGCACGACAAGGATCTTCGCGAATGGCTGAAGAAAGAGATCGATGTGGTATTTGTGACCAAAACCGATCCTGACGGCAAGGCATCTGCTCAATCCGGCAATACGTCGGAGGAACAGACTCCCGCGGCGCCTCCTTCCGATGGGGAAAAAGCAGAGCAGAAGAAAGCAGATGCTGCACCTGAGGGAGAGAAGGAAAAGCAGAAGAGCGCAGATGCTGCATCTGAGGGAAAAAAGGCGGAGACGGACAGTGCGGCGGCAGCTCAGCCCGGAGACAAGACTGAGGGATACAGCATAGTGCGGACCATCCCCTCGTCTCTCTATATCGTGCCGGAATTGACCGCTTCAAACAAGCGTCTGCAGAAAAAGTGCAGTATGCTCAATGAGTATGCGGACGAGACCATTACCTATGTCTTTGGCAGCGTGACTGAGACGCTTGATTTCAAGGACTTCATGAACTGGATCAAGATAAAGGGCGATGAAGTCACTCTCCGTCAGGAAAAGGTGACGGAATACGTCAGCGGACTGGCGGAAAAGTACAACACCAGATACCGCGACCGCGTTTTTACCACTTCCTGGGGCGGGGAAGTGACCTTCCCTGCAGGTCTCAACGAATATGGTTACACGATCCTGGAAGAGTCGGAGGCGGCACAGCTTACGCAGGATATCCTCTCCGGACAATCCGTGGAGAGAGAGCCCATTTATCTGACCAATAATGACTGGGGAGATCCCTGCTATCTGAGCAGGAACGGCCAGGATGACCTGAACGGCACTTATGTCGAGGTCAGTATCGGCGCCCAGCATATGTGGTACTACCTGAACGGCGCGCTGTTCCTTGAGAGCGATGTCGTGACGGGCGATGTGACTCTGGATCAGGGGACCGCCAGCGGCGTCTTCCCCCTTGCCTTCAAAGAGAGCCCCGCGACGCTCAAGGGCGGCGAAGGCAAG
This sequence comes from uncultured Lachnospiraceae bacterium, assembly GCA_902777355.1. Classification (GTDB taxonomy): domain Bacteria; phylum Bacillota; class Clostridia; order Lachnospirales; family Lachnospiraceae; genus CAG-791. The sequence goes on along the minus strand of CACYTU010000008.1, from coordinate 24,364 downwards.
AAGAAATATACCACCAAGGTTCAGTACTGGATGCCTTTTTATGATGGACAGGGACTTCATGACGCCTGGTGGAAAACCGTGTTCGGCGGCGAGGAGTATAAGGGGAACGGCTCTCACGGCTGTGTCAATCTGCCGTCATCAGTAGCTGAGACCCTGTACAACAACATTGTCCCCGGAACACCGATTGTCATTTATAACTGACACTATAACTGACACGGATAAAATCTCGAAAAGGAAGGGGACGGTTCTGTGTCTCCTTTTTTCCCAAGGAGGAGACACAGAACCGTCCCTGTCTCCGAAAATATGAAAAAATAAAAAAACGCAGCTGTTATGTGGCGCCGGTTGATTGAAAGCCGGATCGTACAGAACAGCTGCGTTTATTATTTTGAGGCTCCTGTGTAACGTAATTATGTCAGGTCATGCGTCGGATTCGGGCGGGAGGTGCCGGCCGGATTCTTCCGCAATTGTCACTGCTTTCTGGACTGCAGAATGCGGATGCCGTTGACTTCTATGTCGTCCGCGACGGGGATGGTGAGATATTCGACCCCGTCGATAAAGCGTGTGCGGATCATATCGGCCATCTCCGCCTTGACGGTGATCCGCAGGCTGGGGGTCTTGATCTCCAGCTTTTTGATATCAGCGACGTTCTCTGCCATCAGAGAGCCTCCTTCGCCGACCGCTTCGTCAAAGGCCTGGTCAAAGGTCTCCAGTGATTCCTGAGGGGCGCCGTTTTCATAGAGAATACGGCGGAGCTGGACCTTCTCGATCCTGGCGGGCTCCCCGCTGTCTTTCTCTTCCTCAACGATTTGTCCAATGGCTTCGTGGACATTTTTTACATTTTCAAAATCACAGTCCCTGCCGAGCGTGACTTCGACGACGTTCTTGAAGACCCCGCGCTGATCCTCTTCGGGGAGCGGCATGGGACAACCCAGAAGCTCTGCAGGAATCTCCTCGTGCAGCTCGTCGGGCCGGCGGGCGAAAAACAGGGACTGATGAAGGTCTGTCCCGCGGTCGTTAAAGGAAGGGAATAGAAATCCCGTGTCGGGACGCTGAACCGCCCAGTCATTCCTGCGGTCCAGAAAACTCCTTGTCTCAGAGTCATAGCAGAGCCCTTCTTTCAAAAGAATGACGGGGCAGAGACTGCACAGGATAAAAGAATAGACATAGTCAGAGGCGTCTTCCATATCAATTCCGTCCGAAGTGCGCCCGGGGATATCATAGACACCGTGCGCGAGGAGGATGAGATATTTCTCCGGAAAAGCCGCGGTCTCGATCACCTTGTCAAAAAAGGCGCGCACCAGGGCCTTGTCTTCCAGCCCGGACTGCAAAAGCCTGTTCAGCATATCCTGCCTTCCGCCGGGTGCTTCCTCTTCAAGCGGAAACTCCAGGTTAAACAGATTTTTGCCGGGCTTTCCGCCCAGCGTCTGCCTGAAGATTTCGCAATATTTTTCCACCGTGGACTCTTCCAGAGCCAGGAAGGTCTCGTGCAGCTCGGTTACAATCTCTCTGTTTTCGTCCACATAACAGCCCCGGATCCGATCGATCCGGCAGTTCTTCAGCGTCATCAGTTTACGTATTTCCGCAATTGCTTTTTTATCCAAAAAACACCTCCACCTGGAATGATTCTTTTTTTCCTTATCTATAGCCTCCTTTTGGAATGACCACAGCAATATAAGTTATAAATGCCAGCTTTTTTAAAGTCAAGAAAAATCACGGAATTACAATCTTCAGTAAAAATCACAGAATTACAATCTTCAGTAAAAATCACAGAATTACAATCTTCAGTAAAAATCACGGAATTACAATCTTCAGTAAAAATCACAGAATTACAATTTCAGTAAAAATTGCAGAATTGCAATCTTCAGTAAAAATCACAGAATTGCAATTTCAGTAAAAATCACAGAAATACATTTTTCAGAATAATCGCGGAATTACAATCTTTAAAACAACCACAGAATCACAATCTGCATCGGCAGCCTCTTCCAGCTGCCTTCACCGATAACCTTCACCGATAACCTTCACCGACAACCTTTACCGATAACCTTCACCGGAAGCCCCCTCAAAAGACGCCCCACACAGCGGTGTCAGGTGATATACTTATATTGTATGAAGCAGCGGGGAAAGCGGCTGTAAATGCCGGGCCTGTCCGGGTGTCTGCAGTCATTTTCTCAACGTCGGACTATAGGAAATGAATAGAATAGGAAGTATATAAGGGATTTATAGTGAATTTATAGGGGATTTATAGTGAATGTACTGCTTCGCAGTCCATCGGAATTGTATTGTGCGCGGAAAGCGCCCCCTGCATATGGGGAGACTGGAGTAAATATGAACGCTATGGAGATATACAGACAATGGGTTGAAAAACTGAAGGACAGCACAGATCCTTCTCTCAGGAGCCTGTACGATGAGCTTGTGGCTGTCGGGGACGACGAGACGGAGATCACAGAGCGCTTTTATATGGAAATTGAATTCGGAACTGCCGGTCTGCGGGGTATCTGCGGGGCAGGCACCAACCGTATGAACGACCTCACGGTGGGCCGCGCAACCCAGGGCATCGCCGATTATATCCTCCAGTCGGGGGAGGACCCTGCCAGGGGAGTTGTGATCGCCTACGACTGCCGCTATCACTCGAAGGAGTTCTCTGAAATGGCGGCTGAGATTTTCGCGGGGAACGGGATCAGGGCGTATCTGTTTCCGTCGCTCCGTCCCACACCGGAACTTTCCTATGCTATCAGAAAGCTGGGGGCGGTCTCCGGTGTCAACATGACTGCCAGCCACAACCCCAAGGAATACAATGGCTACAAGGTGTACTGGAAAGACGGAGCCCAGATTTCCGGTCAGGTTTCGGACGGCATGCTGGCCTGTATTAAAAAGCTGGATATGTTTGACGAGTTCAAGAGAATCCCCCTCAGCCGGGCGGTTGAAAAGGGCATGATCACAATGCTGGGAGAAGAGATGGACCGCAGCTACATGGACTACATCCTCTCGCTGGCACAGCGCCCGGATGAAGAGCTGGATCTTGATGTCCCGGTCGTCTATACACCCCTGAACGGAGCGGGAAGCATACCCATGATGCAGATGGCGAAGGAGAGGGGATTTACGCATTTTCAGATCGTGCCCGAACAGAAGGATCCGGATCCGGACTTCACGACTGTTCCCTTCCCTAACCCGGAGAATCCAAAGGCTTTTGCCCTGGCTGAAAAACTGGGTACCGGCACGGGCGCCGAAGTGCTCATTGCCACAGACCCCGATTCGGACCGCATGGCGATCGAGGTGTCCGACGGAAAGGGCGGATATATCCCCCTTAACGGCAACCAGACAGGTGCTCTTCTGATTGCCTATATAGCACAGAGCAAAAAAGAGCACGGGACACTGCCGGATAAATGCGCCATGATCAAATCGATCGTGACCGGCAATTTCGGCAAAACGATCTGCCTGGATTATGGGATCCGGGTCGTCGAGTCCCTCACCGGCTTTAAAAATATCTGCGGCAGGATTCCGGAAATCCAAAAGGAAGGATACGAATACTTCTTTGGTTATGAAGAGAGCATCGGCTGTGCCCCCGGAGAGGAGGTCCGGGACAAGGACGGCATCTCCGCAGGCATGCTGGTCGCCGAACTGGCGGCATACTGCAGGAAACAGGGCAGGGGAATCCTGGATGCCCTCGAGGACCTGTACAGGAAATACGGCTATTTTTCAGAGGACCAGGTATCGCTGGTGCTGGAAGGCAAGGCCGGCCAGGAGCGCATCAGCAGGATTATGGACGCTTTCCGCAATGGAAAGCTCTCTTCCTTCGGTCCCTTTGAAGTGAAAAAGACCATTGATTATAAAAATGGCTATGAGGATATTCCTCCGCAGAACGCCCTGATCTTTACCATGACGGACGGAAGCTGGTTCGCCATGCGGCCCTCCGGAACGGAGCCCAAGATCAAATTCTACTACTACGCGGAAGCAGATGAGAAAGAAGTCTCGCAGAACCGGGTCAAAGATATGGTCGCTTCGGTAAATGAAATGATTGAAAAAATCGAATGACCCGGCCTTTTTGAGACAAGGACGATACCGGAGTACTGACGGGACAGGGTCTCCGACATCCCGGCAAACCCGATTGTGGTCTGGGATACCGGAGCACTGACGGGACAGGCTCTCCGACATCCCGGCAAACCCGATCGTGGTCCGGGATACCGGAGCACTGACGGGACAGGCTCCGGAATGCCGTGAAAAGTGGAGACAGAGAGACAGGAGAAGTGAAATGGCACATACGCTGATTGACCGAAAATTTTATGACGCGGTCACAAATTTTGAAAAGAGCGAAGAGGCCAGAGACTATTACTACAGGATCATGGATACAGTGACCGAGCGCGACGGCAGAAGTGATACGGTGAGAAATCAGATCCTGCGTGTATATGCGATGCTGTTCTGTGATGACCTGGGGGCGGAACCCCGGCAGATCGCGGGACCGGAGGAAGTCGAGGCGACGGCAGACCGCCTGTATTTCGGAAGCATGGGGCTGGACCGAAAACACTGGTACCGGATGAGATACCATTTTCCGGTGATCGATGACGACAATTACGATCGATTTGCGGCACTGGTCATTGCGGATCTGAATGCGGGTCCCCTCAGGGAAGCCGCGGTCGAAAAGGGAGAAATGCTGCTGGTGGGGGAGCCTGATCCCCTGCAGATGACCAGAGAGCAGCGGGAAAAGCAGCACCTGAGAAGAGTCAGGTTCAGGGAGATTATAAAATGACGATACTTGCAGTGGACGGAAACAGCGAATATCTGGCAAGTGTCTGCGACATGATCGCGGAACTGGAACCTGACGCGGAAATCCTGAGCTTCTGCAGCAGCCCTAAGGCCCTGGCACAGGCAAGAGAAAAAGAGATCGACACCGCCTTTCTCAACCCGGCCATGCCGGAGATAAGCGGGATCGACCTCGGGCAGTACCTGAAGGAACTCTATCCCTTCGTTAACCTGATTTATTTTACGGATAAGAGGGAGTACGGGTATGACGCGATCGTCCAGCACGCCAGCGGACTCATATTAAACCCGGTCTCAACGGAAAGCATAGAAAAAGAACTGAGCGACCTCAGGCATCCCGCACTGGAAAAAAGGCACAAGAGAGTATTTGCCCAGACATTCGGAGATTTTGAGCTGTTCGTAGACGGGAAGCCGGTAGAATTCAAGTATTCCAGAACAAAAGAGCTGGTTGCTTTGCTGGTGAGCCGGCGCGGAGTCCAGGTCACCAACGGGGAGATTATAGCCTGCCTGTGGGAGGACGAGGGGGATCCGGTGAGGAAGTCATCCTACCTGAGAAACCTCAGGCAGGACCTTCAGAATACCCTGACCCGGCTGAAACTCACAGGGATCATCCTGAAACAGCGCGGCAGCATGGCGGTCGCTGTAGACAAAATCGAATGCGACCTCTATGACTGGCTGGAAAAAAAGAAAGACTCCAAATATCACTACATGGGCGAATTCATGGCAAGATACAGCTGGGGAGAATATATGACGGCTGAGCTGGATGAGATCAGCTATTCCTTTGAAGACTGACCTCTCAGCTGCCGGCCGGCTATTACCGGGGAATCTGACATCGCGAAAAGAAGGGAAAAAGCACGGCGGAGAAAAAATAACGCAGCGGAAAAATAATCCGGTTCAGATCAGGAGTATTGCGCATTGACGAAACGTGGAATTTGTGATATTCATTTAAGAATCTGCGGCGGGGTGTGCAAAAGCCCGCGGCATTCGAAGCTGAAATCACATACATTCATTAACGGAGGTCTGAATCAGATTTGAAATCCCGAGTTGAAGCATTTGTATTTGGAATACTTGCCGGCATTTCCATAGCGATCGGCGGAACAGTTTTTTTATCTCTTGACAACAAGGTGCTCGGCGCTGTCTTTTTTACAGTCGGCCTGTTCACTGTCTGTACTTTTGGATTCGACCTTTTTACCGGAAAGGTCTGCTATGTCTTTGACAGGAACACCGATTACGCGATCAATCTGCCCATCATATGGGCGGGAAATTTTGTCGGGGCCTGGGCAACAGCTTTTCTGGAGAGCCTGACCAGGGTCGGTCCTGCCCTTCAGGAGAAAGCGGCAGGGATGTGCACAGTCAAGGCGGAGGATTCCCTCATCAGCCTTTTTGTCCTTGGAATATTCTGTGACATCCTGATTTATATCGCCGTGGAAGGATATAACAAGAATCCCCACGAGGTGGGCAAATACCTCTCACTTTTGTTCGGAGTCGCGGTTTTCATTCTCTGCGGGACTGAGCACTGCGTGGCGGATATGTACTATTTTTCCATGGCAGGTATGTGGAACGGCCGCACCCTTCTCTGTCTCCTGGTGATTACGCTGGGGAACGCGTGCGGAGGCGTGCTCTTCCCCCTGCTGCGGAGGCTTCGCAGCTGACCGGGAAAGATTTATATATTCATTATATGATGTAAAGGTCAAAAGCCAGGAAAAGGCTCTGAGTCTCGTCAATATGCACATACAACGCTGCCAGCGAGGATTGAGCGAGAGCGTGTCCAAGGTGTTTGTGCATATTGACGAGACGGATTATCTTTAACCACCTTTTGACCCCGACATCATTATATTTGTAAATGATGGACACACGATCCTGCCTGCCTTGCCGCGGGCAGGATTTTTTGTGTTAATTTTGGAAAGAAGTACAGAAACCTGTGGTATACTGTTAAGGCAGGACTTCATCCTTCGAGGCAGGTAAGCTTCCCGAAGCCCCGGCCCGAAAAGCCGGAAAAAGTTGGAAAAGGCTGGGAAAAGCCGGAAAAAGTTGGAAAAGTCTGGAAAAGGCTGGGAAAAGCCGGAAAAAATTGGAAAAGTCTGGAAAAGGCTGGGAAGAGCTGGAAAAGTTGGAAAAGGTTGGTAAATACAGGAAAAGGTGTCCGCTGGTATATCTTTCTGCCTGGTATTAACGACAGTACGGGTGCGTGCAAATATGAGAGAAATGAAAAAGCCCATTTTTGACAGAATCGCGGTCAAGAGCATAGCCAACATAATAGCCACGCTGGCCCTTTTTTCAATACTGATCAGTGTGATCGGCTATACCAGCTTTACAAACGCTATTCTGAACCAATACGCGGACAGTGCTTTTAGAACGGCACGTATTGCTGCATCGGTCGTCGACGCAGACCGGATGGAGGAGTATGCCGCCAGTGGGGGAGCGACGGAGGAGTATACACGTGTGTATGACATGCTTGACAGGATCTGCAATCGCTCCAGCGCAACCTTTGTGTATGTAATTCAGCCGGATATCTCTGACTACGGACACATCACTTTTCTCTTCTCTACCATGAAGGCCGGTCAGGGCTACCAGCACTATGAATTCGGTTATCTGAGGGAGACGACCAATGACGATTACCGCCGGAAGTATCAGAAGCTATATGAAGGTGAGAGTGAAAGAGAGCTGGTGGTCCGGGACAGGGGTTATATTGAGACCGATCCCCACATTACGGCGATGGTGCCTCTGAAGGGGGAAGACGGAAAGACAAAGGCAATCCTGTGCGTACAGTACCAGATGGCTTCAATAATAGAAGAACGTAATTCTTTCGTAAGGAAGGTCCTGATCACTATGATTCTGGTCGCGGCAGCTGTTTCTCTGGGGCAGGTGTTTTATCTGGGCCGGAGATTACTGCATCCTCTTCAGATTATCACGAAAGAGGCCAGCCGGTTCGCCTCTGAAAATGAGATGAGAGATGAGAAGCTTTCCAGTGTGATCAAAAACCGGGATGAAATCGGACAGCTGGCAAGAGCCATCGACCAGATGGAGGAACAGATCCAGTCTTATGTCGAGAAGATCACTTCCATTACAGCGGAAGAGGAGAAGATGAGGACGGAGCTTTCTCTGGCAGCCCGCATTCAGCTGGAGGCGCTTCCGGGAACATTCCCCGCTTTTCCTGACAGGTATGAGTTTGATATTTATGCTTCTATGAAACCCGCGAAAGACGTAGGAGGTGATTTTTACGACTTTTTCCTGGTGGATGACGACCACCTGTGTCTGGTAATAGCGGACGTGTCGGGGAAAGGGATTCCTGCAGCCCTGTTCATGATGGTTTCCAGGACTATACTGGCCAATATAGCCATGATGGGGATGTCTCCAAAGGAAGTGCTGGAAAAAGCCAATGAGGCTATCTGCGCAAACAACAAGGAAGAGATGTTTGTGACTGTATGGCTGGGTATTCTTGAGATTTCAACCGGAAAAGTGACGGCGGCAAACGCGGGGCATGAATATCCGGTGCTGAAGAAGCCGGATCAGGACTTTGAAATTCTGATCGACAAACATGGCTTTGTGCTCGGAGGCATGGAGGAAGTCAAATACAGAGAGTACGAGTTCGACATGGAACCGGGGTCCAAACTCTTCCTGTACACAGACGGCCTGCCGGAAGCTACAGATAATGAACAGAATATGTTCGGGGTGGAACTGATGATGGACGCCCTCAATGAATCGCTGAATCTGTCGACGAAGGAAATTCTGGATCACATGAAAGGAAGAGTGGACGGGTTTGTGGGATCGGCACCTCAGTTTGACGACCTGACCATGCTCTGCATTGAATACTTTGGCTCCGGAGGACAAAAGCCTGTGCCTGCTGAAGTCGAGGGCTGAGGGCATGCTCTGAGGGAAGACACCCGTATTTTGACGGAATGATGCCACTGGCCGGACGCTGACCGGTGCCTTACCGACAATAAAATGTCTTATCGACAATAAAATGTCTTATCGGCAATAATATGCCTTACCGGCAATAATATGTCTTACGGACAATAATAGATGCGCAAAAAAAAATTTTCTATGACGCTTTTGTGACATTTCGGGTGTTATAGTATACTATATAAATGAAACAAAAATCCGGGGACGGAAAGATCACATTCGATGATCTTATCCGCAGCCGGATACAGAAAGGAAAGATATCCTGTGAAAAGGACGAATTCTTTTCTGTCAAAAGAACAGCAAAGACGGTAATTCCCTTTAGGGAAAGTTGGCGGATATTTGCTGAAGAATGTAGTTTGTTGTTTTAAAAGCTCTATTACAGGAGGAATTAAAATGAGTGAAGAGAAGAAAATGAGTGCTGAGAATCCTGATCTGGTAAGTGAAGTCCTTTCCGATGACGATCTTGAAGATATCGCCGGCGGTGCTGACGCATCGAAAAAGACATTCAGAAAAGTCGGCGGTCTGAAGAGCGGCTACCTTGCTATCAGAACCGAACCCTGCTATGACTATGGCAATGAGAAGAGAGGCCATGAGCTTTACAATGGCGATCTGGTTCAGGTTCTCAGACCTTCTAAGACAGGTTATGACGGAAGACCTTATACCTACGTCAAATCCCTGAAGGATGACTGCCAGGGCTATGTCAATTCCAATTTCCTGAAGAGGATCTGAGTCTGATGTGACCGGTTGAGGATGGGCCGGTTGGGGATGGTTCGGAACAGTCTCTCAGACATACCGGAGCATCCTGACACGAAGGAGTTATTGGAGTTATTTCCAATGTGTTCAGCGGAGGTTTGGGCCGCCCGGCGGCACAAACCTCTGAGTACAAAAGCTAAACTGATTTCCGGAGTGAGTCTTGATCATCCGGCAAAGACCTGTGCATATCACTGCAGCAGCAGAGGATGCACAGGTCTTTTTTTGCCTGCGATGCGGCAGGCATACGAGATTTGCGGCAGTGGCATATTTGTTATAGAATAGTAGGGCCGCCGCGGGGCGGGGTGCGAATGTGTGGAGCATTGCGGGAGCGCCGGAGCGCGAAGCAATGCGTAGTTATTCTTCATCGCGCAATACCCTGACTTCAGCCGTGGGATACGCGGGCAAGACTCGCGGGCGAGTCTTGAATCATACATGTTTGTGAGCGAAAGATCATGGCTGCAGGGATAATACTGCGCAGAGGATTCTGTCCGGTTTCTGTTTTGCAGGTTTAATGAAAGCTGCCTCAGAGGGAAACCGGGCAGCGGATAAATGGGGAAATACAGATTATGTTTGATTCGCTTTTGATGGCTTTTTCACTATATTCAAGGATTCCTGTTCCGCAGGCGGAATGGGATGACCGCTCCATGAAGTATTGCATCTGCTTTCTGCCTCTGGTGGGAGTAGTGATTGGTGCGGTACAATATGGACTTTTATCCTTTCTGGATATACTGAATGCCGGTCCGGTCCTGCGCGGGACACTGCTGGCATTCCTTCCGGTCTTTCTCTCGGGAGGAATTCACATGGACGGTTTTCTGGATACCTGTGACGCCATCCATTCCTGGAAAGGTCCGGAAGAGCGCCTGAGAATATTGAAAGATCCTCATGTGGGAGCATTTGCGGTGATCGGAGGCCTGCTGTACTTTCTGCTGGCCGCAGGAATCTGGTCGGAAGCGGACACTGCGTCCGCCCTTCCTCTCAGCCTGGGCTTTGTCCTGTCCAGAGCGCTCAGTGCCTTAGCGGCGCTTCTCTTCCCGAAGGCGAAAAAAGACGGTATGCTCCGCCGGGAGACTGATCCGGCAGCCAAAGGAGCGGCTATGGCCATGGCAGCCGCCGCGCTTGCGGCAGCGGCAGCCATGGTCCTGACAGGCGGTCTGCCCGGTGTCTGCGGAGCCGCGGCATCTGCAGCAGTGCTTCTTTTCTACTACAGGACCGCCACGCGCATGTTCGGTGGGACTACCGGAGATCTGGCAGGATGGTTCCTGCAGCTGTGCGAGCTGACGGCAGCAGGGGCGATTATTTTAGGCAGTCTGGTGATGACAGGGTGAAGGCGGTCTGACAGCGGCCTGTTGCCAGGATGATGGCGGTCTGACTGCAGCCTGTTGCCAGGATGATGTAGGTCTGACAGCAGCCTGATGCCAGGATGATGACAGGGGCCGGAACCACTTCATAACGCTTTTTCCAAAGAGGGTTTCCAAAGAGGGTTTCCAAAGCAGGTTTCCAAAGCAGGTTTCCAAAGCAGGTTTTCAAAGCGGGTTTCCAAAGCGGTTTTCAAAGCGGGTTTTCAAAGCGGGCTTCCAAAGCGGGTTTTTAAAGCGGGTTTTCAAGGCGGGTTTTAAACAGAGCACATGAGACAGTATGGGGGAGGAGCTACTTTTTTCCGGAGAGCAGAAAGCGGAAGCCGCGCTCCAGCCCGTCCAGAGTCAGATCATACATGTCCACGATTCTGGCGATCGCGCAGTGGGTGTCGTCATCGGGAGCGTAGTCATCAGGCATGGGAAGCGGATTGAGCCAGATCATGTGAGGGAAATGGCGCTTCATCAGCTTCAGGGTCTCGGAACCCGGGAGGCCGTTTTTCTGATCGTAAAAATTATACTCCGTTCCGTCCAGTTCATAGGGGTGCATCTCGGCATCTCCGACGAAGATCACACGATACTTTTCGTCGCATTCCTGCATGAGGTGGTCGACGGAGATGTAGTTTCCCTCCTTCATCTCCAGAGTAGGATCTTTGAAGAGCAGGGAATAGACAATATTGTGAAAATAATAAGTGCGCAGTTCCTTTAAGTGGCGCGAGGCGGTAGCTGCCTGGAACAGCTCCGAACAAAGGCGTGCGAAGATGCTCATAGAACCACCGCTGTCGATCAGCAGAATGACCCGGATGGTATTTCTTCTGGGTTTGCGGTATTTGACGTGCAGAAGACCGCCCTTACGGCATGTCTCGTCAATAGTGGCGTCAATGTCAAACTCCTGCTCGCTGGTCTCCAGCTGGGTGGACAGATTGCGGAGGACCCGGAAGGCCATCTGAAACTGCCGGGTGTCCAGAGTGTTGTCCTTTCGGAAATCCCGGAATTTACGGGCACCGGGCGCTATGATCGCGGTGCGCCCGCCGCCGGTTCCGGATCCCGGTCCCGGCGCGTTCCGGCCCTGCCCCGGCGTGCCGGGAATACTCTCCATACTATCGGTCTGATCCCGGCGGTCCGGATCCCGGGAAAAGGAAGGATCGACCTTTTCCAGTACCTCTGTCAATTCCTTCGGCAGAGGTTCTTTCATGGGAAGACCGTCAAAATAGCTGGAGAAGGCCAGGTCAAAGCTGTCATACTCCGACTCGTCCTTGAGTATGACCGCCCTGCAGAGCCGGTAAAAGCCTTCCAGCGTGGACTCGTGCAGTCCTTTTTTCATACCGTCGAGCAGAACCATCCACTCGCCGATGGAGACCTTGATGCCACGGTCTCTGAGATAATAAAAAAAATCAATAAACATTTCAGGCTGTACATCTCCTGTGTTTGATCGTGCAAAGCCCTGCCGGGGCAGGGCGCGGGACGCGCGAAGCAGCGCGTGGTTTAATCATACATGTTTGCGGGCACCCGCCCATGGCCACAAGTATGAATCCCGGCTTAGTGCCTGGACTTTTTCAGCTGCTCGAAGTCCTTGTCCTTTTTGAGAAGGACACCCAGATAGGGCAGATCCGAAGAGATGACGGACGGATCCACTCCGGCGGCGGTCAGGGCTCGCAGCCAGTCGATCAGCTCCGAAGTACTGGGCTTTTTGGCCAGATTCGGCACCCGTCGGATATTGAAGAAGGTCAGGACTGCCTGCTGGACCAGTTCCTGATCTATGTTCCCGAAGTGGGCGCGCACGATTTCTTTCATCTGTGCCAGACCGGGGAATTCTATATAATGAAAAATGCAGCGGCGCAGGAAGGCGTCCGGCAGTTCTTTCTCCGCGTTTGAAGTGATGATCACGATCGGACGGTGCTTTGCCCGGATGGTCTCCTTTGTCTCCTGAACATAGAATTCCATCTGGTCCATTTCCCAGAGCAGATCGTTGGGAAATTCCAGGTCAGCCTTGTCAATCTCATCGATCAGGAGCACAACCTGGTCTTCCGAGAGAAAGGCCTCGCCGATTTTTCCATATTTGATATATTGATGCACATCATCGACGTTGGAGCCGAACTGACTGTCATACAGCCGCTGTACCACGTCGTAGGTGTAGAGTCCGTCCTGGGCTTTTGTGGTGGATTTGATGTTCCAGATCAGCAGCTTTTTGCCCAGCGCGTCGGCGACGGCCTGAGCCAGCATGGTCTTGCCGGTGCCGGGTTCGCCCTTGACCAGGAGCGGCTTTTCCAGAGTCATGGCGATATTGACGGTCTTCATCAGCTCTTCCGCTGCGATATAGCTTGTACTGGTTTCCAGATTGGATGATTTGATCATTGAGTGGTATCCCCCGTAAAATTGAATGGTATCCCCTGTAAATTTGGATTGTATCCCTGTGGATTTGGATCGTATTTCTCGTAAATAATGAAAGTTCTTTCATTATCCAAACATTTACGGGTAAAATCAAGAGGGTGTATTTATGGAAAGCTGTTTGCACGGATCATTTGTAGGGATTATTCACAGAAAACTAATTGCGGAGAGGATCCGGGAAAGACATTTGACAGATTTTTATTCTTCATCGCGCAATACTCGCGAGCGAGTCTTGAATCTGTGAAGGAATATGACAAAATTTTACTACAGGTCTTATTACAGGATGTAAAGGTCAAAAGCCAGGAAAAGGCTCTGAGTCTCGTCAATATGCACATACAACCGCAGACCGCTGCCAGCGAGGATTGAGCGAGAGCGTGTCCAAGGTGTTTGTGCATATTGACGAGACGGATTATCTTTAACCACCTTTTGACCCCGACATCATTACAGGAAGGGAAAACGATATGATTTATCCACAGAGGATGCGTAAAGGAGATTTGATCGGAGTCACGGCGACTTCCACAGGTATTTACACAGAAAGGAATCAGATCAAGCTGGATCTTGCCTACAGACAGGTTGAAAGTCTCGGATATCATGTCGTGGAGACAGAGAATGTGCGGACTAACTGGAAGCTGGTCAGTTCCGGTCCCCGTGAGAGGGCGGACCAGTTCATGGCTCTCTGGGAAGACAGGGACGTCCGTATGATCGCCCAGGTCTTCGGCGGCGAGCTGCTGCTCGAGATTCTGCCTTTTCTGGATCCGGAGCGGATCAAAGCATCGGATCCCAAGTGGGTGACGGGGTTTTCGGATTCCAGCATACTCAACTATTACCTGACGACCGGCTTCAATATTGCCACGGCTACCATGGATAATATCCTCTACTTCGGCATGGAAGAGCTGCATCCGTCTCTGACAAACCAGTTCCGCATACTTGAGAAGTGCGGGAGGTTCAGGCAGAAAAGCTTTGACCTTTTCCAGGTGGATGAGTATGAGGATGAAAGGTATTATGAATATTACAACCTGACAGAACCTGTAGTCTACAGCCACCTTTACGGGAAGGACAGCGAGAAAGTCAGCGGAAGGATCATAGGGGGATGCATAGACGCGCTCCGCTTCGTGATAGGAACTCCCTTCGATCACACCGGGGAATTCTGTTCACAGTTCCCGGAGGGAATGCTCTGGTATCTGGACAATTGTCAGATGCCCACTCCCGAGCTCCGCAGGGCGCTGTGGCAGGCCAAAAACGCAGGCTGGTTTGACAACGCCCGCGGAATTCTGGTGGGTCGGACCTATGCCGAGGATCCCTTTGAGGACTATGAGTTTGTTGATGCTCTGCACGATTCGTTTGATGAGCTGGAGATTCCGGTCATTTGTGATGTGGACTTCGGACACGTCCAGCCGCAGTGGACCATGATCAACGGAGCTTACGGTGAATTTACCTATAGGAAAGGAAAAGGCGCACTGGTGACAGAGATGCGGTAAGCCTCAGGCAGCAGAGGCCGTCAGCCCTGCTCCGTGGACCCACAACAAACCGTCAGGCGCCGGCCCGTGTCCGCCAAAAGGCGGAAAATACATTACACACGGGCCGTGTCATAAGAGAGGCTGCTGCACCGCTTTTTTTCAGCGGTACAGCAGCCTCTCTTCATTTTCCGCACCCGGCGCGCAAGACTCGTAAGCGGGCCTTTAATCGCCTGTGAAGAAGATTTTGTATCTGCGGTTATCGAAACAGCACGTAAAACTCAGGCCGGCGAAGTCGTCCGCGGGCACATTACGCCTTTTGGCTCTGATCTTTTTCAGGATCTTTTTCAGGATTTTTTTTCAGAATCTTTTTCAGCCTCTTTTTCGGCATCCCCTTCGTGATCTTTGGGTGTGATCGTGAGGGCCTCGGCCACTTTGCTCTTTTTGTCTGTCTTTATGGATATGTAGCCGATGATCGAGAACACAACGGCACCGATCAGGTTGACCAGGAGATCCTTCATGGTATCGAGTATGCCGATATCCAGATATCCTCCCTGTATCGTGTATGTCTGTCCGGATGCTGTGTGGATCACCGTGTCCGTGATATCTTTTACACGGATCACCGTGCCGGCATTATTGGGATCCAGAGTGACAGTGCCGAAGCTGCGGACAATGAAGTCTTTCTGCATATCCAGATGCAGGAACAGATCCATGCCGCACTCGAAAAACTCCCACAGAACGCCGATCGTCATCGAAAAGCAGAATGCGACGACAGCCATATAGAAGGGGGAGACGTTGAAGTGTTTGCTTCCCCTGTTCAGGAGATAGATCAGCGAGAACCCCACCGCCGCAAACAGAAAGCCGTTCAGGGTATGAAGAATGGTGTCCCAGCCTGGAATCTTTACATAATAGTGATTGATCTCGCCGAGTATCTCGGCTGCGAAGATGAAGGCAAATATGATTGCCTCAAAAAAGGGCGGGATGGTAAGATCCAGTACGTCTTCCAGAAATGCCGGAATCAGAAACAGGATTAAGGAGAGAATGCAGATTGCCGCGCTCTCATAATTCTTTGTGATCAGACAGCGGATGCATGTCACGATCACCATGGCACGCAATACAAGGTAGAACGCGAATTCTCTTTTGTTTCTTCGGTAGCTGTTTATCAGCTTTTTAATATAATTTCCAAGTTTCAATTGAAATACCTCCGATGATTCTTATGGGATAAAAACAGCTGTTAAGGTTATAACCATAGCTGCCAGGCTTATATGATGAGAGCCCGGTTACTGCCTCTCAAAGATCATATCAACTCCGATGATATTTGTCTTTATGTTGTCCCCGTCATCTGTGAATCTCAGCTTTGTATCACCTTTTGTCCGGAACCCGTCTTCGGTCAGCTCCCATGTGATATAGCTGATGTCTTCTGCGTCAACAAACTGGCCTGTTCCGTCACCGTTCAGGGTCAGGACGTAAGAAGCGCCCAGTTCCTCCGATTCATCTTTCAGTGCCAGTGTCGTCGCTTTCCATGTTCCGACATACTTGCTGTCGGAAAGATCGACTTTTTCCTCTGTTTTTCCGCATGAAGCCAGCAGCAGGGCCGACAAAAGCATGAGTACAATGAGGCCTGTTGAAATGCTTTTTTTCACTTTGAAAATCTCCTTTTTGGTTCTTGAGAATTGAGCAATGGTATTGATGTATATAATTATCGAAACCGTGTAAAAAAACCCGGCCGACCATAGTCTTCCGCGGTTATATCACCGGAGCAGGTTACTATCCCCTGAAGGGCGGCTGCCTCTCCGGCAAATATTATAGCGGAAACAAGCTGTTCAGACAACTACCGGCGCAATGTTGCATAAACGCAATGTCACTGCGTTACAGTACAGACCGGCTCGAAACTCGAGGCGTTTTTCGCAACAATGCGAAGCTTTGTTTTTTTCGCGAAAAATCCGAGTTGTACGGCGTTTGGCGGCGCGTAAGCGCATTGGAATCGCCAAACGCGTCGTTACATGTCCACGCCTTCGATAGGGCGTGGACAGTAACGTCACTGCTGTTTCGGCTGCTTTTTTTTACGTTTTTGTACATTTTTGTACGCTTTTGTGCGCTTTTGTGTACGTGCAATATCTTGACACTGTACACATCATAAAGGTATATTTAATAAGATACTCTGATGTAAAACCTGCATTTTGCAAAGGCAGAAAGCGGGCAAGGGCTCGCGCACATACCTGAATCTTCGCTATGACCTGAATCTGCGTTATGGTTTTGTGAGTTTTTTGTATTTTGAGAGGAAGAGATGAGTATGAGAAAGTTTATAGCGATAATTATGGCAGCTGCGATGATGACAATGACTATATCCTGTGCGTCTTCCGGACAGCCGGCAGGAGGAACATCTGAAGGACAGGGAGCAGCCACTGCGCAGGAGGCGGTCCGGGATCAGGCTGCTGCCGCGTCAACAGTCCAGGAGGCAGCAACAGCAGCCTCTGTCCAGGAGACAGCTGCAGCAGCTACAGTTCAGGAGGCGGCAACAGCAGCCGCAGCTCAGGAAGCAGCCACTGCTGGCACAGCAGCCGCAGTTCAGGAAGCTGCCACTGCAGGCACAGCAGCCGCAGTTCAGGAAGCTGCTGCTCCGGAGCAGGAGATTCCTGTTGAAAAGATTGAAGCGCTGTTCGGAGAGGGCGGCCCTCTTTACGGCCTTCTCCCTGAGGGGACAGATACTGAGGCGATCACCGGGGCAGCCCGGGAACAGATGGACATAGTGAACAGACAGTTCAGCAGAGCGATTGAGGAGATCGTTGAAAAATCGGAGAGTAAATCCGTTGATTTCGACCAGGAATCTTTGCAGAAGTTCGCTGAAGCGCTTTTGGGTCAGTTTATTGGAAGCCGGGCAGACGGCAATGATGCAGGTGGATTTGATTTTGATTCACTTGACGCTCTGATCGAAGTCAGAAATGCTATAATCGACAGCGAGAAAGAATATGTCATCGAGCATAACTCCGGATCCATGGAAAGCGGCGATGTTCAGATCGTGGCATCCGATGTATACCATGAAGATGATGACTACGAACAGGAAGAGTTCAGGATGCTGAGCAATATGATCCAGAACAATTACAGAATGGATGATGAAAATCAGCTGTGGCTTGTGGACTCTTCGGAGGATGTAATCCTGTTCACTCATGAGCGCGGTCAGGACGGCGGATATTCGATTAAAGATGCTGTTTTTGCGGAAAAAGGAGACAATTATATGTCATCCGTGGAAGCTCTGTTAATTGAAACCGGTGAATCTGTCGATGATCTTGAGGAAACACTCGAGACGAGCAGAGTTTTTGTCCTGTACGATCTGAAAGATTATCTGAAAGAACACCCCGAGGTAAAAGGAATTGAATATGAGGGTGAGATCAGAACAGCTGAAGAACTCGATCAAATCTGGAATGTCAAGCTCGATGAGCTTTATGACAAATACGGGGACGGCTCTTCATCGCAAGAAGCTGCTGCTGATTCCGGTACCAATACTGCCCCCGCAGCGGAATAAGACTGCAGCCGATGCAGGATACGGCATTACAAGATATGGGAACATAAATACTATGATGTCGGGGTCAAAAGACGCAACATCTCCTTCGGAGCTGCGCAATGGTCCTGCGGTTGTATGTGCATATTGACGAGACTCAGAGCCTTTTCCTGGCTTTTGACCTTTACATCATACTATTATTATTAGAAAAAGAGGAACAGCCAAATATGGAATATTGGGTTAACATACTCCTCCTGTTTTTCATCTATGGCTTTGCGGGCTGGTGCATGGAAGTCATATTGAAATACAGGCAGTTTCACCGGTTTATCAACCGGGGATTTCTGACAGGGCCTTTACTGCCCATTTACGGAGGCGGCGCGATCCTGATCACAGTCATCATAGGGAACCTTACCAGTGTTGAGTCCGGCTTTGTCATGACCTTTGCTCTGTCCTTTGTGATCTGCGGAGCCGTGGAATATTTTACGAGTCTGATTCTGGAAAAGATTTTCCATGCCCGCTGGTGGGACTACAGCCAGAAACCGATGAATCTGCACGGGAGGATCTGGATCGGAAATCTGATCCTGTTCGGACTTGCGGGTGTGGCAATCATACATCTGCTCAATCCGGGGCTTTTCTACCCCTTCCTGAACAGCTTTTCGCTGAAAGTGAGGGAAGCGGTCCTGACATTCCTGCTGGTGGTGTTTGCCGCGGACTGTGTGGTCTCCTTCTTCGTCCTGAAACTGGTCAAGAGAGGGATCGACAGCAGCGAAGCGGACAACACAGAGGAAATCAGCAAGGAAGTCCGTCATATTCTTACAAATAAGTCCTACTTCTATTCGCGTTTTGCGGATGCCTATCCGAATGTAATTTATAAGACCGAGCGCGTTCAGGCCCGTCTTGCCGCTGTGAAGGCAGAAGCGGAGCGCATACACATGGAAGCGGAGAAGCGTCTGGAAGCGGGGGCAGAGAAGGTGGCGGCAAGTCTTGAGCCGGTGGCCCTGATCCGGGCAGACCTGATCGGAGCCCAGAACGATCTGATCGCCCTGCTCTATGATGAGCAGACTGCTACAGATGATATGAAGAAACTGAAGGCCGAGATCGACAGGCTGGAAGAACGTCTGGAGTCTCATGCCTTTGTAATGTATCCTACAGGGAGACATAAAGAGCTGACATAAAGAGCTGGCATAAACAGGTCTGAATAAACAGTAAATGACCCGGAGCGGGTCCTGATTTTGTAACAGGAGGAAAATCTGTATGCTTTTCGAAGTACTGGACAGGCTGAGACAGCAGACAATCATTTCATCGATTGTAATGATGATGCTGGGCCTTTTGATGCTGATCATTCCCACGGAGTATGATTACACACTGGTGAATGTCCTGGGATATGCGATCATTATTCTCGGGGCAGTTATGGTATGGGGGTTTATCGGTGGTCCAAAGCACCTGTCCAACTGTATCCTTTTTATCTTTGCTTTACTGGCGATACTCCTTGGAATCTATATCCTGGTGTCAGGTAACGATATCCTGAGGGCTTTGAGTGTGCTGTTCGGAACCCTGCTGATGGTCGACGGCGTACATAGTATTGTCTATGCCTGGATTTATGCCCGGCGCTCCGGGAAAAAATGGTGGGGCCTTCTTCTCCTGCTGAGCTTCCTGCTGTTCTTGTCAGGCCTCGTAATTTTTAATAATCCCTGGTGGTCAAGACCGCATTCTTTCGTCAAAGTGATTGGAGGAGTAATCCTTTTTTCAGCTGCGCTTGGGATTATCCGGCTGATTCTGGTCTGGCCGGTTCGAAAAGACAGGGGGGAGGATTGAGATGTCAAACAGAAAGAAAAAACACAATAATCCGCAGGGAAATGCCGATCAGAAAGCCGTTCAGACACAGCAGGCCAATCCCGAAGAAAACATCATAAAGGAGCAGGATACTAACCCTGCAGAGGAAACCGCGAAGGTGCAGGATACCGAACCCGCAGAGGAGTCTGCGAAAGTACAGGATATCGAGCCCGCAGAGGAGCCTGCAGAGGTGAAGGATACCGAGACCGCAGAGAAGCCTGCAGAGGTGCAGGATATCGAACCCGCAGAGAAAACTCCGGAAGTGCAGGATATCGAACCTGCAGAGGAAACTCCGGAAGTGCAGGATATCGAACCTGCAGAGGAAACTCCGGAAGTGCAGGATATCGAGTCTGCAGAGGAGTCTGCAGAGGTACAGGACACCGAAGCGCAGGATTCCGAGCCTACAGCTCAAACCACGGAAGAGCAGGCCGCAGTTCCGGCAGCGAAAGCCGCGGAACACGGAACCTATGACTGGATGGAAGAAATAAGAGAAGAGCTGCAGTCTCTCGCAGACAAGATTGAGAGGGTGGCTGCGGGTCAGTCTTTTGAAGAAGCTTTTATGGAAGATTCTGCGGAAGCTTCCGGGGAAGCAGGCGCGGAACAGGCGGCACCTGCCCGCAGCAAAGAAGATATACAGAAAGAGCTGGCGGAGATAAAGGCGCAGTTCACGCACACTCCCATGGAGATGACTCCTGAACTGGAAAAACTCCTGCATCTTGATATCAAAGACAAGGGCAAGAAGGATAAAAAGCGCGGCGCGCAGATGCTTTCCGTGCTGGCAAAACACAATTTTTACGCGAACGGCATCACACCGGTGGAACTGCGTACGACCCTGGAAGATCTGGGTCCTACCTATGTCAAAATCGGCCAGATCATGTCCAGCCGTTTAGACCTGCTGCCGGCGAACTATTGCCAGGAACTGGAGAAGCTCAGACAGAGTGTCAAGGAGCTGGATCCCGCTGTGGCGCGCGCTATCATCGAAGTGGAGACCGGAAAGAAAATCGATGAGATTTATTCCGAATTCAGAGATGAACCCATCGGTTCTGCCTCTATCGGACAGGTGCACTACGGTGTGCTGCTTGACGGCAGAAAAGTGGTTACAAAGGTTCAGCGCCCTCTGATCGCTGAGATCATGGAAAAAGATATTGAGCTCCTGAAAAAGCTGGCTCCTCTTGTGGGCGGAGGATCATCGTCCGGGAAAAACAGCGATGCAATGGACCTGGTCACTATCCTCAACGAGCTGGAAAAAGTCACCAAGGAAGAGCTGGACTTCAGGATCGAAGCGGCCAACACCAAATTTTTCAGAGACGTCATTCTGGCGGACGGAAATGTCTCGTGCCCTGAGGTCATCGACGAACTGACGACTGAGCGCATTTTCACGATGACCTATGTGGACGGCTGCTCGATCGGCGAAACGGAAGAGCTTGTAAAGCAGGGGCTGGATCCCGAAGAGGCCGGTAAGGACATCGTGGACAGTTATCTGCATCAGGTATTTGATGTGGGTATTTTCCATGCGGATCCTCACCAGGGCAATATCATGGCCAGTGAGGGCAAGGTTTACTGGATCGATTTCGGCATGATCGGCCAGATTACCGAAACGGATATGAATTCGATTCAGGATCTGGTTGTCGGCCTTCTGAGCAATGATTCCGAATCAATGGTAAACGCTGTAATGACGATTGGAATCAGCAAAGGCCAGACGGACCGCAATAAGCTCAAAGATGATCTGGAAGCCTTCAGCACAAAATATATGAATGTCACCAGCCTGAACGATATCGACTTCTCCGCAGTGCTCACGGAAGTCTGTGAACTGGCGGAAAGACATCAGATCGAGATGCCGGGCCGTTATACCATGCTGGCGCGCTCCTTCCTTACTATTGAAGGTGTCATGGAGCATCTCTGCCCCGGACTGAACCTTTTTGAACTGGTTTCCAATAAACTTGTGGAGCGTGTAAAGAGGTCCTTTGTTCTGGAAAAAGAGATCGTAGCCCTGGGAAGAGGAGTCCTCGATGCCGGAAAGAAAGCTTCCAGGCTCCCCAAGCTGGCAGCCGATGCCCTCAATGACATCATGAAGGGCAGGATGAAGATTAATCTGGAACTGACCGGATATGATGATCTGCTTGACGCGCTTAACGAAAAGATCAACGATGTGATCCTGATCATAGTCGGATGCGTCCTGTTTTCAGGCGGCTGCCGACTGTGCCAGACGGACATCAAACCGGTGACTCCCAACGGCATGC
Source organism: uncultured Lachnospiraceae bacterium (assembly GCA_902777355.1). GTDB lineage: Bacteria > Bacillota > Clostridia > Lachnospirales > Lachnospiraceae > CAG-791. The sequence continues at coordinate 2,187 of CACYTU010000008.1, read as the reverse complement.
CTCTTTTCGCAGTGATTATCCTGATTCTGGGCATTTCCCTGATCTTGTATGCCCTGAGGCGAATATTCACGTATAAGAAGTGACCTCTCGAATGGCCACAAAAATAATTACAGGAGCTGAGATGAGCCGCCGGAAATTGTTGTCAGAAGTGCCTTATATTAAAAAGGGCCGGATCGAATTGAGGGCGCTGGGATTACAGGATGAGGAATCCCTTTCGGAACTTGTCCGAAGCCCCCGGGTTTACAGGTATCTTCCGACATTTCTGTTTGAAAAACAGTATGAGGATATCCGGTATGTAATCAGTCATCTTTACGACATCTGCATGAAGGAGTCCATTATCCTGGGGATATTCGCGGACGGGGAATTCTGCGGACTCGCCGAGATGTACGGATATCGGGATTCGATCCACAAGATCAGCGTGGGATACAGACTTCTGGAGCGATGCTGGGGAAAAGGGATCGCGACAGAGGCACTGGGTATTATGGTCGATTATCTGTATGAACAGACGGACATTGAGATCATAACCGCCAGCACTATGATCGAGAACCTGGCATCCGCCAATGTGCTGACAAAGAACGGCTTTTCCCTGGTCGTCCACAGTGCGCTGGAAGACTGGGGATATGCGGAACCAACACTGACAGACAAATGGATCCGCTGAAGATACCGGTCTTGAAGATGATTGTATAATGAATGACTTTACTGCCTGTGCGGACGGAGCGCTGCGATGCTTCCGGCGCACAGGCGGTTTTTTGTCGAAGGGCTGCCGTAAGGTGGCTTTCGCCTGATGGCGAATGTTGCCATGGCCAATACAATGTCTTTTTCCGCTCTGCGGCGGACAAACATATCCATCTTTTTGTCCGTGATGGAGAGGCCCGGTACAGAGGATTTGGATTTCATGGACAGAAACAGCGGAAACTGACCCGATTTCCTGCTCTTCCTGATTCAGATACCATTTCTTTCCCTTGTAAGAATCGAAAATGTGTATTAAAATTTCTGAATAGGTGTTCTGGATAAACAAATGCAGGCAAAAAACAAATGCCGGCGAGGGGGAGTACAGTTATTTTTATCGGGGCATCTTTGCATCCTTGATTCCGTCTCTGCGGACAGTCAGATTCAGGTCCGGCCGGGGCGGGATTCAGAGGTCTGATAATTTCAGTGTGACGCATCCCCCCGGTCGCACTTCACTGCGTAATTAAAATATAAAGAGGAGGAGAATCATGCCGGAAAATAAAACCGGAATGGAGGCTGAGAAGAAATACCCTGTGATCACAATCAGCAGAGAATACGGAGCCCTGGGGAATTCTCTTGCAAAGGCACTTTCCGATCGTCTCGGGATCCCATATTATGACAGGGATTTTGTGAAAAAGACTGCGGAAAAGAGTGGATATGAGGTGGAAGAAGTCGAACATGAGAGTGAAGATCTCAGCACGCCCAACAAATTGCTGAATTCTTTCCTGAACAGTGCAGTTTCTTTCAGCAGCTCATATGACAATATTTTCGAGGCGCAGAAGCAGGTCGTCCTGGAGCTGGCGGAGTCGCCCTGCATCATCGTGGGCCGCTGCGCGGATTTCATACTCAAGGAAGCAGGCATTGATGCCCTGAACATTTTCCTGTTTGCCAGTGTCAAGGACAGGATGAAACGCGCGGCCGAACTCGCTGAGAACGGGGACTTCAGTCTGGATAAATATATTGAAAAGCGCGATAAGCTGCGCAGGACCTACTATAAGACCTACACGGGACGTGAAATGGGAAATGCCAATAATTATACGATCTGCTTTGATACCGGAAAGATCAGTATCCCCACATGCGTTGACATTATCATGAAGATTCTTGAGCAGGAATAAAAACCTGAGGAAGGCCTGCCGCGGGGCGGGATTCCGAATGCCCGGAGCATTGCCATTGCGGGAGCGCCTGCGGCGCAAAGCGATGCACAGCTGCTTACATGTGAGTCTGTGAGCCCGGCTCATCAGATTTCCAGAGCCTTTCCTAGCCCTTTTCAATGTTCCGGAACTCCGCGGCCATTGTGAAGGGCTTTTTATGACACAGCCTGTGCAATGTATTTTTCCGCCTTGCGGCGGACACGGGCCGCGTTACTGATATGAAGTGACCTTTTGTCAAGTGTAAGATTTCAGCGCAACACCTGGCAGGGCACCCCTTGCTTTAAAAGATATGACGGCATCTTGAAAG
>CACYTU010000007.1 GCA_902777355.1 uncultured Lachnospiraceae bacterium | reverse complement strand
CTGCCTGTTTGCGGCAATCTGCAGTTACTGCTTTTCAAGGTTCCCCGGTGTCATTTTTTTTTGCTTTGGCTTTTTCATAGGTCACTTGACACTACCCTGTTGATTACCGGGATATTCACAGGGTATTTCAGCCGTTCCAGCCGCTGTTGCCGCCGCCCCAGCCGCCTGCTCCGGTATTTCCACCGCCCCAGCCGCCGGAACCAGTGTTTCCATTGCCCCAGCCGCCTGTTCCGCTGCTGCCGCCGCCCCAGCCGCTGCCGGAACCGGTATTCCCGCCGCTCCAGCCGCTGCTGCCGCCGCTATATCCGCCGCGGGGGGCACTGTTTGTACCGCCCTGGCTGCCTCCTTGTCCGACTTGTCTGGCATTTCCGCCGCCGGGTTTGTTGGGTCCGATTCCATTGGGATCTCTCGGCGGCCGGGCAGGGAACTGACTCTCGACGACCCATCTGGTCATAATCGTCGCCGCCCAGAGAATGTTGACTAAAAGTCTTGCCAGTCCTTCCGAGGAACCGACCAGCAGTTCACAGATAACGCCTGCTGCCAGTCCCTGTGCGGAAGTAAATACGATGATTCTCATGTAATCGGTGTCACTGACAGCTCCTCTTGCCTTGCACAGAGCGATCATAGCGCCGATTCCGGTGAGGAACACAATCCTGAGAATCAGATAGAGAATGTCATTGCGGACATTAAATCTGGGGGTCAGAAGGGTTCTGGAGCTTGAGGAAATGATGGCCTCATGCATATCCTCTGTCAGAGCATCCAGATTATCGCAGTTGACAAAAACACCGCCTGTCTGTTCGGCAATCTGCTTCATAAATCTCCTGTTTACTGATCCGAATCCCACAGTACTGACACTGACATTCTGATCTGTATACTCCTTCATGACCTCTTCCAGAGCACTCTCGTCTGACTCGCCGTCACTCAGAAGGAGAACTTTGGGCCTGTCTCCTCCCTTGAATGCGGGATCCTTGATCTCCTGAGCCACTGTATACAGTGCCTGAAGAATATTGGTATATTCCCCGTCACTGTTAAAATCGTAGCTGTCTCCGTCAGTGTAGGTTTTCAGATCACTGATCAGGACTGCATCGTCAGAGAACTTATAAACACAATAGGGGATGTCCTCATCCTTCATGATCTCGCCGATGGCGGATGCGCGAAGTGTCTGTGGGTCATTCGAGTACATAGATCCCGAATCATCTATGACAAAGACATAGGATGTCGGTGTATAGTTCCAGTTCGCACCGCCAAGTTCATAGATAAATTCCAGCAGCAGGGCTGCCATAAAAGTGCCCAGAATGCAAAGAGCCAGCAGGCCGGCTGCCTTTCCGCTCCCCCATCTCCTCAGTGTCGCGGATGTATTGCCCGCTATACTGGATAAAATATAGAGAAGGATGAGAAGCGGGATGGTAAAAGCGAGAACGTATACCGCCACCGCGAGCGGATTCCAGATTTTATTGAAGAGGCTCCTCACTATGATCTCCCCCAGGAAATGCCAGAGGAATCCATAAATGATTGTAAGGATCAGGGCAGGGATAAACTTCTCGGCCTTTCCTGAAACAGGACTGCTGCCGAAGCCTCCGCCGCCTCTGAAGCCGCCTCCCTGGCCGAAGTTTCCGCCTCCGCCGCCTCCGAAGCCGCCTCCCTGGCCGAAGCCTCCGTTTCCGCCGCCTCCGAAGCCGCCTCCCTGGCCGAAGCCTCCGTTTCCGTTATTTCCAAAGCTTCCAGAAGTATTAAAGTCTGACATAGTTTAATCCTCATCTGACTGATTCAATAGTTACTGTACGCCGGAGCGTTTTTGTCAGGGTGGGCGGAGGTGAATTCACGTAGCAAATTGTCGGGTCACTTAAGTTTATTACCATCAAAAATTACTGAAAGGTTTGTGTCCTGATTGTCGGAACGATAGCCAGCCACCCCTTCCCTGATATCATCAGCTCCTGTTTCACCTTTTATAGATGTATTGAGTTCACCAATCCTGCTCTTGACCGTTTCAGGGATTTCGGCATCGTTGATCTCGTCCTGATCCGGGCCGCCCTTCCAAAGTTCTGAGTAATCATACTCGTATCCGGAGCCGTCCTCTTTACGCTGCAGCTTGACATAACCTACATAAACTGATTTTTTAGGTTTTTCGATTACCAGCTCAGAGGTCCCCGCCTTCTGAGTTCCTTCCCCATAGAAAGTGTAATCCCAAAGGCAATATTTTACGGCCAGATAGGGTTCGTTCACTCCATCATCGACCCTCATAGCTCTTCCGGGAAGAAATACCTGATCCTTATTTACATTAATCTTGTTATCCTTTTCCTTCACCACATTACCGGCGAACTCTGAAGCCAGTTTTAGGTCAGGATCAGTACCGGTATAAGAAAATTTGGGTGCAGTCACCTTTTCTTTCCCGCTGCTTTGGTCCTTATCTTTGCCTTCCTCTTTCTTGTTCTCGGCAGCATCGGGAGTTTTAAGTACCGTTTTAGCAGTTTCCGCGGATTCTGTCTTTATTGCATCTTCAGTCTTATCAGCTGCTTTCTGGTCAGCTCCGGTTCCCTGAGTTCCTTTCTGATCCTTGCCGGTCCCCTGGTCTGCCGGCTGAGCTGCGTCGCCTCCCTGGCCTGCCGGCTGAGCTGCGTCGCCTCCCTGAACTGCCGGATCAGTTCCATCGGTTCCCTGGCCTGCCGGCTGAGCTGCGCCTCCCTGAACTGCCGGATCAGTTCCATCGGTCTCCTGGCCTGCCGGCTGAGCTGCGCCTCCCTGGCCTGCCGGATCAGTTCCGTCGGTTCCGTCGGTCACAGCCGGAGATTCTGCGTCTGTCGTCTGTGGAATCTCTACAACGGGCTGTTCGGCCGGTTCGGTTACAACCTTTGGCCATGCAAAATGGGAAATGATGAATCCAAGCGCAAATGTAAGTGCAACCAGGCCTGCTGCCAGAAGATATTTCCCGGTGTCTGCGCCTGCCGGAGACATCTTTTTCCCGGGCCGGTAATTTTTCTGATATCCGTTTTTCTCCAGCGCTGTCATGAGATTGGGATTGTTTCCCAGAATTCCGGAAAATTCCAGGATCTGCATGATCTTCGGGACTTTCTTATAGGTCTGAAGATCTTTGATCACGCTCTCGATATTAATCTTCTTGCCCCCGGGAACACTGTAGTCCTGGCCATCCAGCACCCACAAAAGGCTCCTGAGAGTGCCGTGAAGCAATTCGGTGCTTTCCATAACAGAATAAATGCTGCCGCCCTGAGGATCGGATTCCATCTTCTGTCCGGATAGACGGAGGTCCTTTTTGGAATACAGGCGGACGCTGTCCAGACCTGTCCACAGCTTATACTGCCGGATCGTCTCATAGAATTCCGAGATGGCAAGATTGGGATCCAGATAAATACCCATCCCGTATTGTTCGGCCAGTATCCTGCACTCTTTTTTGAGGACGCTGGTTTCGCTGCTTATTTCTTCCGCAAGATAGACCACTTCCGCGGATCTGTTATACAGATAAGCGACAGAGGCGGTAAATGCGGAGATGGTCTTCTCCTGGATGTCCAGCTGTTTCCACATCCTGCCGCGCATGTCCGCGATTTCCTGCTCGGACAGTGTCCCTCTGGAATAAAGAAGCGTATTCAGATATTTTACCAGTGTTTTGGATGCACTCATTTTTTCCAATAATTCCTTTTTTCTTGAAGTATTCTCAGACCACTCAGTAAACAGCTCCTGTAACCGGATATCCGGGTTTTTGACTCTCTGGTACAGTTCCCTCAGCTGATTCTCTTCCAGAGTATTCTGGCGGATCTCGGAGGCGACCCAGTCAGTATAAGCCTGCTGGAGTTCCGGTGCTATCTCATATGCCGCAGCAGCCGTGTAGATGCCGGGCCTGCTGCCTGCAGGAATCTGTCCTCTCCGCATTCTGTCCGCGAGGGAGCATTCAATCTCATAAATACAGGACTGTCCCAGCGAAGGCATCCTGCCTGCCGCAAGCTGCATGGCCGCGGCCAGATGGTCACCGGTCACATCGTTCCCGGATGTAAAGTCCACAGCCCGCGCGTACAGAGCTCTCTCAAAAGCGCTGTTGAAGTCACTCCTGACTGTATTGTTTTCAGGAATTGCAGTCTTCCAATTCTCCAGAAATCTGTTTATGATATCCGCCAGACCGATCATCTCATCGATCCGGACACGGGCAGTCTCCGGATCCACATGGCTGTTAATACTGCTCTCCATATTCCTTCGGACCAGATCGATCAGATCAGCGCTCTCCCTTGTGAGACAGGTCGCTCTGCCTGTCGCCTGGTCCAGGTCGGGAATGGACAGAATCTTTTCTGCTGTCTCAGGTGAAGGCGATGTCCTGAACTGTTCCAGGAGGGTACTGCGCTGCCATCCGTTGTACCAGTTGATCTCATTGACGGGAGGCCCGAAGTCCGGATTAACTTTCCTGTCAAGGTCCGCCAGCCGTCCGAACAGGTCAACCGCGGGTTTGACATTCCCTTCTTTCTCAGCCATGTCTCTGATCTGGGCGAAATAGTTCCACGCGTCAACATGGCTGTCATATATGACCTGCCGTCTCTCCGCTTCACTAAGGCCCGCCAGGTTTTCCTGTTCTGAGACTATCTTATCATAGAAGTCGACGACGTTTTTTATACCCGCCGAAGAAGCGATCGAGGTCAGATGTCCATAGATGAACATCATGGAATAGCGGATATTGTGGGCTGAGAGAAAACTCAGGATCGCGTCCCGGGTCCTCAGATACCCCGACAGATCGGCAAATGATCCGACCCGGGAAAAAAGAGGATCGCGGGAGATCGCAGCCTCCAGATCCCCCGGAGTTCTGAACTCGTCCAGAATGATTTTTTCCAGAATACTTCTCAGGACCGGTTCTGATGTGCTCTCCAGCAGGCTGCAGCACTCCTCCAGATAGGAAGGTCTGTCCTTCTCTTTCTGGATAGTACTGATTCCATAGTAATTCTCATAGCTCCTGAAGGAGTCGGGAAGTTCATCCCCGAAGACCGCCTGCTCCATTGTCCTGAAGCACTTATCTGTCAGCTCAGGATAATCCACAAACTGATCCAGGAGCCCTTTCATTGCAGGACTGACAAATGAATTGCTCAAAAAAGGATATTCCTCATTTGAGTGAAGGCTTATGTCTGTCTCATGTCTGGCCGGGAAAGAGGCTCTCTGAAAGATAATCCCGAAATACTGCTCTTCCTGAGGAAGGCAGTTGGTCGCCGCGCTGATTCCGGCTCTGAGTCCTGCCGGAATGTGGCTCAGTATATCATGCAGGGCAGCCAGGCAATAGGCCTCATAAGGAGCCCTGTCCGGAACCCGGATATAGAGATACTGGCGGGAATTGACAGAGGACTGGCTGATGATATAAGCGGTCAGGCGCTTCATCAGCTCCGCCGGGATATTCAGCGGCCTTCCCAGTTCTTCATTGTAGTTGTCCCGCAGTACGCTGACAGACTGCATATTCCTCTGCCACCGGTCCTGGGCGTTAAAGGATCCGGGATTTCTGATCAGCGAAACACAGTAGTCTCCGTCCGGTATAAAAGGGAAATAAAGGAAGCTGTCAATCTCATGCATGCTGGACAGCTTGCTCTCACTGTGCACGGCATGACAATATCCGCCGGAAACCCGGCTGTTTGTCTGGTGCCCTGTCCTCACAGCCCAGGAATATCCCTTCATTTCCGTATTCAGCGCAAGTACAAAAGCAGAGTCATTCTGCGGTCCGATTGAGATTCTTCCGAACATTTTGTTCAGAGTATCCTGCTCCGTGAGACCTCCGGCATTGACCAGGTGATGCCTTCCGTCTTCAGAGCGTACATACTGGGCACTGTATACGCGGGCTTTGTATTCCCCGACATGCCCAAAGATTGCTTCTCCGAAAACTGCCATTTATGTAACCTCCGGTATTTTACGCAACAATTCGCCGGTATCCCGTTGTTTTAGTCAAGATACGGACCTCTGACAAACAGATTGTAATAATCTCTGCGGCTCTCTTCCTTGGAAGCAAGTCTCAGATAATGGGTCATCTGTGTATACTTTCCCCTCCGGTATGCCATTTTGGTGAGCGGTATACTGCTTTCCAGAACCAGCATCCACATAAAGGGGGCAGTCACATTGAAAGGCATCAGAGGGGCATAACTCCTCTTCTCGTCTTCGTCGTAATCTGTTGGCGCATACCCGTAGGCGGAAAGGGCAATGTAGCAGTGATTTTTGAAGTTCTCCTCGAACGACGCTACCAGACCGCTGTTCATCCGCGCCATATAAGCGCGGACCCGGACTGCTTCAGCGTTAAAATACCTCACGTCAAAGGGGTTCGTGGCAATTCTATGCCATGACCCGGGATTGGGTGCATATAAATGATACTGCCTCATATCATCATTGCTGCAAAAATCGGTCTTTCCCAGGATAAGGGCAACCGGAATCGATTTCCCGTTCCGCTCGAAGATTTTGGATACACCTATCATATTGTCCCTGATTGCATCCAGAGACAAGACTGTCTTATCAAGATCATATCCCAGTTTTCTGACAGCTTCATTCTTTTCGGCGCTTCCCTGCAGCTGCTGCAGTTCTCCCGGATCAGTGCAATACCAGATATAATCGACATTCTGGAAATAGTGTGAGTATCTGTGGAAAAATTCACCATCTATACCATTCTGGTTATTGAGTTCTCCGGGAAGATCTACAAAGGTAAGGGTAAGGATTTCAAGAGGAGTCCCGGTCTTCCTGTCTGCGATTGTGACGCGGAAAGAGACCCGTGGGACATTTTCCGTTGTCTTGGTGGCTTTAATCGGCAGTCCCGCCTTGTATCTTTTCAGATAGAGCTCTTCAAAATCGATATACTCCTGGTCTTTTCTGCTGCCCTGCCAGAAGATACCCTCATAACCTCCGTTCTTCATAAAGGCGTAGGCGCAGGCTGTCAGGGTCGTGGTCTTGGAAACCCGGGGGCCTCCGAGCACGCCCAGGCAGATTTCCCTGTATCTTCCGGACCAGAATGAAAGGTTATTGCCGCAAACAGGGCAGACTCTTTTCCTTAAAATAGGTCTATCATCCAAAGTGGTTCGTATGAGATTAAACCGGATGTCGCCGTTGCCTTCTTTTTCAAGAATCAAAGGAAAGCACATGCTAAAGAGAATCTGCGAATTTCTGGTCAGCCATTGGTATGAATCTTCAATGTTCTGCTTGGCAAAGCCTTCCTTTTTTCTATGTACATCGAATAATCCAATCAGCCTGTCAAAAGGCATATTCATCATGACAGTCCTGGAAGGTGATTCGGAGATTACAGGCAGGTTCCAGATCTCTTCTTCTGAAAAAACCAACCTCTCTTCGATAGGAAGTTTTCCAAACACAGCCTGTAGGCCACCCTTTATGCTTTCCTTGCTCACTTTTTCCTGATCTGTCACAACGCCGGGAAATCCCATGGCCATTTCCAGCTGTTTTGATATGTAATCGGTAAAATCAAATCCGATTCTTCCCGCTAAGATCTTTTTTCCGCAATAAGGGCATACACAATCCATAATCTCTCCCTGTCAGTACCTGACTGTCTGAACGCAATCGGCAAGAATCGGTGATATTTCGACCCTGACAAACCGGTAGCCGCTCTCACGCATCATACAGTGAGTCCAATATTTTCCTTTTTCATCTTCATACATCTCCGGAAGGAGAACCTTGATCCCCAGGTCGATGTCTTCATTCCGGGCATCTCCTGACACTGCCTTACAGGTGATCCAGATATTATTCCGCGGAATAAAACAATCAGACTGGATGCTCATATACTGGAAGCCTGCCTGGCTGCCGCGCGCCGCGTTAAGCCCGTACCTGACCAGCACCTTCTGCCCGATAAAGACTCTCTTCTCCACGAGGGTCGTGCTGTTTTCTCCGTCAGGTCCTGTGCATAGTCTGACGCTGTACAACCCGGTGGGGATCGACGGAGAATGACTGCCCTTCAGCGCCCCCGCCATCCTGTGACAGGGCACAGTATGGAAATTTCTGGTCTCAGGCAGTATTTCTATTCTCCCGTTTTGAATCCTTTTCAGATTTCCGACGGGGCAATAGATCATATAGAGGGTATAGTAGGGCAGGTCTCCCCATTCGACATAATATCCCTGAGAATTGATTTCAAATATGATCATCCCTAACCTCTTGGCTGAGCACCCTGCTGATTCTCATGATATAGACAACCGATTCAGGCACATAGGTCACGGGAATCTGGACCCATTTCAGGTCCTGAACCCGCTTTTTGACAGACCTTCCGTTTTGTCCTTTTGCCAGCATACACATAACCGGCCGGCGCCTTATATCTCCCTGGTCACCTAATGTGTCGATCACGAGGCTGCTCTCCCTTTCCATCAGATGTGAGAGATCACCCTCGGAGTAGGTCCTCAGAGCAGCTGCCCCGCGGATTCTTTTCAGAACATCTTCCACGCTGCGGATCGGATGCTGTGTGTTCAGGGATATTTTTTTATAATCAATTTCCCATTTTATATACTCGCATATTTCCACAAGCGTATTAAATTCCTGTGCATTGTGGTCTGCAATTTCCGAAATGAACTCAGAGACGCATCCCCACCACTCTTTCCAGAAACAGATGTCGATGTATTTATTCCATTGAATAAAGTACTGCTCCAGTCCGGAAAAGATATCCTCCGGAGACAGGGATGGCAGATAGAGCATACTTCCGTTGAGAAAGCTGCCGATCATGGCGTCGAGCTGATCGGCCTGGACCTGAAGCCTGTTCTTCTGTCCCGAAGTCCATGCGGCAATTCCGGAAGGCGAGCAGATGTCAAACAGTGTAAAGCTGCTGAGCAAAAAACCGTTCAGAAGATTTCTGTTATTCCTGGCGGCAGTTCTGCAGATTCCGGGAATTACATCTGCTGCTACACGCTTTCTGAGAAACTCCGGTCTGCTCAGATTGTTTTCGACCCCGAAAAGAACCGACAGGGCCTGGGCAATGGACACTCCCGTTTCATGCTGGCGGCCTTTTGAGGCGGCCGGACCGAAGCCTGATATCTTCGAAGGAACTTTCCCGGAAAGTCCCCGGCAGAACAAATCATATCCAGCCATAGGAAGCTCAGCGGCCGTCGGATAGCTTCTCCAGCTGCCCTGCAGTTCACTGATCAGGGATGAAAATCTGTTCTGGGCAGCTATGAGTTTTTGACTGATGACAGGGGGCGCTTCCCCCTGAAGCTGCGGCTGCAGTTCACTGTAAAGCTGTTCAAGGATCTCCTCTTTGATCGAACTGAATTCCTTTGTCCGCAGCCTGTACCAGATTTTCCCGTCCTCCAGACCCAGATTTTTGAGTGAGAGAGGATGAGCGGAGACACCCGCGTCCAGGATCAGCATCCTGCCCGAATAGATATCTCTGGGTGAAGCATTCAGGCACTGCATAAAGCTGTCAGGCGGAGCCTGGGCGGGCTCCTTTCTGGACAGGTACAGGAGATAATAATTGAGTTCCCTGAAATACTCCAGGTATTCGGTAAATTTTACATGAAAAACAGTTTCGGGATCTGATGTGACATAGAGAAGAAACTGCCGGGTCCAGGCAGGATTATCCGAGTCCTCCGCCCTGTCCCTCAGATCGTCGAAAAGGTCCTCCAGTTTTGAGGCAGAATCGATACTGTGGATCTGAGCCCTGATTCCGGGATGATTGATAATGCCGGAACAATACTCATGGGCTTTCTTATCTCCGGTGTTTACCAGCAGGCGGATCTCTCTCACAGAAGTGACAGTCATTGCATAGGAATAGGACGTATACTGTGCCACCTTTTCATCCAGAGCCTTCTTTACAGAATCAAGCATAAATCCACCTTCTGTTCAATGCGGGTACCGGACCGGACCGGGCAGTGCCCGGTCCGGTCTTTTCCAAAAAAGTATAATATTCAAAATCAAAGGAAGTTTTCAAAGCTCTTGTAGAAGGAGCGAATATCTTCCCCGTTGTATCCCATCTGTTTTGCGGTCTCCGGGAAGTCGATCTTTCCCATAGGCCAGGGGGATCTGTTTCCGGCAATCGCGAAAGGAGAATCCTGTTTCCAAGGGCAATCCGTAGGAAGTTTGGCCGTGCGCAGAGCGTGGATGCTTTCTTTGAGGGCAGCCGCCTTTTCATGCTGTGCCTTGAAGATTTCCGGAGTCGGATTGGTGTTCTTCTGGGCGATGGCTGCTTTGATCTGCTGCAGGGTTTCTTCGTCCAGCTGCAGATACCGGCCGTAGCCGCAGAAATGAGCGCACTGCTGACCCAGTTTGTCGCCGATCCTGCTTCCCATAGGGACTTCTGTCTCCAGATTGATCGACCACTGTCCCGAATACCCCTCGTAAGTGAAGAGATCCCATTTCAGGGCATCAACAAAGTCCATGAGTGAGCTCAGGTCCACGCAGCCCCTGTTTCTCTCCTCCAGACGGGCTTCCAGGTCTCTTGCGATCTCAAGGGTCCTTGCCAGATCCTTTCTCTCCCTGCTGTTTTTGCGGACTACTCTGCAGGACAGATCATATGCATACTTTTCCTTGTCTTTCTGCTCTACGATATCAGGGTCAATGGTGACAAAGCCCACGCACTCCACCTGAACATCCTGCGCCTTCCCTGCCTGCCGCAGCATGCTGTACATCTCTGCAGGCGTATATTTCTGATTATCCGTGAGACTGAGTGAATCCCACAGAGTATCCGCCGTCTCTCCCTGCGCGAACCTGGTGAGCTGGAACAGGTCGGCGTGAGGAATCACAAGTCCTTTATCCAGTGCCTCCTTCATGTCGTCCCTGACCGATTTGGAGATTGCAGCCTCTCTCTGCCGGATTCTTCTTTCATCTGCAGTCCAAAGACCTTCCGGATAGAGGTTGGGCAAATCTGCCCATTTGCGGCCGCCGCTTCCCTGCTCAATATGGAGGCCGATGGAATTGGGGCCGACAGCTTCATACTGTGCCTCGGCACCGGATGTCCATCGAAGAGCCCATGCAGGGACACCTGCATAACGGTTGCTCCAGACAATACTGTCATTGGCAGAACTGAGGAAAATGTTCTCTTTTAACAGATGATAGGTCGGAGCCAGCTCAATGATTGCCTGATGGAGCCAGTGGCATTTTGCAGGGATTGTCAGGTATATATTATGATAGCACTCAGGAAGATGGAAATCCGATCTTACAGAGGCCAGAGGAACCGCACTGGTACTCAGCCTTCCGAGAATCGTCTGTGCCGCTGTCTTCGTCGCCTTTGTAGGAACCTCCGTGCCATCCGGCAGCTTCTCCGAAGGTCTTGCCTGAGGATCGCCGGAATAGGCCATTACGATAAAGTCTTCCAGGGTTTTCCCGACTATATCATTCATCTTATGCTGAATAAAGCCACGGATTTCATCGGCGACATCAAAAGGTATCACGCCGCCCTCCTCACGGGGCGCGAGAGCAGTCCAGCGGCCCTGCTGGGCATACATCTGCTCGACAAACTGAAAGGCCAGCTGGCTGGCTCTCTGTGGATTCATGATCCCGTCCAGATAACGGGTAACCGCAAAGGCGGCTCCCTGTCCCTTGGTCAGATCGACAGGAGTCCAGTAGAAGCTGTATCCGAATTTGCTCTTCAATTCTGACGACTCCGTGAGAATGCCTGCATTTTCCTGCAGAAGCTTCTGCATCTCATCAATAACGAATGTATATACATCATACAGGCTGTTGTTTTTCTTAATCAGCTGGTCCGCCACAAAAGAGTAGAGATTTATGATAAAATTCCACTTCCTTGTGTTTGGCATAAAACCGCCCAGCTTCTGACGGGCCTGGGCAATATAGCCCTGGGTGGGCTCTGTGATCAGATCGACAGCCTGCTTGGTCAGGTTGATCATAAAATAGGGGCCGTACTGCTTAAATAATCTGGCAGAGGTATTTTCGATATTGGCAGAGACGGCCTGGGGTGTGAGAGTGTTGTAATTCCGTTCCACTGTCTTGAGGTCAAGTCCGCACTGCTGCAAAAAGCTCTGCGCCATCTGTGCAGTCGCCTGTGAATAGTTTTTGAACACATGGTAAATCTGATCAAACACTTTTTTAAAGGCGTAGACTGTCAGAAGGTCGACCGGCACGACACAGGCTGCATAGCCGATCACGTCAAAGTGATAATTAGCTTCTCTGGGCCACACTCTGTCAGAATGAAGCCCCAGCTTTGTCATCGACTGAGGAAAGGCATTGCTCAGGAAGGAGTCCACCATAAATACGCTGTCAGCACCCACTTGATTAGATTCAGTGGCGCATAAGATATTCATAAGAGTAAGAGCAGTGATCTTCCTGGCTGTTTCCGCAGGATTGCCGAACATGGTTCCGCCTCCGCCGATTCCCTCGACCAGGGTACAGAAATCGAACAGATTGTCCTGGATCACCATATTGTAGGTCGAAGGTGTGCCGTAATCCATGCGGAAAGATTCCTTCAGGCTCTTCAGATCCATAAAGTAATCAATCTCTTTCAGCGCTGCATAGGCATTCTGATCACCTTTTGCTCCGTCCGCAGGCGTATCGGGCGTACCGCAGGCAGAAGGCAGGAACAGATAGGCGGAAAAGTTGGTTCTATCCTCCCACCCGGGAAGAATAGACTTGAGATAATGCCTGGTCAGGAATCCCAGATCGATGATCGTCCCGCTTCCGGTTCCTCCGGCAATACCTGCCAGGAAAATAACTTTCAGCTTGACATTTGCGATACCTTCTTCTGTCATTCTGGCGGCCTTCTGCTTTATTCCCGACAGACGGGCAAAGAGCCTGTCCTGAGACTCTGCCTGCGCGAACATCACTCGTCCGCACTGACGGAGGGCGCTGGCGCCTGTGCCGTCCATAAAGCCTGATTTTGTAGACACGATGTCATAAAGACCGGGATGAACCCACTTCTTTGTGGTCGGGCTCATCTTTCCGGGCTGGATCACCTGTTTTGCTCCCTCATAGGGTATCTTAAGGATCTCCTCCTCTTTGAGTTCATTTCCAGCCATCTGATCCAGCTCGTTGTGGGCCGTGTCCGCGCAGATGAACATGATCTGATTTTCCACATCTTTCTCATCAATCTGCTGCATGACTGTGCGCTTGATCTCTCTGAGCGCCTTTCCTCCCACACCGCCTGCACTGATGATCAGAAACAGTTCCTTGACCATCTCTTTCTTTTTGTCGTTAAGGACTCCAGTTCCGTTGAGGTAGTCAAGACGTTTGATATTGCCGCTGATCTGCCTTCTTTGATAATCTGTGAGTGCCATTCCTCTCCCTCCTGTCTGCAATGATTTATTTTGCAATTCTTTTTAAAAATAAATATTTAAAAATAAATATCCTTTTATGAGTGTATCCCGGTTTTATACGTCCGTTCCCTGCCGGCTTTGTCACTTGCCGGCTTTATCACTTGCCGGCCTGTTCCCTGCAGGCACCGTTTCCCTCCCCGGCTGGTGCGCAGTGAAATGCAGCGGCCGGACATATATCTTTTTCCCTGTCCGCGATGCCCCTGTCTGAAGGCAGACGGTCGGGGCTTTTATTCTTCATCGCGCAATACCCGTGACTTCAGTCGTGGGATACGCGCGCAAAAAGGGAAACTCGCTTCATCGTGGGTACAATCCCGCGATGAAGAANNNATGCGCACGGATGCGATGCGGAAGATGTTGACATGTCTTTGAAAAACAAGACATGTCAACCCGCATCCGGCGCGCAAGACTCGCGAGCGAGTCTTGAATTACTGGATCACCGAGACCTGGCCGCTGGAGCTCACTGCCCGGCAGCAGTCCGTATACACTTCAATGAACTCATATCCTCCGTGAATGGCAAGGCCGCGGGCCTTTTCCAGCTCACCGGGCATTTTGTAAAAAGCTTTGTAGTGCTCAACGATCCTGCCCGCCACGTCCAGAGAATGGACTTCATAGGGGGCGCCCAGATAACACTTGGAGACGATCCCCAGCAGATTGCTGACCTGCGCCAGTTCCAGTTCCGGGAATTCCTCCCTGATCGCCGCGAGCATTTCGTTTACTTTGGTCTGATTAGTGACATGGCCGCCGGCATCCAGCCTGCGTATAGCCTCCATGTATTTTTTTGACCGGGGTTTCCGAAGCAGCCTGTCGATCTCCATTTTGCTCAGCTGCCTTGTCTGCCTCACCTGTCTTGTATTCAGAAACTGTGTCTGCTGATTCTGACTGTTCTTCTGTTCAGGAGATCTGAACATCGGTCTTGGCATATTCTACCTCCTCGGATTCGATTGTTTTTTGTGAACCTGATTATTCCGGATCCAATATCCCGTCACCTGTATGCGGAAAAAAGACCGGGACTCAGTTTCCGGTCGAAAGAAGCACCCGGCGAAGCCTGGGTCCGCTTGATTTTTCCTTCAATTTGTCGCTGCCGATGGGAATACCCGAGGCAGGCACTGCCCTTTCCTTGCCCCACTCCCTGATCGCTTCTATCTTCTCAGGGCTTGTCTGGGAAAGAGGAACCACATTATCAAAAGCGTTGATGATATTCTGCTCGTTCAGAATAAAACCGTTCCCGCAGATCTGCCTGTAGGTCAGGTCCCTGACGGTGGATTCCAGGTCCGCGCCCGTAAATCCGTCGGTCATTTCAACGATTTTATCAGCTACCGCCCCCTCAAACCTGACGGACAGATATTTGCGCATATAGAGGGAGAGGATCTGTCTGCGTTCTTCCGCCGTGGGAAGATCCACGAAGAACAGTTCATCAAAACGCCCCCTTCTGAGGAGTTCGGACGGCAGCATGCTCACGTCGTTCGCTGTGGCCACGACAAATACATTTTTCCTGCATTCCTGCAGCCAGAAGAGGAACTGACCGACCATCCTGGTCGAGACGCCCCCGTCTCCTGCACCGGCAGTGGCTCCCGAAAGGCCCTTTTCAATCTCATCGATCCATAGTATACAGGGTGCAACTTCTTCTGCTGTAGCGAGCGCTTTCCTTAGCTGCTGTTCTGACTGACCGACATAACTGCCCTGCACAGTGGCAAAATCAAGCCTGTAGAGCGGCAGCTTCCAGTTGGCAGAGATTGATTTGGCGGACATGGACTTGCCGCAGCCGGGAACGCCTACCAGAAGAATCCCCCTGGGAGGCCTGAGCCCCTTGCTTCTCAATTCGTCCCTCTTCTCGGGAGTTAGCAGCAGTCGTTTCTCATCCAGCCATTTCCGCAGGCCCTCGAGGCCTCCGACATCCTTGACATTATCGTCGACCGTAATCTTCTCCAGGCCGGAAATGTCCGAGAACAGCCTGTCCTTGGCGTGCCGGACTTCATCCATATCCGATTTGCGGATACAGTTGTTGGCGAGCAGTGCCGCGATGACGTTTTCCGCCTCAATTTTGGTGGCACCCACAAGAGTGGAAGCCGCTTCCCTCACATCATTGTTGTCCCACTCTATGGGAATGGAATTGCGGTAATCATCGATATAACTCCGGATGATCATGTACATTTCCTCTTCATCCGGCAGGTCCAGTTTGACAGTCATTCCAAGACGCTGAAGCTGATCCCAGACGGGATTGTCCGAGATTACTATGATCGATCCTCCGTTCTGATTGGCCAGGTTGGCCATGGCGAGCAGCTGCTTTGCGTCCGCATTGTCAGTGGAAAGATCGGGCACCTCGGAGAGAACCAGGGTCAGATACTGTTTGCGCCTCATCTGCTCGGTCATATACATGACCGCTCCGTAAAATGTCGTGTCATCATCCAGATGTTTACCGCTCGTCAGGTCATAAATTCCCGAAGAAAGGGAACTGACATAAAACGAGAGCTGCAGGTCTGCGGCGATCCTCTTGAGTATCTCCAGACATCTGTCTTTTTCAATCGTATTAACGGCAATAAAGGGAATCCGGGCGATGGTATACCTTCTTAAAAGGTCGGTGCTTTCGATCAGATTACTCATATAACAGATTTCGCCTCCTGCGAGATTATTCCTTGACAAGACAATAAGCGGCGCGGCGCCGGCAGACGAAGAATAACCGGTGCGTCTTCCCGTTCCCGGCGCCGCCCGGACGGCATGATATACAATTTCAAGCTGCTTATGGCTGAAGCAGCTTTAATTATAAAAGTAAGTCTGTGAGCTATGCCCACAAGTACAGACAGATCAGAAATTATTCACCCGATGCTGCCTGATCAGATACAGAAGACGTCCGCTCCTGTCCTGTCTGGAAGAATTTTCCAGGGACTCCTGGGTCTTGTTGGCCTGATCGATGATAAGACCGATATACTTCTTTCGGATATCCTCTGGAAGGCAGGGAATATCTACCGCACAGCAAAGGAAATAGTATTCTTTCCGGAGACTCTCAAGAGCGCGGATCACTCCTGCCTCACCCCCGGAATGTGCCATAGTCTTCTGGAAGTTGTCACCTGCCTTATTCATACGGAAGTTGATCGCATCCACCAGCTTTTGTGAAAATCGGTCCGCAATCCCGGACTGCCATTCAATCGTCCCGCTCCTCATTGCCTGCAGCACTTCAGCGTCATTTGTCCGTTTTTTGATCATATCGAACAGCTGCCGCCATTCGGAATATGTGCGAGGTGTATTAACCATTTCTTCTCCTTCTGACAGGAACGACCGGCGGCTCAATCGACCACTCCGGTAAGCCTTTTGCGAACATGACGTCTTCCTCGGCGACGATTTCCTCAGGAGTATCTGTTGCCGCCGGTTTGAAAACGCGTTTAATCCTTTTGGGAATTCTCGGTCTTCCTGTCCTGTCGGGAATCACTCCGCCCTGCTGTCCGAATTGTCCGGGATAGCCTCTTCCCGGAGGCATACCCTGATTCTGTCCCTGTCCCGGTCCTGTATAAGCGGGGAATGCACCCTGCTGAGGCTGGGCCTGCTGCGGTCCCTGGCCCGGCTGATCATATGGCTGGAAGCCGCCCTGTTCCGGACGGACATCCTGCGGTCCCTGGCCCGGCTGATTATATGGCTGGAAGCCGCCCTGGTCCGGCTGGACACCCTGCGGCCCCTGACCGGGCATTCCGAAGGGCTGGAAGGCTCCATGCTGGGGCTGGGCCTGCTGCGGTCCCTGACCGGGCTGATTATATGGCTGGAAGCCGCCCTGGTCCGGCTGGACACCCTGCGGTCCCGGGCCCGGCATTCCGAAGGGCTGGAAATCCCCCTGCTGGGGCTGGGCCTGCTGCGGTCCCTGACCGGGCTGATCATATGGCTGGAAGCCGCCCTGGTCCGGCTGGACATCCTGCGGTCCCTGACCGGGCATTCCGAAGGGCTGGAAGGCTCCCTGCTGGGGCTGGGCCTGCTGCGGTTCCTGGCCCGGCTGATCATATGGCTGGAAGCCGCCCTGGTCCGGCTGGACATCCTGCGGTCCCTGACCGGGCATTCCGAAGGGCTGGAAGGCTCCCTGCTGAAGCTGAGCCTGCTCTTCTTCCTGAACCGGCTCTTCTGCCTGAACCTCGGCTTCCACTGGCATGCCGAAAACGGGGAAAGCGTTCTGCTCAGACTGTTTTCCCGGCTCTTCTGCCTGTTCGGGTTCTACTGTCGGTGCTGTGCGGGCTCTTCTGCCTGAGCCGGCTCTTCTGCCGGTGTCTCAGGCTGATCAGTCATATCGAAGGCAGGGAATCCGCCCTGCGCCTGATCGGACTGCTGATTATAAAAACCGAATCCGCCCTGGAAAGGCCAGTCCTGTGTCTGCTCCGCCTGTGTTTCCTGCTCAGTCTCCGCCTGTACTTCTGCCTGAACCGGTTCCTCAGCCTGAGGCTCAGATTCCACTGGCATTCCGAAAACAGGGAAAGCGTTCTGCCCAGACTTTTCTTCCGGATGTACTTCCGGCTCTTCTGCCTGTGCGGGCTCTTCTGCCTGAACCTGTGCGGGCTCTTCTGCCTGAGCCGGCTCTTCTGCCGGTGTCTCAGGCTGATCAGTCATATCGAAGGCAGGGAATCCGCCCTGCGCCTGATCGGACTGTTGATTATAATAACCGAATCCGCCCTGGAAGGGCCAGTCCTGTGTCTGTTCCGGCTGTGTTTGCTGCTCAGTCAGAGGCTGTTCTTCTGCCTGAGGCTGCTCCGGCTGTACATCCTGCGGCGCCTGTTCGGGCATTCCAAAAGGCTGGAAAAGTCCCTGTTCTGCCTGAGGCTGTTCCGGCTGTACATCCTGCGGCGCCTGTCCGGGCATTCCAAAAGGCTGGAAAAGTCCCTGTTCTGCCTGAGGCTGCTCCGGCTGAACCTGTTCTGCGGTCTGAGCCGGCGCCCCTGCCCCGTGTTCAGATTCCGCAGGCATGTCATAGACAGGGTATCCGCCCTGGCCCTGATCAGACTGCTGACTGAAAAAATCAAACCCGCCCTGGAAAGGCCAGTCCTGTGCCTGCTCCGGCTGAGAATTCTGTCCGGCCTGAGGTTCATACTGTGCCGGCTCCGGCGGTGCATATTGCCCGCCCTGGGGCTGAGATGACTGGAATCCCGGCTGTCCGGGCATGTCAAAGACAGGGTATCCGCCCTGGCGGGACTGCTGATTGTAGAAACCGGGTCCACCCTGGCCGGGCGATCCCTGCGGCATCTGCTGTGTGTCTAATGCGGGAAGAGTACCTCCGCAGACAGCACAGAACCGTGCTACCACAGGAAGTCTTGCTCCGCAGAAAGGGCACTCCCTAAAGCTGCCGATTGTATTATAATCTCCCATTCTGTCCCTCCTAAGCCTGTCCGGCCATACGCCTGGTGGTTCCCGAAAGCTTTCTCACATATTGATCGGGAGAAATCTGATCCAGGAATGCGATCACTTCATCATAAACAGCGTCTTTATCCCTGAACTCATCTCTGAAATCATATACTTCCGCCAGCAATGCCCGTAGGATTTTCAGATTTTCTTCCGTTACGCGGGCATAATTTTCCATAATTCTCTGTCTGGCCTGTTCCACATTTTTCTTTTTGCTGAAATAACGAATGATCATTCCGATTCCGACGACAATCGCGATCACCCCCAGAAACCCAGATCCCGCCAGCAGCATGCCCACTCCTAAAGCACCGATCACACAGCCCGCAAAGAGGCTGTATTTATCACCGGCGGTCAGAACATGCTTTGCCAGCTCAGCATTCTTTTCAGCTTCGTAGTGTGCCCTCATCTCCTGTTCAAGGGCGGGCTCGTTGGTACCGTCCCGGGTGACTGCGCTGAATGTTCCTATGTTCAGCTGGATATCTACAGGAATAGCCATGCGGTTTTTTGCAGTGATATCGCTGTATGCATCCTTGATCCAGTCCTTTGTCAGCGCGATGGCAAATTTCTGTGTGGAGGAATTGGCGTGACTGATTTCAGGCCGCATAGCGGAGTCTGTCAGCAGCTGGGTAAAGTCCTTGCGCTCTTCAAAGGACTTTTCCTCCATCTGCATATTCATCCTTGCTCTCTGCAGATCACCGTCAAACTCTATGATCAGCTCATTCAGCTTTTCCTGTTTGCGAAGGGGAGTCTCCTCATCATCGAAATCGGTGACCAGACTTTCCAGGATCTCGTCCAGCTGCTCCTTGAGTTCCTTGGTAGACGCCTCCTTCTCGAAAATGTCCATGAAGTAATCAACGATGATCGCGTGGAGTTCCGCGCCCTCCATAACCTGGACGAGAAGCGGCCATGTGCTGCTGTATTTGGGAAGATAAATATAAGAACCGGAATCGTATTTTTTCTTTTTATTGATAAGAGCCTTGGACCACTGGTCTCTCTGCTGCTCCACAAAACCGGGTTTTTCGACAAGATTATCCAGCCATCCAGTCATAATGGTCGAAATAACGCCCTCTGAATCCGCACCGAGCAGACCGCTGGCATAAGCGTCAAGAATGATGACTGTATTTCTGTTCAGATTTTCTTCGTCCTGACTCTCGAGATATCTCTGGACCCATTTCAGGCTGGTATCTCCGCGTCCGGCACGCCTGCAGACAAGGGCAAAGAAGAGAGAAGTCTTTTCGTCGTTTCGCCTGATAGCTTCTTTGACAGCTTTTCCGGCAAGCTCCGGCTGATCATTGATCCATGCGGCGAGCGCGACAAGGCATGGAGCCAGCCAGTATCCGGGTGTCTCGATCATGACACTCTCGGCAGCGTCCGTCACTGCTGCTTTTCTGACAATACCCAGGTCATCTGCCTGAAGGATACCTGTCGTGGATCTCCTGACCCTGTTATAATGACCGTATTTTCTTTCAATTTCAGCGCGGACATCATTGAGTACGCTCTGAGCCTGGAGCTTATTATTTGCAAATTCCTGCCGCCGGACGTAGGCGTTGAAGTCCGCAGCAAGCCTCGAAAGCTCGTCATTGACCTTGATGACCTTTGTATCTACATCGTCAAGGCCGGTTGCGATCACCTCAATTCCCCGCATCGCGGCGTCCAGTCTGTTCTCAATCGCGGACAAATCCGCTGTTTGAATTATTCGCTCTGCCATACTCCCTCCTGTCAGCTATAACCGCCGTCCAGACATTCATCTGCAGCCGGCGCAAAGAATTCCTCACGTCGGGGAGAATCTGACCAGACACCCCCGCGTGTGAGACTTCAGGAACACATAATAATTTTTTTAAACAGGCCTGTCTGTTAAGAGAAAAGGTATAAAAAAATCTGTCAGATATTTCGTGCCTTACCGGCCGAAACAATTCCGACAGAATAGAATACAAATCATTCGAGATTATAAGGAGAACTTCCGCGAAATGTTTGACACCAATATTCCAGATCAGCTGTCTTCGGCTGTACATCTATAACCGAATTTACAAATAGCAATAAACTCCTGCTTTCTCATACATCATTTAAATATTGTGTAGATTATGTGTCTGACCCACATATTATATTGTCTCATAGTGTCTTTGTCAAACCGCCTCAGGTGCTCTCCGCGCCTCCGCTATCTCAGCAGGGGATCACCCTGCTGAGATAATCTTCCGGAAAAGCAGTCCGCTCTCTTCTTCAATGATTCGGATATACCGTCATCAGGTGGCTGATTCTGGTAATGCGGTCCTGCGTGTCAGGGTGGGTGGAAGCCAGCGCCGCGAACAGCCCGCTGGGCTTGGGACAGCCCCCCAGGGCCTGCAGCATCGCGATCAGTCCGCCTCCATATCCAAGTCTGCAGGAAAACTCATCTGCCTGATACTCGTTGCCCCGGCTGGTCTTATTCACGAGAAGGACGCCGAGCCCGGTCCAGACTTTCATAAACAGTCCTATCAGAACTATGGTCAGGATCCTGGAAAGAGCAGCCATGATAGAGATAAAAATACCGTCTCTGCCCATGAAGATCGCAAAAATGTTCATCATGATCTCCATGATAAACGCTCCGATCTGAGCCAGGATACATATAGCAGTGATAAAGGTATTTCCGATGCTGATCACGAGAACTTTATCCGTATCTTTGTGGGCCAGGTGTCCGAATTCATGTCCGAGCGTTCCCTTGATCTGGTCGTCCGACATATTGAGAAGCCCCCTTGTAATGCATACGGTGCGTCTTCCGGTAGCAAAAGCATTCGGAGATTTATCTTCATTCATGAAAAGAGAAATGTCGTCAGGAAGAGAAGGATACTCCTTCTTTGCTCTTGCGTAGACCTCGTTGAACAGAGGTGTCATGCGGGCAGCTACATTCTGATCCGTGATCGGGCCGCATCCCGTACGTTTTCTGAGGAGCCATTCTCCGAAGGGCGAGAGCGTCACAGTGATGGAGATGATGTAGACCACCAGGCCGGCCAGCATTCCAAGAAGAACGTTCCCCTCCGTGAACATGGTGCAGACCAGTCCCATTATGACAACATTTATCAACAGATAAATGCACAGGGGAATATTCTCCTTAATCGTAAACAGCCTCACCAGAAAATCTACGATATAGATGTCCCTGATACCTCCCGATCCTGTGTCTGCAGTTCCGACGTTGGCCAGATGCTTTGGAAGGGAAGGCGCCGCGACAGCAGGTGCAGCCGGCGCCTGAAACGCGTTATAGGCCGGGCCGGGTACAGATGTCTGATTCCCACCGCTGTTGTAAGGGCCGCCATATGCGCCGGGCTGGGATGACTGGTTCCCACCGCTGTTGTAAGGGCCGCCATATGCGCCGGGCTGGGATGTCTGGTTCCCTCCGCTGTTGTAAGGGCCTCCGTATGCGCCGGGCTGGGACGGCTGGTTCCCACCGTAGTTATAAGTGCCCGTATAGGAATTCTGCTGTGTCTGATTTCCTCCTCCGTTGTTATAGTATCCCCCATTGGAGTTTTGCCGGGGTGTCTGATTTCCGGCGCTGTTATAGAAATCGGCATATGAAGTCTGTTGCTGCTGGTAATCTCCGTAATAGCTGCTGCCTCCCCCGGAATACTGCTGTGACGTCTGATCCCCTCCGCTGCCGCCTGCACCCGAAGCAGGGATTCCGAGGATCGGCCTGCGATGTTCAGAACCCGGATAGGATGCGTTCTGCCCTCCGGATGACGGACTCATATGAACAGGATTCCCGCACTTTCCACAGAACGAGGCATTTGGAGCCAGCTCGTTTCCGCAATGATAGCAATACATGGTACTCTCCTTTCCTGCGAGCGTCCTTTTGCTCCAGGCATTGATTGCCTGAGCTTTTATCACTTGTTTTAAGCCTTGATAACTGTCTATAAGTAAAGTATATGCCTCACTGTCTCCTGTTTTTTGAAAGGCCAAACTTGATATTTGAAAGTTCAAAATCGAGGCATCAGATTCTCAAAAAATGATATCCGGGACTTGTCCCCGGAGATTCTGTGCGATGACGCAGGTTTTCTCCCGCACGCGTACCCCATAACCGGATTTACTTATTTCATAAACACTATAGAGCATTATACAACTTTTTGATAATTATGTTGTTATTTTTGGTTTTACATTAACATTTTCTATACTTTGCGGTCATGACCCCCTGACCACATACATATGATGTAAAGGTCAAAAGCCAGGAAAAGGCTCTGAGTCTCGTACCGCTGCCAGCGAGGATTGAGCGAGAGCGTGTCCAAGGTGTTTGTGCATATTGACGAGACGGATTATCTTTAACCACCTTTTGACCCCGACATCATACATATATGAATAAACAAGGCACTGCTATGCTCCTGCGGGTCCTCACAAAGCACAAAGTGTTTTGTAATAGGCCCCCGCACATTCACACCCCGCCCGCTTTTCCGGCAGTTCTGTACATTCATTTTTCTTCATGATGTATTCCCTGCAATGTGCTTTTTATCATCCCCTGCGATGTGTTTTTTTGCATTGACAAATGTCGCAAAAGGACACTATAATCAAAACGTATTCATTTTAGTACAGTCATATACATTATCTGACTGTCTGATATGCACAGATTTAAAGAGATTCAGGATGTGGAGGACCGCATGACAACTTCTGATCAGGAACTGTTGGACTCCCTTGCAAAGATCATCCCTCTCCTGACACATGTTCAGAAAGAAAAGCTGCTGTCTTTTGGTGAGGGAATGGCATGTGCAAACAGCGGGAAAGATTTTTATTTCCCCGAAAGTGAGGAAAAAGAGCAGAAATAAGCCGGGATTATGCACTTGTAATCCCGGCTTATTAAACCTTATATCACTGAAATCGATTTTCGCTTTCCCCGCCGGGGATAGTTGAAAAAGAGCCTGCTTTATCCCGCCTCTGCATTCCCTCTCTGTCACGGAACTGCTCTTTTTGTTCTTCCAGCCTATCTGAAGGCTGTGTTTTTCTCTTTACCTGCAAGCCTGTCTGCCATTTTTTCCATCACTTTCCACTGCTCAGGGGTGAGTTCGGTCATCATCATGGCAAATCGTCTCTGAAACACTGCGCTCTCATCGGTAAAGACCGCACGGGCCCACTTTAGGAGCCTGGTCTCTTCATCATAGGGAATAAACATTTCCCCCT
This sequence comes from uncultured Lachnospiraceae bacterium, assembly GCA_902777355.1. Lineage (GTDB taxonomy): Bacteria > Bacillota > Clostridia > Lachnospirales > Lachnospiraceae > CAG-791. Next base: position 48,757 of record CACYTU010000007.1, on the reverse strand, counting down.
CTCCGGTGCGCAGCCAGGTCTCCGAGACACGGTATTCGCGGCAGATTGAAAAAATAACGGCATCAATGGGTTTATTCCGTCCTATTTCGTAGTTTGCATAAGAATTACGTTTTATTCCTATTCTGGCAGCAAATTCTTCCTGCGTCAGCTTCAGCGACTTTCGCAGTAGTTTAAGTCTGTCTTTCATAGCTTTATCTCCTGTTCGTGATCTGCCTTCATCAGCACGGAAGGTCCCGTACATAATCAGTCCGTTTTTCCGCAGAATTGTATCCGTAGGTCAAGATCTGCCCGAACAGCAGTCCTGAACATATGAACAGCATAAAACCCTGATCGTCATCAGGTCATGACTCCGGGTTCACAAACAAGTAAGCAAATCCGGATACAGGATCCGTTTTCACTTAATGAGGCATGTAACGCTGTCTTATTTCAACTATTATTATATCTTTTTCTCAAAGCAACTGTCAATAAATTGTGCGTTTGTCAACAATATCGTTAATTCCGCACGTTTCTGTTCACATCCTCTCGAAGGTGTATCACATCAGCCCGGCACGTCTCCTTCCGCGGGGAGACGGTTCAGCCGCAATAATCGTAAATACCGCAAAAAGAAAAAAAGAGTATATCCATTGACCCCGGGAGCAATCGATTACCCCAGGCAGGATCATAAAAAGTATGAATAAACAGCGAGCAAGCGGGCGCAAAGACGGATATGCTCGCATATCCGGTCTTGCGGACATTTGCGAGCGCCCACCCTATGAGCAATGTACTGCTGCGCAGTACATCAGAGCAACGCAAGGCCGCCGAAGCGGCCGAAGCGGGGCGGGGTACGAATGTGTGGAGCATTGCGGGAGCGCCAGAGCGCGGAGCAATGCGTAGTTTATTCATACATGTTTGCGGGCACCCGCCCATGGCCACAAGTATGTCCGAAACAGAAGGGAGACATGATCATGCAGACCAGACTGCATCAGCTCAGAACAGCCCTGCACCTGACACGGGAGGAATTTTCGACAGGTGCCGGAATCAATCCTAAAACCTACACAAATTATGAGTGCGGCAGAACCCGTCCCTCAGATGCTGTAATCCATTCCATCTGCTCCAGATATTCAGTCTCCAAGGAATGGCTTTGTACGGGCCGCGGCGAAATGCTGCCCCATAAGGTGGATGAAGAGAAGCTAACTGAATGGACGAAAGCACTATTTACAGATGAAAAAGCTTCCTTTCAGCAGCGGTTTGCACTTATGATGGCAGATCTGGATCCGGATGGGTGGGCTGTACTGGCAGAAATACTGGACAAGCTGACCGTCTGACCCTGTTCCTTATTATGACAGGCGGCAGTTCAGATCTGATACCGCAGGATAACCAAAGGCAGACGCCGCGCTGCGCACGCCCCGCAGAATCGCCTCTGAGACTGCCCATGCAGCAAGGGAACCGACAGTGTCTATTCCTGCAATGACTTCTGTGTCCGGGCTTTTTATATTTTGACCAGCCGTCTCTTTAGCCCGGTTTTCCATCTCTTTGAGCCGTTTTTCGCTCTCTTTGGCATTTTTTTCCCGCCCCCTGTATCTGCCGTTGACAGACAGGGCAATGATGCTGTCTCCGTCCCCGGATGTGTGGACCGGGGCGATGGACCTGGCAAAGCCGTCATGAGCCATGGCGGCGATCTTGCACAGTTCCGGTTTACTGAACCGGGCATTGGTAAAGACAATTCCGATCGTCGTATTCAAAGCAGCAGCCTGCATTCTGGCCGCTTCCATTTTTCTAAGATATGTGATCATCTCACGGTAATCATAGAGCCTTCCGTCGTCGGCGCGGGCGCCGGCGATTTTTTTACCGGTCTTCCAGTCATAAATATCCCCGAAAGCATTTACCGCTATGATGGCGCCGACCATGAGATCTCCCTGACGCAGAAGGCAGGAACCGATCCCTGATTTCATGGCGTGTTCCCCTCCTGCATATTTGCCGATTGTTGCCCCGCAGCCGGCTCCGTAATTTCCGCAGCGGAAGTTTCCCCTCTCCCCCTCTTCCGCGAGGCGGCAGGCTGCGTAAGCCATTTCCCGGTCCGGGCGGATATGAGGGTCTCCTACAGGAAGATCAAAGAGGTCAACTTGTGTGACCAGGGGGACACGAATGTCGCGGACAGCGACTCCGATTCCTTTTTTCTCCAGATAGCGCATGACTCCCCCGGCCGCATCAAGGCCGAAGGCACTTCCTCCTCCCAGGACAGCCGCGTGAATGCGCTGAGCCGTCGTGACCGGATCCAGGATCGCTGTCTCACGGACGGCGGGTCCGCCTCCTCCTATGTGAATGCCTGCCGCCATCCCCTGAGGGTCCTCGCTGAGAAGGACTGTGATGCCGGTTCCGGCCTGAGCGTTCTCTGTCTGCCCGATCCGGATTCCCGGAAAAGCTTCCAGACCGGTCTCTATGATCTCTTCTGTCTCCCCTTCCCTGTTTTCGATGACTGTATTTTCATTATTCAGCATTACTTTTTCGCTCCGATTATTCAGTCAGTACACTATGCCTGCGTTTTTAATCAGCGCCGGGCTTTCTTTGCCCTGCAGTCTCTTCGAAGCCGCACAAGGCAGTTCTTTCAATCTGCTCCGGGTATTCCTGCTCCGCAGGTCCTGCCGGTGGAGAACCTCCCCTCTGCCCTCAATGCACACCTGTCTCCCGAAGGGCGATCAGGGCAGATCCCTTCGCTGCAAGTCCCGGCTCCAGAACATAACTGTGGCGGATCCATTCGGATACGGCAGAGGCGTTTCCTCCTGTCAGGATCAGCGTCAGAGGACTTCTGATCTGTTCTTCGACATGAAGAGCCAGCCCGTCGATCATGGCTGCGGTTCCGACAACAGCCGCAGAGAGCATACAGCCGGAGGTATCTGTTCCGATCAGTTTTTCGGGAGGTACAGGACCCGGCAGAAGCTCCGGAAGCTGTGCGGTCCCTGTGCGCAGGGAATGCAGCGCGGTCCGCACGCCCGCCCCGATCATGCCGCCCAGAAACTTCCGGTCGGCACTGACGATATTGATGGTCGTCGCAGTTCCCATGTCCACAGTCATGACGGGCAGCGGATAGCGGGCTGCTGCCCAGGCAGCGTCCGCTATGCGGTCAGCGCCGACCCGGTCCGGAACAGGGATCTTCTCAAAAGAAAGTCCGGTACTGCATTTCCAGTTGATGACAACCGGCATGTTTTCGCAAATTTTTCCCGCGAGAATTTTTGCCGCAGGTGTACAGGCGGGAACCACGCTGGAGATAGCGACAGCAGTGATCACCGCTGCCCGCCGGCTTTGTTGCCCGGGCTCCGGGCTGTGAAATTGCGAAGATTTCTGTTGACACCCCTGCAGTGCTTCCGGCAGGGAGTCCACCATTTCCCGGCTGTCAGGAGTCTGATCTGAATCCGGGACTTGGATCCCGGACCTGCCCAGGACACGGCCGGCTTCCTTCAAAAAAACAGAAGTATCTTTTCCAGTCTCTGTAGGGATCTTCTCGGAAAAAACAATATCAAAGTCCACTGCGCCGGGAGATGATACCGCCGCCTTCTCCTGAGATCCCGGCTCCGCATTGTTCTGCTCCGCGGGAGCGGTGACGGATTTTTGCCCGGTCATCTCCAGGCCTGTAAAAGCGATTGTAGTATTTCCAATATCGATTGCCAGGACCACGCCTCACTTCTCCTCTTCCATCGACTCGATCTTGTCCAGTATCTTTGCCGCCACTTCGTCCTTACTCATGATGGGCAGTTCCTGAGCTCCCTCTTTTGTAATAATGGTGACGACGTTGGTATCGGTGCCGAAACCCGCCCCGGCAGTCCGCAGGCTGTTGGCCACGATCATGTCCAGTTTTTTCTTCACGAGTTTTTTGGAAGAATTGGCAAGCATGTTCTCGGTCTCCATGGAAAAACCGCAGACAAAAAGCCCCGGGTGGTGGTTTTCGGCCACCCAGCCCAGAATATCCTGCGTCCTCACGAGGGGAATTGACATACTGTTGTCGCCGGACTGAACGATGGGGCTGGAGTCATCCGCCATTCCTTTTTTGATCTTGTGATCAGCGACAACGGCAGGACGGTAATCCGCCACGGCAGCAGACTTGATGAGGATATCCGTGTCGGGAAGTTCCTCCCGGATTACATCAAACATGTCCGCGGCAGAGGTTATCCCGCGCATCCTGACGAAAGGAACAGGTTCCAGGGCCACTTTGCCCGAGACCAGGGTGACATCCGCTCCGCGCAGCATGGCTTCGCGGGCGATCGCGTATCCCATTTTTCCCGTGCTGTGATTGGTGATATAGCGCACCGGATCCAGAGCCTCCTGAGTAGGGCCTGCCGTTACAACAACCTTTTTCCCCTTCAGGGGCTTATCCGGATAAGCGATCTCATGCTCGATCCAGCGGCAGAGGACCTCGGGCTCAGGGAGTTTGCCGCTTCCCGTGTCGCCGCAGGCGAGATAACCGCTTGCGGAATCAATGATGGTAAAGCCGTATTTTCTGAGCAGGGAGATGTTGTCCTGTGTTATAGGATTTTCCAGCATGGCGGTATTCATGGAAGGCGAGACATATTTGGGGCATCGCGCCGCCAGGACAACTGTAGTCAGCATATCGTCCGCGATTCCATGAGCCATTTTAGCGATGATATCCGCCGTTGCGGGAGCGACCAGGATCACATCGGCCTCCTTGGCGACAGAAATGTGCCTGACGTCAAACTGAAAATCCCTGTCAAAAGTGTCGACCATGCACTTGCTGCCCGTCAGAGTCTCAAAAGTAAGCGGCGTGATAAATTTTGTGGCATTCTCCGTCATAATGACGTGTACTTTCGCTCCGGCCTTGTGCAGGGCGCTGGCGACATTAGCCATTTTGTAGGCGGCAATGCCGCCCGTGATTCCCAGTAAGACACATCTCCCGTTCAGATTTTTCATAATTACCTCGTATATCGTATATATGTAGTTTTGAACAGATCTCAGCTTCAAATGATTTAGGACAAATAGCGCGCTCTGCCATTCGCTTTTCGCTTAGCAGCCCGTCAGTAATGACGGACTACCTCAAACCGCTCCAGCTCATAGTCTTCCTCATCAGTGTCAAGCCCCGCCTTCTGCAGGGCGATCGAGATCTGTTCCTCAACAGTGTCGACACCGTCCAGGTTGGGCAGCAGCAGCCCCCTCCTGCGACCCTTTGTGACGATCACGCCGTAACGTTTCACATCCAGCTGATCCGGAGAGGAGATTTTCTCTGTCTCTCCCAAAACGTCAACCGTGATCTCAAGAGAATCCAGTTCGGAAGGCCGGATGGGGGAAAAGCGGGGATCCCGCAGTGACGCGCTCAGAGCGTTCTGCGCAATTTCCCTGGCGATACAGCTGCAGGTCGGCGCGATCGTACCGATGCATCCGCGGAGTCTTCCTTCCTTGTGGATGGAGACAAAAGCTCCCGCGCGGCGATGGCGCAGTTCCTCCCGGGAATCCGGAGATCCCTGAGTTTCCTGAGGTCTTTGTGTCTCCTGCAGATCCGCCGATCCTTTTTCCGGTCCCCGGTCCGCCCGGGCTGCCCCTGCCGCAGGGTCTCCGGTCTTTCCCGCCGAATCCAGCAGGGCGAAAATCTCAGGATCCGGGAGAACTCTGTGTTTTTTCACAGCATACTCCACGCCCATTCGCGCCAGCTGCACATAAATGTCCTCATCAGTTCTCTTCAGAAGAAGTTCTTTTTGTTTTTTCTCTTTCCACAGATCCAGAAAATGACGCATCTGATCCTCTCCTGTCACCTGATATGTGCAGACACCGTATCCGACACCGAAGGTCCCCTCGTGGGAGAGCCTGTGGGCGCGGACAGCTTTCCCGTCCAGGGCACCCGCCATGATGACAAAGCTGCGATGTCCGCACTCAGCCGCGCGCTCGCAGAAGGTCTCGTCAAAATCGAGAAGTTCGTCAAACTGTGCCCGCCCCATGACGTCCATGATCCTCTCATCATAAACAGGACCGTTTTCATCGAGTCCATAGGGGCCGTCTTTTTTCAGTTTGTGGGACAGGTCGCCGCTGGCGATCAGGATAACACGCCTGTCTGTTTTATCCACAGCCTCGCAGATCTTCTGCCCAAGCAGGTAATGATCCGTGAGAGGCAGGCCGGACAGGCCGATCCGGACAACCCGGTAGGAATCGGGGTCCATATGCTGATTGAGAAAATAAAGAGGGATCATAGTACCGTGATCCAGACCGGGATCTCTTTCCCCCATGGTCCCCGCGGGAAAATCGTCCCTGTCACAGATTCCGCACAGAGTGTGGACCAGTTCATAGTCATATTCCGCCCTGATCCGCACATTCCGCGCCCGGAAGCGGCGGAAATCACCCTCCGCGTCAAGGCCCGGAGAAATATGAAAATAATCGCTGTACATCACACTGTGCGGGGACGTGATGATCACTGTCTCCGGTTTCAGGGAGGCAGCAAATGCCATTGCCTTCTGATACGCGTCCGTTGTCGCACGAATCTTTTTTTCCTCACCGCGGCCGATTTCCGGAAGAATGATCGGCGGATGGGGCACCATCACTGCGCCTAAGATAGACATCTCTTTCCTCCTCCTGGGACCTTCTGTCCTTCAGCAGTTGCCTGTATATACATATTTCAGTGTCTCGCGCGCGACATCGGCGAGCCGGTATACGGTCTCCACTCTGGTCGCGGGTACTTTCCATTTGTATCTGGGAAAATAGCGTGACACATGAAGGGGAATCTCCCGGCCGCGTCCTCCGCAAAGGGAGGCGATCCACGCGGTCATCTCCCGCATCTCCTCCTCACTGTCATTTTTATCCGGGATGATCAGTTTTGTGAGTTCCACGTGACAGCCCTGCGCCGCCCCGGCTATAAAGTCTTTTACCATGGCAAGATCGCCGCCCAGAAAATCGCGGTAAAACTCTTCCGTAAATCCCTTGAGGTCGATGTTCATGGCATCAATATAGGGCAGGATCTCACACAGAATCTCCTTAGATGCCATACCATTGCTGACCAGCACCGTCCGCATACCGTGCAGGCGGAACAGCCGGGCAGTGTCACGCACAAACTCCCAGCCGATCAGGGGTTCATTATAGGTAAAGGCAATCCCGATATTGCCCCTGCTTTGCAGATCCAGAGCCAGCGCGCACAGCTGGTCCGGGGTATAGACCGCAGTCTCCAGAGTCCTCTGCCTGTTTCCCTCCCGAAAAGTCACAGGATGCAGGCCTTCAGACCCGGCATGTCTGTTTTCCTCCCTGGCTGAGGCGATCTCATAATTCTGGCAGAAAGGGCATCGCAGACTGCAGCCATAGCTGCCGACTGAAAGAATATTGCTGCCGGGGAAGAATCTGGCGAGGGGCTTTTTTTCAATCGGATCCAGCGCCAGAGCTGTCAGCCTGCCGTAATTGGAAGCGGTCACCGTCCCGTTTACATTTTTTCTGGCCCCGCAGGCTCCCGTCTGCCCTTCCTCCAGCCGGCACCGGCGAAAACAGACATTACAGTTGGTTTTCATAGCACCCTCCATTCTTAAAGAAAATTATAGCAAAACGCCTGTCTTTTGTACATGAGGGCTCTTGAACAGGGCTTTCCGCGATCTTTCCGGCAGCTTTTTACTGCAGCAGATAATCCGCGAGAACGTAATTGCTTACGTCCACTCCTCTGTCGGTCAGTCTGTATCCGCCCGGCGTTTTCTCCAGGACACCCTGTGAGATATGTCTTTCCAGAATCCGCCCGTAGACCTGCTCTATACTTTTTCCAAATCTTTCCGTAAATACAGCACTCCGGACGCCCTTTGTCATCCGCAGGCCCAGAAACATGAATTCCTCCATCTGTTCTTCCGCTGACAGAGAGTGCAGATCTGTGCGGATCAATGAGGTTATCCCGGTCTTTTCCGCCTGCTTCGCCTTATCCGTCTGCTCCGTCGCGTCTGCCCGGTCCTTTTCTCTTCCAAGCACTTCCAGATATTCCCGCAGATCTGTGCAGTTGGAGAAGCGGGTTCCGTTTACATAAGAAGCTGCCCCTATTCCCAGACCAAGGTAAGGATGGCCGGTCCAGTATCCGCTGTTGTGGCGGCACTCCCTTCCCGGGAGCGCATAGTTTGAGATCTCATAGCGCTGATATCCGTGTTCCGCAAGAAAAGACCCTGTGTAATGATACATTTCCCTGTCCGTGTCCTCGTCGGGAAGCGCAGGTAGAGAGCCGTTTTCGTACATAGCCGCAAAAGGCGTCCCCTCTTCAATGATCAGACTGTATGCGGAAATATGTTCCGGAGCCCATCGGGCCGCCTGCTCCAACGTATCTGCCCAGCTCTCTAAGCTCTGTCCCGGAAGTGCGCTCATCAGGTCGATGTTGATGTTATCAAATCCTGCTTTCCTGGCCTTTTCAAAGGTCTGCCTGGCCTGGCCGGCCGTGTGGATTCTCCCCAGAAGGGCAAGTTCTCTGTCATGCATGGACTGAACCCCCAGGGAGAGACGATTGATACCGGCTGTCTTCAAAACGCGAAGCTTTTCATCATCCGCAGTCCCGGGATTGGTCTCCATACTGATCTCAGCATCTTCCTGTATCGAAAAAAAGGAGTGCAGGGCTTCCATGATCCTGTCAATCTGGCTGCCGCTCAGCACCGAAGGAGTCCCTCCTCCGAAAAAGACAGTGTCGACAGGCGAGCCTGTAGGACATATGGTCTGCATTTTTATTTCATTGATCAAAGCCCTGGTATAACGTTCCCTGGTCTCTTCATCCTGCGGTCCCGAGAGGAAGTCACAATAACGGCATTTTTTCACACAGAAGGGAATGTGCAGGTACAATGAGTAAAGGGGCCGCGGCAGGGCTTCGGCCTGTGAAAGAGCGCTTAAAGCCGCGCTTCCGGGCGCCGCCATTTTGTTCTCCCGGTCAGGTATGCAGTTTTTTCGATTATTCTGAAGCAGGTCCACGATCTACACCTGTGAGCCTCCCGATCTGCCGGTCAAGAGTCCTTTCTTTTATATTCCGGGACGCGTCCGCCGCAAGGCGGAAAATACCTTACGCGGCCCGTGTAATCATAGGGCAGAGGCGGCTCCGCCGCACTATGCCCCCCGGCCGGGACGCGTCCGCCGCAAGGCGGAAAATACCTTACGCGTCCCGTGCCATAAAAAGAGAAAAGGATCCGCCTTTATTATGTGCCGATCCTTTTCTTATTTTTCCTGCATTTTTTTCAGCATTTTTCTGACAAACCGGGAGGGTCTCGCGGATCTTTCCGTGAGATCCTCACTGTGTGTCGAGCTTGAGGACATTCATAAATGCTTCCTTGGGAATCTCTACATTGCCCACAGTCTGCATTCTCTTCTTGCCTTCCTTCTGTTTTTCAAGAAGCTTCTTCTTCCGGGAAATATCGCCTCCGTAGCACTTGGCCAGAACGTCCTTGCGGACCTGGCGCACTGTCTCGCGGGCGATGACGCGCCCTCCCACAGCGGCCTGAATCGGTACATCGAAGAGCTGGCGCGGGATTTCCTCCTTGAGCTTCTCGCACATCTTGCGGCCGCGCTCATAGGCTCCGTCGGCATGTACGATGAATGAAAGTGCGTCGACCGGTTCCTTGTTGACCAGAATATCCATCTTTACAAGCCTGGATTCTTCATAGCCCTTGAGTTCATAGTCAAAGGAGGCATAGCCCCTGGACCTTGATTTGAGGGCGTCAAAAAAGTCATATATGATCTCGTTTAAGGGGAGTTCGTACTTGAGCACAGCCCTGGTCGTCTCTATATAATCCGTACTGATATAGCGTCCCCGGCGTTCCTGGCAGAGCTGCATGATGGGACCGATAAATTCGGTCGTGACCATGATCTCGGCATTGACGATCGGTTCCTCCATTCGGTCGATGGAAGTGGGTTCCGGAAGATTGGAGGGGTTGGTCAGTTCCATCATGGCCCCGTCGGTCTTAAATACCTTGTAGACAACTCCGGGGGCTGTGGAAATCAGGTCCAGGTCATATTCGCGCTCAAGCCGCTCCAGAATGACCTCCATGTGGAGAAGACCCAGGAATCCGCAGCGGAAGCCGAAGCCCAGGGCCAGAGACGTCTCGGGCTCGAAGAACAGCGAGGCATCGTTGAGCTGCAGTTTCTCCAGGGCATCGCGCAGATCCGGATATCTGGGAGTCTCGGAAGGATAGAGTCCGCAGTAGACCATGGGCTGGGCCTTCTTGTAACCCGGCAGCGCCTCATCGCAGGGGCGCTCGCTCTCCGTGACAGTGTCACCGACGCGGGCATCGCGGATGTTTTTGATCGAAGCGGTAAAATAGCCGACCATACCGGCTGAGAGCTCCTCGCAGGGAATAAACTGACCGGGGCCGAAATAACCGACCTCGACGACCTCTGCCATAGCGCCGGTCGCCATCATTTTCACCTTTGTCCCCCTGCGCAGCCTGCCGTCCCGCAGCCTGCAGAACACAATGACTCCCTTGTAGGAATCATACAGGGAATCGAAGATCAGGGCCTTGAGCGGAGCATCGGAGTCTCCATCCGGGGCCGGGATATTTTTTATCACGGCCTCCAGTACTTCCTCCACGCCGATCCCCTGCTTGGCAGAGATCAGGGGTGCTTCCGATGCATCGAGCCCGATGACGTCTTCGATCTCCTCCCGGACTTTTTCAGGTTCTGCTGACGGCAGATCGATCTTGTTGATAACCGGAAAGACATCGAGATTGTGCTCCAGAGCCAGATAGACATTTGCCAGGGTCTGTGCCTGAATTCCCTGCGTGGCGTCGACCACCAGGATGGCTCCGTCACAGGCCGCCAGGGACCTGCTGACTTCGTAGTTGAAGTCCACATGTCCGGGAGTATCAATGAGATTGAAAATATACTCCTCCCCGTCCCGCGCGGTATAAACCAGCCGGACTGCCTGGGATTTGATCGTGATGCCTCTCTCACGCTCCAGCTCCATATTGTCCAGAATCTGATCCTGCATCTCGCGGCTGGTGAGCAGTCCTGTCTTTTCAATCATGCGGTCTGCCAGAGTGGACTTGCCGTGATCTATATGTGCAACAATACAGAAATTTCTGATTTTGTCCTGGGTAATTTCTTTTTGCATAAATCCTCATCCATATGATGCGCGGGCTTCCGGTCACCCGCCGGCTGCCCGCCGGCCAGTGTGTTACCGGTAGGGAACTGTCACGAAATGTACTATGCAGCCTGCGCACAATGATTTTTTGAGAACAGGGAAGAAAACAAGGCTTTCTGACCAGGTTATCGAAGAATCAGGCAGGATGTTTGGATTAATTCGTGACAGATCCTGACTATCAGTGGCAAAAGGTCATTGAGTCAGAACCGTCAGGTCATTTATCTGAAATCAGCATGACGCCTCCGGCAGACGAAAATAATCCGCCTGCCGGAGGCACACCGCTTTGCGGCCGGTAATCTGTCTGTACGTTCTGCAGGTCCCTTACTCGTTCTCCTTCAGATAGACCTGTACACGGCTCTGGATAATGTCAGAAACTTCCTCTGCCGACTTCTGACCGGCAAAGTAGGCTGCAGACTCTTCCTTGATGATCTTCATAATCTGTGTCTCGGAATTGACCTGGTACTTCATGCTTTTCAGAATATTCTTGACAGCGTCTATATCACTCTGGCCAAATTCGGGAAGTGTGTTCGGCCCCTCCCCGAAATCAGAGGAATCATCCATGATCTCGTCTTCGCCGATCACGACCTCTTCCGCGAGTGCAGATGTAGAAGCTGTTTCCGCATTCGCAGCCTCTTCAGCCAGATACTGTTCGTATTCTTCGTGAGTACCGTCAAATGCTTCTTCACTGACGAGCTTTCCTGTCAGCTCCTCGGATTCTTCCCAGGTTCCGTCTTTTATAGCGGATTCATCGATTCCGACTTCACCTTCCGAATCATCCTCATAGTCCACGCCTGTCAGCAGATCAGAGTCCTCTTCTGATTCCGCGTCCATTTTGTTCTGATCGATGATCCTCTGTCCCTGCGCATCGATCGCTTTCTCACTGATGGGAAGAGACGATTCAATACTCATCTGATAATCAGGAAGAAGGAAGCGGCGGACAAATTCCCAGCAGCCTTCAGGTTCGGATGTGCTGTTGCTGATTCCGAATTCATTGTAGGACGCGATGATCGGTCCTTTATTATTCTTTGAAGGGAAGCCTGTGACGGTCACATTGAGCTCGCCGAAAAGCTGTCTGGTCATGTAGTAATAATCGAAGATTGAGTTAATGTACTGTACCGCGAGCAGAGCGCTGTCGGAAAGATACTGAGTATAATAATCGTTATACTGTTCCTCACTGATCGTCTCGGGGCAGTTCTTCGCAAACTCAAGCAGCTGGCGGAACTCCTCGTTATTAAAGTCACAGGTATTCTTTTCGGTATCGATGAACTGGTCTCCGGAGAACTCGATGGCGGAGCTGAAGACACCCGCCCTGTCCGCCAGTCCGAAAAGAGCATTTTCATTTATGCCTTTGGAAGCGGCGATCTTCTTGGCTTTCTCAAGCGTCAGATCCTTTCCGTCTCCGATGTATTTTGTCTTGCCGGAGACGCCGACGATCGTAAAGCTGGGGACCACCACGAACATCTTACCGTCCGTGCGGAAAGCATCTACAATATTCTCCAGGAAATCGGATTTGTCGATTTCCTTGTCCGACTCATACTTGTCTGTGAGATCCATGAGCACGCCCTTGGAAATAAAGCTGTTTATGGGCATTCCCGCAGAGAGGAGCATGATATCGGGCGCATTGCCGGTACCGATGTCTGTATTCAGTCTGGTAAGTCCTGTCGTGTCATTGTCGACATTGTTCTCATCATAGTCCGACTCCAGGTCGTACTGGCTGTAATCCACGATCTTGATTCTGTACTTGCTGTTGGTCTTATTGAACTCAATCACCTGTGTACGGACTTCTGCGTCCATATAGTATCCGGCAAGTGTGAGTTCCTTTTTCTCCTCGACATCCTCGGGAGCGACCGGCTCCAGTGTGAACACTCCAACCGAATTATCGCTCTCGTAAGCCTGGATCAGCAGGCGGCCTTCATCGAGTTCGACCAGCCTGGCAAGTCCCTGCAGGTCAAGATCGGAATTGACATAATTGACAACAGGAGTAATGTTTCCGCTCTTCAGATCCACTCCGTAAACACCGTCATCTCCTGCCAGATAAAAACTGTATTTTGTACCGGGGAAGACCATCGCGCTCTGCATAGACGAGGGGAGTACCTGCTTTTCGACAAATTCTCCGGTCTTCTCGTCGTACACATTGACCTTATTGTTCATGGTCGTGTCATCAATCATGATCACAGTCCCGTCTGTAAGGACATAGAGAACGCCTTCGAAAGTGTCCGGATCCGTCTTGCATATATTCCTGGTCATGGATCCGTCCTTGAGAGAATAAAGGTTGACACCCTCATTTGATACGACCATCACGCCTTCTTCATTGGCACAGACCGAGCTCACAAAGAAGTAATCTTTATTTTCAGGTTCGAGTTTGACAGCCCAGTTCTCCTTGCCTTCCGGCGTTACACTGCGAAGTTCAAAAGTCGCGGTGGCGTCCTCGCTGAGCTCGTCCGGTACCTCTACGTCTTCCCCTTCTTCTCCGCCGTTCTCAAGAACATAGTCCAGGGCTTCGGAATTCGCGAACTGTGACACTACGAGCAGAAAGTTCCCGTCGTAGAAGGCAGATGCGCTGACTTCTTCGTTCGCTTCATCCACTTTATAATTAGTTTTTTTGAAATCACTTCCGTCCGGCTTAAAGCTGACCAGCTGAGTTCCGTTGGAGCCTTCACTCTCGTAAACATAACTGAAGCCATAAATCCTGTCCTTTTCCATGGCGAGAACCTGGAGTCCGTCCGCCTCGAATTCAGGATCATCGATTTTTGCCTCTACAGTTTTGACCACGCCGTCTTTGGAAGTCACTTCAGGCATAGCGGGACCTGAAGAGGACGAAGTCTTATCTGAATTTTCCTTCTTCTTGTCCGATTCACTGCCGCCCTTGCCGCCGCAGGCTGCAAGAGAAAACGCAATGACGACTGTCAGAATAAGTGCCAGAGCACGTCTGAACGATTTTTTCATCTTCATGTTACTATATTCTTCCTTTCCATATTGTCGACATGCTGTGCCCGCCCATGGCTGCAAGTATGCGGGCAGATTTTCACGAAGAAGATTTCTCCGATGCGGAATTCCCGTCCTGAGTGGCATCTGCCTTCCCGGTTTCGGTTTCCGGGGACTCCGGCACTGACTCCCCGCCCTCGGGGCCACCGGCCTTCCCGGTTTCGGTTTCCGGAGACTCCGGCGCTGACTCCCCGCCCTCGGGAACGTCTGTCTTTTTAAACAGATCTGCATCTTCCCCGCTGAAGGGAGTCTCTCCGGGCAAAAGAGCCGGCTCTGCCTGGTCCTTCTCACCGGTCAGCAAAGCATCCTCATCGGTATCACTGCCGAAAATCTTCTCCGACTGGCGGTCATAGATTCTCTGACGAACAGTCTTAATCAAACCGCCCATTGTCCAGCTTCTGTGAGTAGCATACCACAACAAAAGGAACAGGAGGAATAAAAACGGTGAAAATCTCATGAACAATTCAAGAAAGGCAAAGGGAATCATTATATCTTCCCAGGCCCTGGCCACATTTTCCCAGTAAGGATAACGGATCGATATGGACTGCATGCTTCTGAGTCCAGGCTGCGTAATCATCAGGGCAAGCCGCCAGGTGTCAAACCTGGAAGTATTATCGACAATCACAGTCTGACTGTTGTCAACACCTGCTTCGGTCAGACAGGAGATCATTGTATTGAGTGCGTAATTCGTGATGGGGTTGGGGATGGCAGCCTCATAGCAGCTGATCCTTGACCGGTTGACTTCGGGTTTTGCATCTCCGTCACCGCTTCCGCGCTGATAATTATTTCCATTTCCCATTCCCCCGCCGTTCAGATTTTCTCCGACAGGCGCGTCATCGTTTGTGATCTTGTCATCATCCTCAGGCTCTGTATCCTGACCGGATGGTTTCCCGGCGTCAGTATTCGTCCCGGCAGGGTCTCCTTCCCCGGGATCATCCCCGGAATCATCCCCGGAATCATCCCCGGTCTCCTCCGCAAAATCATCTCCTGTCAGATCATCGACGCTTTCAAAAGCCAGAAGCTCTCCTGCCCTCTGCTGCTTCCCGGGCAGCAGATCCGCAGGTTCCCCTGCCCGGGCCTCCGCAGAGACCGGACGGAGCTCCCCCGCCCCGGATTCCGGCAGATTCTCTGGTTTCCATAATGCAGTGGGGCAAAGTGCAGGAAGGATTCTGTTTCTGACCAGGGTCATTCTCTCGTCCGTCTTTGCCGGCAGCCCCTGCGGCACCTGCATTTTCATGGCGCCATTCTGCGCCTTTTTACTTTTTTGAGCAGATCTGAAAGGAACCACATTCCCGGGAATAAAGGAGAATGCGGTAAGCGTAGATGAGCCCTTTTCTATTTCCCCGCCGGTCATCCCGCCAGAAGCCGTTTTGTCCACGCCGGGTGCAAGGGCATCCATCATAGTGTCATCCATATCCTCAGGGCTTCCCTCGTTTGACGGAGTTCCTCTCTGTGTATATTTGCAGAGCGAATCATAGGAGATGTAGACAAGAAAGTCCCCCATTCCGGACTGCTTGTAAAAGCGTTTTGTCGGCGCCCTGAACACACCTGCTATGTAATGCGGCGTTCCTCCGATATCCACGGATTGCCCTACGACATAGGGAGAGCCGAAAAGTCTCCACGCCGTCCTGTCATCCAGGAGGATCCTGTCCTGCATACTCTCATCTTCGGAAAAATAATATCCGGACATGAGATCCAGCGGGTGAAAATTAAAAAAATCTCCGCCGACACCGACCGCAGTCACTGTCACTGAATCCTCGGGGGTGGAAAGATCTGCCATTCCGAGACCGCAGTAGGAAACGTCAAACATGCTGGCCCCGTTCTCGATCTCCTGCTCTGAAAGTCCATAAGAATCAGATGTCAGCTTATTTGTAAGAAACATCCGCATTGCGTCTACAGTCTCGTCAGAAGCAAAAGCCGCATCGGAAAAAAAGGCGCTGACCTGGGAGCATTGCTGTTCCTGTGTCCACCTGGACGCAAAGTTCTGGTCCTCCATTCCCCTCACGACCCTTCCGCACACGATGTTGATCACAAAGGAAGTAATCCAGAAGACCAGGCAGATCAACAGCCCGATTTTCTGCCACATGCGCAGCCGGCGTATAAAACTGCCCGCGCCGGATACAGCCCTGCGGGCTCCGTCCCTGACAGCCCCATACAGCCGCATATTCAGTTTGCTGTCTTTTGTGTCTGTCTTTTTCATTACATCCTTGCTTCGCTATTGTGTATGGCTGTACGTAAAGCAACTGTTCACACCCTGTGGAGGGAGTGAACAGCAGCCAACGAATTATCCCGGATCACTTACTGCGGCTGACAGCCGTGCTTTTGCGGTTCACATCCCGCCGGATTTACAGTCAGTATTTTCCGGCAGGGATCATTCGTCCTGGTCTACCTCATTGCTCAGGCGCACCTGATCTCCCGATGTCAGCATCCTGTTATCTGATGTGGTGACCACATAGTCATAAGCTCCCAGGGCCCCGCTGATCGCGGAATTGGTATCGTCCCTGGCGAGAACTTTGACATTCTCCCTTGAGACATAATACCTGTTCCCCAGAGGGCTCTGTTTTGTCCTCAGCAGAAGAACGAAATTTCCGTTTGCGTCATTGCGGATCGCCGAGTTGGGTACGACCAGTTCATAATCCTTGGATGTCTCAGCAATCTGCAGCTTTACTATATCTCCGGCAGTGACAGTATCACTTTCGATCTCAAATTTCAGCAGCCTTGAATTCTGGGGGTCACTGCTGTCGGCAGTGATCTGGCGAAGAACAGCCTTGAAGCTGTCATCATATTCCCAGGAATTCTGGGGCGACGCCTCATCGCCGGCTTTAAGTTTCTGCGCCTGCTCCTTCGTCACAGAGAAACTGACTGTGAGCTTCTTGCCATTAATCCTGATGATAGCGACAGGGCTGTCGGCAGAGGTGATTTCTCCGGCGCCGACATTCAGCGAAGTAACTGTGCCGTCGACAGGAGACTTGATCGATGCTCCGATCTCCTCTTTCTGCAGTTTATCTACTTTGGCCTGAGCCTTATTGATCGCTTCCTGAAAACCCTTCAGGTCCAGTTCCGCGCTCACAATGTTGAGGATTTTTTCCCTCTCCGCGGAAATCTCTTCATATTTCAGGTCCGCTTCAAGCTTGCGGAGAGTAGCCTTCTCAAGCTTCTTGGCGAGTTTTTT
Source organism: uncultured Lachnospiraceae bacterium (assembly GCA_902777355.1). GTDB lineage: Bacteria > Bacillota > Clostridia > Lachnospirales > Lachnospiraceae > CAG-791. The sequence continues at coordinate 31,556 of CACYTU010000007.1, read as the reverse complement.
GATCTTTTTCGATGAAGTGGACCCGCTTGAAGCCACAAATACCAAGTCCTCTTCGTCAACTTCTTTTTTCGAATCCGCGGAGGCTATGCCCGTGTCTTTATCCTTATCCACAGATGCCTGTGCTACAGAGCCGGTCCGGCTGCTGGCTTCAGCTCCGCCTCCGTTTCCGGGTTCTTCGGGGATATAATAGTCATTACTATTACTATTTGATTCTTTCTCGGCTTCCGCCTGGTATTCCGCATTGATCCTGTCATATTCCGCGGTGGCCAGATTCTTTTCCCGGAGGGCGCTTTCATACTGCCTGTTGATCGAACCGACAGCAGACTGCAGCTCATCTTCGGAGCGGTAGTTTCCGGCACGAAGTCTCGTGATATCACTGTCGCTGAGAGTTCCGTCGAAGATACGCCTTGTGAAACTGGCTTTAGCGTCCTCAAGCTCCTGCTTTGCCGTCTTGAGTTCTTCGGATTCAGTGTCCTCGAGATGATAGATCACGTCTCCCCGTTTGACTACCTGCCCCTCCTTGACAGCAACGCTCTTAATGGTCCTGGACTGAGCGATCGTCACAGAGTAAGGATTGTCCACTTCGGCTGTTCCCTGACCGCGGATTTTAGGGGAAACCTCCCCCTCAGCAACCACATGAGTCGCCACTTCCGGCAGAGTCAGATTCATAATCGTACGCGAAAAGAGGGTCAGCGCCAAAAGGATCAGCAAAAATACGATTATGATATTCTTTATAATGTCTTTCCGCCTCTGGCTCTTTCGAAACTGCTCCAGTTCTTTATCTTCGATATTCATACTCTCTTTTTTCCTCCAGGAATATGTTCCGTCCGATTCTTTGATACTGTAAACACCCCCGGGGTGACAGTAACCTGCGCGGCAGCCTTGCCGCAGCAGCAGTGCTCATGGACCGCACTCTGTGAAATAAGCCGCCATGCAGCACAAACATCCGGAGTAAAAAAATGCTATCGGGCATTTTTTCACTCTTTAATACCGCCCTGATAAATGATTCCTTCCACCAGATAGTCTTCTCCATACAGGAACACCATCATCGGAAGAACCATATAGATGACCGCGACCGCGAAAGCCAGTGAGATTTCCTCCGCGTTGATGCGGGACAAAAACACAGAAAGAGGGTGCAGCTGATCGTCCGACAAGAGGATCAGCGGCTGCTCGACCATGTTCCAGTAATCAATAAAAATCAGGATCGCAATGGACACCAGTCCGCCCCGGCAATTGGGCAGGCAGACTCCGGTGAAGATCTGCCACTCCCCGGCGCCGTCAATCTCTGCGGCTTCATAAATAGAAGAAGGAATTCTCCTCATATATTTGGTCAGCATATATACCGCGAAGGGAGAAAAGAATCCCGGCAGCAGGATCGCCCACCTGGTATCAATGATATTGAGCCAGGTCGACACCAGATAGTTCGGTACCAGTGTGACCTGATAAGGCATCAGCATCAGGATGATATAGGAAAAGAAAATAACTTCTCTCACCCTCCCCCTGTACCTGGCAAAGCCATAAGAGGCAAGGGAAGCGACAGCCAGCTGAAATATGACAATCGGAACCACATAGAAAAATGAGTTCCAGAACTTCATCAGATACTCCGGGCTCAAAAAAAGCGCTTTGAAGTACTGGTCGAAGGAAATAATATCCGGAATAAATTTCAGATTGACGGTTTTGCTGATAAATACGCGGACTCCGTTGCTCTTGGCGAAAATCATTCCGTAATTGGCGTTGATTTCGGAACTGGTCATGAAAGAGTTCGTGATTGTCAGTACAATGGGCATCAGGAAGAGAAAAGCGAAAAAACCGGCTATCGCAGTCCGGAGCACCAGATGGATCTTGTCCACCCGCTCCCGGGTCATATACTTTTTGAGCCGGCTGTCCTCATCGGCCTGGCCGGCCGCTTCTTCTGTAACCACAGGAACTTTTTCGCTGTCCTGAGCCTGTATCAGATCCTCTTCAAAATCCTGCCGGTCCGGAAAGGCGCTTTGCAGGATGTCCTCATCTTCAGGATCCGGCATTTGAATCTCATCCGGTTCTTCCCGGCTCCCAGTCTCCTCACTGCCCCCGGACTGCGTTCCGGTTCCGTCCTCAGGAATGTCTGGAATGTCTCCGGCCTCTTCACCTGTCCCGGCTTGCTCAGTGTTCCCGGGCTCTGTCCCGCATCCTCCTTCAGGAATGTCTGGAATGTCTCCGGACTCTTCACCTGTCCCGGCTTGCTCAGTGTCCCCGGATTCCGTTCCGGTTCCGTCCTCAGGAATGTCTTTGGGTTCTTCCTCCTGCAGGACCTCCCCCGCCTCCATACCGTTTCCGGTTTCTGAATCCTGCGGACTCTTTTCTGCTGAGAAAGGATATTTGACGGGCGGACCCGCCCCGAATTTTTTCCGGTCTCTGACCCAGCCGTTACCGGCTCTCCTGTTTTTTTTCGATGACAAAACAGATCTCCATTTTTATACTTGTGGTTAATCTCCTGTTTACAGCCGCAGGCATAAGCAGACAAAAGGCTGCAGGATAAACCGTCTCCGGAGTCACTCCAGGTCTTTCCCGAACCGGTTTTCCGCCAGAAACAGGGCCCCGATCACCAGAATCATAAAGATCGCCATCATGACCGCGGCGGCACTGAGTTTCTGATAATCAAGAGATTTAAAAGTATTATTCATAAAGTGCTGCAGCATGTACAGCGCGTCATAAGGATAATCACCGCCCATCAGATACACTTCCCTGAACACTTTGAATGAGCTGATCAGAGACATGATCGTGACGAATAAGATGGTCGATGACAGATAACGTATTTTAATAAGCCAGAAAATCTGAAAATCCGTGGCTCCTTCGAGCTTGGCGACTTCAATCTGATCCCTGGGTATATTGGCCAGTCCCGACATAAACAAAATCATATTATATCCCAGGTTCTTCCACAGAAACAGCAGAATGACAGGGACCTGAGCGTAGCCGGATTTCAGCCAGTCGATCTTCCCTCCCAGGATACCCCCGAAGGCACTGTTCACCAGCCCGTTATAATGGAAGAGGATCTGCCAGATCATGATGACGGAGGCTGTCGGAACCATCATGGGACTCAGGAAAAAGGACCTGAAGCGGCTCTTCCAGGGAAGCTTCTGTTCCATCACTACCGCAAGCAGCAAAGAGAGGGAGACTGCAAGCGGCACTGCCACTACAGAAAACTTCAAAGTGTTCCATGACGCCAGCCGGAACGCGCTGTTGCCGAACACTTTTACGTAATTTGAAAACCAGACAAAGCGGTGTCTCACAGGATTGTCTATCATCGAGTAATAGATTACAACGAAAAAGGGAATCAGGAAAAACAGGGCCACTCCCGCGACGCTCGGAAGCATAAAGCACCAGCTCACCCTGCGCTCCCGTCTCTCTTTCACCGAGCTGCGGGCAGAGCCGCTTCTTTTCCCATCGCTCCCTCCGGACGGGTTTTCGTCCCCTGGCTCCGGAGAATTGCTCCTGAAAATCCTCCCGTTTCCCAGGCCTTTTCTTCGATCCCTGATCGTCTCCACCAGGTCTTTCTCCCCGGCGGCATTTTTCCGAAGGAATCTGTTCAGTTTTTTTCCGACGCCTTCCGGAGTTGTTTCCCCGGTGTCCTTCTTCTTAAAAATGTTCATTGCACACTGGTAATTCCCGTTCTGACCCGCTCACAGTCATATTCTTCCCGGATCAGGATCAAAACTGTTTCGCGGATATCCGGCAGCATATCCTTTCCTCATTTCAGAAAATCCGGGCATCAGCCACTCTAAACATACATACCTATAATAATTCATTTCACAGGATTTGAATATACCTGATTTGCCATTTTAACATAAAAATCATCAAATATTACTCAAAAAAATACAATATATGCGCAAATGTGAGCTGTTTTTTTCAATATGTACGCCTGTTTGCGGTCTGCACCCACCCTCAGGGGCTTTGGCGCACAGGCTGCGGACGGGTTGGGACAGAGCGGCAAAAAGCCCCGTCCGCAATCAAATGCGGTCGGGGCTTCCATTATCTTGATGAAAAAATGATCTTTTTTTAACTGCCTGCCGTCTATCCTCACAGAGGCTGTCCGGGTCATTACAGAACACGCCATCCCGAAGGAGATGTACTTGCAGCGCCGGAGATTGCAGCCTCAAGTCTTTACAGGCAGGGACTTCCCGGTCATCTGCTTATTTCTTGACCAGCAGGAACTATCCGGTCATCTGCTTATTTCTTGATCAGCAGGGACTTCCCGGTCATCTCCTTGGGCTGCTCTTTGCCCATGACCTGGATCAGGGTAGGAACGATATCGGCCAGGACGCCGCCCTCAGCCAGGGTGTAATCCTTGTCGTAGTTGACAAGAATGAAAGGAACCGGGTTGGTCGTATGGGCAGTGTGAGGAGCGCCGGTCTCGTAGTTGATCATCTGCTCGCAGTTGCCGTGGTCAGCGCAGATAAAGAGGACGCCGTCCTTCTTGACGATCGCGTCAACAGCCTTGCCCACGCAGTCGTCGACGACTTCGACTGCCTTGACCGCAGCCGGAAGGACACCTGTGTGGCCGACCATGTCGGGGTTGGCGAAATTGATGACGATCACATCGTACTGGTCGGACTCGATGGCTGCGAGAAGTTTGTCGAGAACACCGTAGGCACTCATCTCAGGCTTGAGATCGTAAGTGGGGACATCCTTGGGGGAACGGACCAGGATCCTGTCCTCACCCTCGTTGGGCTCCTCAACGCCGCCGTTGAAGAAGAAAGTGACATGGGCGTACTTTTCTGTCTCGGCGATACGGGCCTGTTTCATGCCCTGAGCGGCAAGCCACTCACCGAATGTATTGGTGACATCGACCTTCTTGAAAGCGATTTCCTTATTGGGGATCTCGGGATCATAATCCTTAAAGCAGACGAAGAAAACTTTCTTCCTGGGGCCTCTGTCAAAGAAAGTGAAATCGTTGTCGCAGAAGCAGTGGGTGATCTCACGCGCGCGGTCGGGCCGGAAGTTGAAGAAGACCACGGAATCGTTATCCTTGATCAGGGAAACGGGCTTGTCTCCGTCCATGATGACTGTGGGCTTCACGAATTCATCGGACTCGTCTCTGTCATAGGAAGCCTGGATCGCCTCGGCGGAACTTGCCGCCATGACACCCTCGCCCTTTGTGAGCGCATCGTAAGCCAGCTGCACACGGTCATAGTTGTTGTCCCTGTCCATGGCGTAGTAACGGCCGCTGATCATAGCGATCTTGCCCACTCCGATCTCTTTCATCTTGTCTTCCAGCTGAGCCAGGAAGTCGATGCCGCTTCTGGGGGGTGTGTCGCGCCCGTCGAGGAAGCAGTCCACATATACGCGGTCGAGGCCGTTTCTCTTGGCCATTTCAAGGAGAGCATAAAGATGCGTATTGTGGCTGTGTACACCGCCGTCCGACAGAAGACCGAAACAATGAAGGTCGGAACCCCTCACTTTGCAATTGTTGATTGCGGCCAGCAGTTCGGGATTCTCAAAGAATTCGCCGTCCTGAATTTCCTTTGTAATTCTGGTCAGTTCCTGATAGACAATCCGCCCTGCGCCCATATTCATATGGCCGACTTCGGAGTTGCCCATCTGACCGTCCGGGAGTCCTACCGACATGCCGCTGGCATATCCCTTTTTAAAAGGATATTCGGACATCAGCCTGTCCATAACAGGCGTTTTTGCCATAGCAACAGCATTAGCCTCAGGATTCTCATTCAGGCCGTATCCGTCCAGGATCATTAAAACTACAGGTCTGTGACTCATACACTTCTCTCCTTTTCTATGTGGCGCTTCACTCATGCAGATCTGCATAAGCAATATCCCGAATACTAAGTTCAGGACATCTGTGCCGTCGTCTACTGCCCCCGGCATCTTCCGCGATACTGAAGATCAGAAAACACCCTTTTCTAATCGATTATTGTACTACGAATCCCCGCACAGTTCAACTTAAAACAGCGCCTTGCGGCAATGTTATAGTCCGCAGTTACAGGCTGCTGACAGGATGACACGGTCAGTCCCTGCACGCCGCCATCATTGCCTGCACAGCGTTCCCACAAAAATCCACCGGTATGTTTTAAAAAGCAACTTAATGTCAACGAAAAAAGCAGCCCGGTATGTTTTTGAAAAATAACTCTTCTATTCCTAATTCTTTTTCTGTATAATACGTCTGTTAAAGACTGCATTGTATGATGTAAAGGTCAAAAGCCAGGAAAAGGCTCTGAGTCTCGTCAATATGCACAAACACCTTTTGACCCCGACATCATTGTATTATGCATGACCATGTACTTGTGGCTGCGCGCATAGCCAGCAGACTCATATGATTAAAGCAGTGCGCTGATCTGCGCGTCAGGCGCTCCCGCGCCGCTTGATCATACGGTTTTCAAGAGGAGGCAATAATGAGCAAGACAAACAAGCGTCTTCCGGAACTGTTCGGAAGTGAGGTTTTCAACGAAGATACCATGAAAGACCGGCTGTCCCCCGCCTGCTATAAAGCGTGGAAAAAGTCCGTCTCCGACGGTACTCCTCTTGACATCTCCACCGCGAATGAAATCGCGGAGGCAATGAAGCAGTGGGCAGTGGAAAAAGGAGCGACCCATTACACACACTGGTTCCAGCCCATGACGGGATACACGGCCGAAAAACACGACTCCTTCATCCAGCCTACAGACGGCGGCAAGGTCGTGATGGAATTTTCGGGCAAGGAACTGGTGCGCGGAGAATCGGACGCCTCCTCCTTCCCCTCCGGAGGTCTGCGGGCAACCTTTGAGGCGCGCGGCTATACCGCCTGGGATCCCACTTCCTTTGCTTTTATTAAGGAAAAGACCCTCTGCATTCCCACTATCTTCTGCTCTTACTCGGGACATGCTCTAGATAAAAAAATGCCGCTGCTGCGATCCATGGAGGCTGTAAGCAAAGCCGCCGTCAGAATCCTCCGCCTTTTCGGCGACACCGAAACCCGCCGGGTCATCGCCCAGGTAGGCGCCGAACAGGAGTATTTCCTCGTGGATAAATCCCTTTATAAGCAGCGCGAGGATCTGATCATGACCGGGCGCACCCTGATCGGGGCCAAGCCTCCCAGAGGTCAGGAACTGGCCGACCACTACTACGGCGCCATCCGCCCCCGCGTGCAGGCATATATGCAGGATCTGGACAATGAACTCTGGAAACTGGGCGTACTTTCCAAGACCAAACACAACGAGGTGGCTCCCGCCCAGCACGAAATGGCTCCGGTCTACACCGATGCCAACATGGCCTGTGACCAGAACCAGATCACCATGGAGATCATGAAAAAAGTGGCAGGCCGCCACGATATGGTCTGCCTGCTTCACGAGAAACCTTTTGCGGGCGTCAACGGCTCAGGCAAACACGACAACTGGTCCCTGAGCACAGACAGGGGTGAAAATCTGTTTAAGCCGGGCTCGACCCCCCGTGAAAATGCGCAGTTTCTCCTTTTCCTGACAGCCTTTATCAAGGGTGTCGACGAATATCAGGACATGCTCCGCGTGACTGTGGCAACTCCCGGGAACGACCACCGTCTGGGTGCCCAGGAAGCGCCTCCCGCAGTCGTCTCCATCTTCCTGGGAGAAGAACTCAGCGGCGTAGTCAATTCCATCGTCAACGACGAGGACTACACAAATGCCGGCAAGCGGACCCTCTCCATCGGCGTCGACACAATGCCCCCCATTCCCATGGACAACACGGACCGCAACCGCACATCTCCCATGGCTTTCACGGGCAACAAATTTGAATTCCGTATGGTGGGGTCCTCTCTCTCCATTTCCGGGCCCAACATCGTCCTCAACACCATGATGGCGGACACCCTGGGCAGGTTTGCGGACGAACTGGAAAAATCCAATCATTTCCACGAAGATCTCAACGCCCTGGTAAAACGTGAGCTGACAGCCCACAAGAGAATCATTTTTGACGGAAACGGCTATGACGAGTCCTGGATCGAAGAAGCAAAGCGCCGCGGTCTCTCCAACAACGTCTCCACCGTGGACGCACTTCCCTCTTATATTTCAGAGAAGAATATCCAGCTGTTCACTTCTCACTCGATCTATACCCGCGACGAAGTATTCGCCCGCTACAACATCCACGTGCAGAATTACTCCGCCACGATTGAGATCGAGGCAAGGACTCTGATCGATATGCTGCGCAAAGAGATCCTGCCCGCTGTTTCCCGCTACGGCAGCCGCCTCTGCGACGGACTCAAAAAGCGCAAGGAGCTGGGACTTCCCTGCAAATATGAGGAAAACAACGCAAGGAACAACGCCATGCTCACAGACTGCCTGAGTGATGCGTGCGGGAAGCTTGAAAAAGATCTCCGGCAGGTGCCTGCCGACCCTGTAGATGCCATGAAATACTGCCGCAACGTCATCATTCCCGACATGAACGAGTGCCGCAGCTATGCCGACGAGCTGGAAACCATCACATCCAAGGACGCATGGCCCATACCTGTCTATTCCGACCTGCTGTTCAGCGAGACATAAATGTCACTGAACCGTTGAGCCATACGACAGATGTCTGGCTGTTCAGTGAGGAATAAAGGACTCCGTTCAGCGAGACACAAATGTCACTGAACTATGCACTGAACAAAACACTGAACAAAGCACTGAACAAAGAGAAATAATTTTCAGAAATAATTTTCAGAAATAATTTTCATAAGAAAGGGGATGCCCTGCCATTGATTCAATGTCAGAAGCATCCCCTTTATTGCGTTTATCAGAATTTCCTTCTCTCCAGTTCTCCGGGATCGATTCCTTTCGATCCTTCTCTCCGGTTCAGGATCATCAGTGCCAGTCCTTCCCGCACGGATGCGGAAGCTCTCTTTTCAGCCCCGGCCTCATTGCTCACTTCATTACTCACTTTATTGCTCACTTCATTGCTCACTCCCAGAGGAAAAGTATTGGTCAGTTCCCACTCAAAGAGCGGATATTTCATGCCCTCAAGAGTCACGCCTGTCACTCTCCCGTCCAGCGCGAAAATGGAAAAAGTCCCTTCGAAGGTGTCCGGCAGCAGGATCATTTCACCGCAGAGGACAGTCGCCAGAGTGTTTTTCCCGAGCAGATAACCGCATCCGCCCTGCCTGCGGATCCAGGACAGAGTCTGTATATTGGCGATCGTGTGGTCGAGCCTGCCGCCCAGGGCACCGTAGAGATCGATCCTCTTATACCCTCTTTCCAGGCAGACGCGGACTGCGTGAAGGGTATCTGTATCATCCTTTTCGCAGGGAAGCTGGCTCAGTCTTTCCGGCCGGGTATTTTTCAGGCAGTCAAGCCAGGGGAGGTATTTTTCCTCAAGGGAGTCGAAATCCCCGAGGACCAGATCCGGCTCGATCCCGGCTTCCAGAAGTCTGGCAAGGCCGCCGTCCACCGCAACGACAAAATCCTCCGCTCCGCGGAGGATCTCCATGGGTTCATATTCACCTGCGCACATGAGAATAGCGCGTCCTTTTCCGTCTCTGTTTCCCATCATGATTCCACCTGTCGGCTGAAGAGTTTTTCCCTCAAGCAGGGTATTCAGCCGGGATTTCTTAAAGAACTGTCCCGTCGCCCGCCCGTGCAGTCACAGACCGCGGGAAAATCCGCGGGAGTCCCCGCCGGGCGGGAACCCCCTCTTCAGGCTCGTTTTCCGCTTGTCCTGCGCTTAGTTCAAGCGTTTTCCTGCTCGCGTTTCGAGCGTTTTCCCGCACTTGTTTCACACGTTTCCCTGCGCTTGTTTCGCTCAGCGTCTCCGCGCAAAAGGACGGACTGACGGGAATTATTTGAGTTCCATAGTCCTGACCACTTCCATGTTCTGCATGATATAAGTTGCCAGGGAAATGATAGTCAGGAGCAGTGCGATCCACATGACAATATCTGTCACCAGACCAAGTCTGGGAATATTCATGATCATCAGAATGATCATGATCATCTGGAAAGTTGTTTTCCACTTGCCCCAGTAGTTGGCTGCGATGACAATTCCGTGTTCGGTCGCGATGAGGCGGAAGCCGCTGATGATAAACTCTCTTGCAACTATGATCACGACGATCCAGGACGGAATCCTGCCCAGTTCAATGAGGCAGATCATGCCCGAAATCGTAAGCACCTTATCGGCCAGAGGATCCATAAACTTTCCGAATGTAGTGACAAGATTATATTTTCTCGCGATCTTGCCGTCCAGAAGGTCTGTGAGGGAGGCGACGATAAACAGGACCAGGGCGGCCCATTTCATCGACTCGGTGGTTTTCGAGATCAGCAGAGCCGCGACAAAAAACGGAACAAGAACAACTCGAAGAACAGTCAGTTTATTTGGCAGATTCATAACTATATCCCCTTTCATAAATTGATACAGCCGCAGGAAAAAGACCTGCGGTCAATCCGCACGCTTTCGGCGCTGACGGATATTTTCCTTAAGAATAAGCAGAAGGAGCAGGATTATTCCCCCTGCTGTCAGATATCTTCCGGCATATTTGCCGGGAGTTCTGTATGACATCGCGACCGTATGCTCTCCTTCTGTCAGGAAGGTCCCTATATAGTGTCCGTTGACCGGAAACGCTTTCTGCTCTTCCCCGTCCACCCTGATTTTCCATCCCCGGGAATAAGGAAATGCCAGGCAGAGGAGTGATGGCTCCTTCACGCTGATCTTCCCCCGGAGAGAATCCGTGCCCGGCGTGATATCTTCCAACACGCATTTTTGGCGCTCAGCTACAGCACTTCTGTATTCCCTGGCAGGCACCCCGTAGATTTTCAGGTCAGACAGCTCATACCGTCCCGGAGTCGGAAAAGTGATCGAGACTGACTTATCCGGTTTCCTCTGATATCCGAGGTTGACTATATAATCGCGTCTGAAACTCGTAAGTTTGTGTTTTTCAGTGAGTAACTCCAGTGTTTTTTCAACGCCGGAAGAAGAGGTGATGCCTATGCTTGCCCTTTTGCCTCCATCCCAGAAAAAAGCATTTCTCCGGATTATGGATTTTCTGTTTTCGTCCAGGTATTTCCAGTTGGTCTCAGTATAGAGGTTGAGAGGATCCACAGACTCGTCTCCGAAATACAGATCATATTTCCTGGTCTCCTTAAAATCCAGATTGGAGAACTCCAGGTAGGTTTCCGAGTCCGCAAGTCCCTCAAAGGTCAGAACCGCAGTCATATTGTCTCCGGTCGTAATAAAAGTCCCGTCCCGGTAAGTGATCTCAGGTCCTTTACACTCCACTTCAAACGGCAGCTCTGTACTGGAGGAATCCACCGCGCCCGCATCATATCGGGACATCCCCGGAGGAGCTTCTTCCACACAGGCAGCCCTGAGAATAACCTGCTGTTTCTCCACAGCGTTGAGCTGATTCCATTGATCCGGGGAAACATATTTATTATAGCAGTATCCGACAGGGAGCGCATATTTATTTTTATAAACAGCGATGATGTCATCGGAATCGCTGTGTATCTTATCTTCCTGTTCCTGCGTCAGATGCTCTGTTCCGAGTTCCTCCTTCAGTTCCTCCAAACGTCTCCGGGTTCTTTCCGACTGAATATTGACTTCATTTACCTTCTCAAAGCCATAGGGAAGTCCCTCTTCGTCTCCCTTGCCCGTGACGTAATAGCCGCTGCCGCTCAGAGTAATCAGAGCAGTCCGGTCATCATAGCCGTAAATGATATGGATCATCCCCTCCAGAAGTTCCAGGTCGGAGCGGAATTGGTTCACATAAGGATTCGTGTTGGACCAATAGTACTGAGTGCCGGACAGCCGGGTCGTAATTGAGGCATTCTCCGTGAGATTCCGACCCGTATAACGCGCAAAGTCTTCTGCTGCCGTCTTCAGGAGCGCTTTTGTTTCGTTGTCAAAGAACTCTTCCTCAATTTTTCTGTTTTCCACCCGCAGTTCCGCGATCCCTCCTCCTTCGGGAGAATAATCCCAGAAAGCCAGATTGACCGCACCGGCGGCGATCAGCAGGCACATCAGGATCTGACCCTGAACCGTGCTTGCTTTTCCTTCCTGCCGGAATATCACAATACAGGCAGCCAGGAGAAAAATGATCATGGAAAATGCTGCCGGTGTCCGGGAATAATTCAGAAGAAAACAGGAGGCAGCCAATACTGTGCATCCGATCAGAAGACACCGTTTTTCCCCGCATGAAAGCTTAAACAGATCTTCCCATTCCCTGGTAAGGATAAAAGAGCACAGAAGGACCATGGCCCAGACCCAGCGGTTGGCGGCATAAGACATTCCGTTCATAATCCTGCCCCCGAGAGGCAGCAGCAGTATCAGAAAGCAGACCGCAAGCAGGATCTTCAGACCTGTATCTCTCTTTTTCTTTCGAAACAGCAGAATACAGGCAGGCAGCGTGGGAGCGCTGAGCCCCACATAGACTTCATAGAGGGAACGGGCGGAAAAAAGAGCCGCCGGAAGCTGGCTGTAATAAACCCTGGGATAAAGCAGGTCAAGAGGAAAATTTGACCTGATCCCCATGCGGGTATCCCCCAGCATAGCCATAACAACCGGAACCAGTATTACTCCGGCAAGGCAGATCCCTGAAACAGAATACCCGAAAAGACGCAGCAGCTCCTGTATGGCCTCACCGGTTTTTTTTCCATGAAGGCAAAAGGTTCTTACGATTGAATAGACCGCGATGCTGACAGCAATCATGAAAAAAAAGTAGAAGTTGCTGGCCGCAGCCACTGCCAGGACAGAAATATACAGGAAAGGCCGTTCCCGCCTGAGGATTTTTTCAATTCCCAGAATCAGCAGGGGAAGATAAATGAGCGGGTTTAAAAAAAACGAATAAGTGACAGCCTCAATGAGAGCCCAGTTGCAGAAACAATACGACAGTGCCCCCGCAAGAATCCCGCAGCGGTTTTTCTGGCCGACGCCAAAGGCCATCACTGAAAAAGCGATACCGGACAGATACAGCCTCAGCACACAGGAAAAAGAATAAAAAAGATGGATCCGGTTCCCGGGGACAAAAACCGAAAGCAGGTTCAGCGGATCTCCAATCGCATAGTAGTGGAGAGTATCGAGAATATCTGCCCCCTCTCCAATGTAAAAATCCCAGTCCGGGATGATCAGTCTGTGATCACGCACCAGGCGGCCAAGTATCCCCCTCAGATATTTTCTGTAATAGGCAAGAGCGCGAAGAAGCTGCTGCCATCCATCCACTTCCCAGATCAAAGATCTCCCCGAGACCCAGAACCAGGAAAAAGCAAAGAAGGATATAAGCAGAAACGATACTGTGTAGACAAAGTAGTACTTTTTCCGGGAGCTGTTTTCCGGGAAGGAATCAAAAAACTTACAGAGAAACATGTAAATCGATAATAGCCTTTCCGCGGGATCCGCACTCAGACAAGACCGCAGGTTCCTCCCCGCGGCAGTTCAGGCACAGCCCGCATCTGCCGGATGTCCGGCAGGGAAAACTTTTGTCCTCTTCCTCCGGCCAAAGCATGTTTACCGGTCACTGCGTGACCGGTAATGGGGCATTTTCCATCCCGGATAGGTCTGCGGCCAATGGAAAATGCCCTTCAATAACAGTAAAAATATACTGCCCCGGCATCAGACATCGTAAAGCATCCGGTGCAGGCGCGTCTTGTTGCGATGCGTGGCAGCCCGTCAGTCTTCCACTTCTCCGATCAGATCATACTGGTCCGATCCGGTGATCCGGACTTTGATAAAATCGCCGGTCATCAGGTCCCTTCCGGTCTCCACAAACAGTGTTCCGTCCACACCGGGAGCATCCATATATGTGCGTGAGGTGTAGACGTCCTCGCCCACAATCCTTCCTTCGACGATCGCCTCAACCGTTCTGCCCTTCATTCCGCGGGCTTTTTTAAAGGCGATCTGCTGCTGCAGGAGCATCAGTTCCCTGCGGCGCTTTGACTTCACGGGGGCGGGAACCTGCTTTGGCATCCTGGCTGCAGGAGTCCCTTCTTCCCTGGAATAGGCAAACACTCCCAGACGGTCAAATTTCATTCTGCGCACAAAGGACATAAGGGTGCGGTGGTCCTTGTCGGTCTCCCCCGGGAACCCTGTGATCAGAGTCGTGCGGATGCAGATATCCGGAATTTCCCTGCGGAGCAGACCGATGATATCCTCCAGTTCCTTCCTGTTGGTCCGCCGTCCCATCCTTTTCAGAATATCGTCCGACGCGTGCTGTATGGGCATGTCTATATAATGGAGAACCTTTGGTTCGTCCCTCATCACCTCAACCAGCCCGGGAGTGATTTCCTCAGGATAGCAGTACAGCAGACGGATCCAGCAGATTCCTTCAATCGCGGCAAGTCTGCGAAGAAGCTCCGGGAGCATCTTCTTTCCATACAGGTCAAGACCATAAATCGTCGTCTCCTGGGCGACCAGGATCAACTCCCGGACACCTCTGGAAGCCAGGTCCTCTGCCGTCCGGACAACGTCCTCCATCGGCACGCTGCGGTAGGGCCCGCGTATAGAAGGAATCACACAATAGGTACAGTGTTTACTGCACCCCTCCGCAATGCGCAGATATCCAAAACCGTCCGCAGTCGTAAGGATCCGCTTTACATTAGTGCGGGGTTTCTTTTTCAAATCATCCAGGCGTACAATAGCGGCACTTGCTTCTTTTTCTTCCCCGGGATCTGCACCTTCCTCCTTTGCGGAATCATGAGCCCCGGTTTCATACTCTCCTCTTTTCAGGACAGTATCCAAAGCTTCTAAAAGTGATTCCTGAGCTGTTGTGCCGATGACCGCATCCACCTCGGGGATCTCTCTGCGGATGTCCTCACTGTATCGCTGTGCCAGACATCCGGTCACGATCAGAGCTTTCAGCTGTCCTGAAGTCCGGCGCTCCGCCAGCTCCAGAATGCTGTCTATACTCTCTTTTTTTGCATCATTAATAAAGCAGCATGTATTGATAACAGCTGCCTCTGCCAATTCCTCATCATCTGTGATCTCGTATCCCGCAAGGGTCAGATCACCTAGCATCTCCTCGGAATCGACCAGGTTTTTGTCACAGCCGAGGGAGACAAACAGGATTTTCATTCACATCACCATGTCTGAGCGCCCTGCGCGGATACTGCTCCGCAGCAAAGCAGCGGGCAGCGCTCTCAGCGTAATACTGCGGGTGCGGTACAGCAATGCCCTCAGCGTAATACTGCGGGCACAGTACAGCAGCGCCCTGCGCGGATACTGCTCCTGCAGTACAGCAGCGCTCTCACCGTAATACTGCTCCTGCAGTACGGAAGATGCTGTCCTTACAAGGGCTTTGCAGGGCCAAGACGCTGCAGCCACACCAGCCGCGCATCCGGCGATAAAGCGTCACGATAGGATCTTATTCTTCGTCCTCACCGGACTCATCGCCATACTCTTCTTCAACTTCCTCTTCGGTCATTTCTTCTTCCGGATATTCTTCAGCTGTCTCTTCAGCAGACCCGGCGTCCTGCCCGTCGATGGTCTCTGAAGCTGAACCTGCCTCTTCTTCCGTGACCACGTCCTCGCTCTCGATCATCGAGCCGCCATCATTCTCTTCAGCCGCTTCATCCACAATGAAATCTTCTTCTACCTCATCCTCGGCGAGAATCCTGATCTCTCCCTGATTCAGTTCATCAACCGCGATTGAGAGAGGTTTTTCACCTCTGGAAACTTTCACAAGAGGTTCGTCGCCGTCTACGATCTGGCGCGCGCGTTTCGCGGTCGCCATCACGATCGAATATCTGCTGTTGATAACGGGAGTCTCTCCCTCTTCCACATCCTTGTTGACAACTTTCATAAGATCCACGTAGGACGGATGAATCATAAATCTAACCTTTCCTTTCCCGGCCTGCCCGGATACCGACTGTGCGGTGTCCCGTAACCTGCCTTTTCCTTTGCTTTCTTCTGTTCTTATTTATTGCTTTTCTTGTTTATTGCTTTTTCTTATTTATTGCTTTAAGGCCTGCTCCTGCAGGTCCGCAGTCTCATTCATCTCATACAGAAACTGCGGCAGCCTGCCCGGGCATGTCATCTTCGCTCTGTAAAGCAGCACAGCACAGCGTTTCCCGCCTCAAAGGATTCCGCGCCTCTGTAAGATACCGCGAAGCCCCATGCGAAATGCTTCCGCAAAGGCCTTCTTTTTCCCGGCATCCGTGACGATTTCTCCGCCTTCTGACGCTTTCTGTGATCCGCCGTCGGAAACCGCCTCTTCAGGCATCCGGATGATCCTGTTGAGGGAATCCGCACAGGCATCTACATCATCGTTGATCAGAAGATAATCATAATCCGGGAGCAGCTCCACTTCCCTGTCAGCCTGCCGCAGCCGTTTGTTCGCGGTTTCCTCCTCCTCGGATCCCCTTCCTGTAAGCCTTCTCTCGAGCTCTTCGGCATCCGGAGGAGAGATGAATATCATGGGTGTACCGGGGTATTTATCACGGATCTGCATGGCTCCCTGCACTTCAATCTCCAGCAGGACATCACGCCCCGCCCTCATGTTTTCAACTACGAAAGCTTTCGGGGTTCCGTAATAGTGGTCCGCATAACCGGCATGTTCCATAAACCCGTCCTGACCGATCAGTTCCTCAAAAGCCTCGTTGGAAACAAAATGATATTCCACACCGTTTGTCTCGTAGTCTCTGGGCTTACGTGTGGTCATGGATACAGACAGGACATATCCTTCGTACTTCTCTCTCAGTCTTTTAATCACGGTTCCCTTACCGGCTCCGCTGAAACCGGAAATCACAACCATTTTTCCACTCATGATACACTCACTCCTGTCAGTTATTCAGGGCTCACTCATCCTCGTCTTCCGCCGAATCGTCACTTGCCGCGGCGCGGCCGCGTATCGTCTCCGGCAGCAAAGCCGAAAGGACGATCCGGTCATTTTCCATGACGATCACCGATTTGGTCTTGCGCCCCTGGGTCGCGTCAATAGTCCTGCCGTCATTCTTTGCCTGCGAGACAAGACGGCGCACCGGTGCGGAATCAGGGCTCACGATCGCGATGATCTTCTCCGCGTTTACAATATTTCCGAAACCGACATGGATCAGCCTGCTGCCCGACATCTGTAATCTGACCTGCTTTCTCTTTGTTTAACGAATGAATGCCCCCAGGAATCATTCTATATTCTGGACCTGCTCCCGTATTTTCTCCACGGAAGTCTTGAGTTCGATCGCGTGGTCGGAGATTTCTCTTTCAACCGACTTGGAAAGAATCGTATTGGATTCACGATTCATTTCCTGAGCAATAAAATCAAGTTTTCTGCCGATGCTGCCTCCTTTTTGCAGTTCATCGCGCGTCGCCACGATGTGGCTGCGCAGGCGCACCAGTTCTTCATCCACACAGACCTTGTCAGCATGGATCGTCACTTCCTGCACGATCCTGGCTTCATCAACATCAGCTCCTTCCAGGAGCTCTGATACCTTTTCCCTTAAAGAAGCCCTATAGGCCTCCACAAGCTCAGGCGCCCTCTCCTCAATGAAACTGACATGTCCCAGCATCTCTTCGAGTTTCTCTTCCATATTGGTTCGGAGGAACTCTCCTTCGCGGATCCTGGACTCGTCAAACATCAGAGCCGCCTCGCGGATGACCTTTTCCAGATTCTCCCAGATCCCCTCCGGATCAACCGGCTCTTCCTCCATCACGAGAACATCGGGAAACCTGGCCAGAGAGGAGACGCGGACATCATTGTCGATCCCGAATTCCTCTGCCATCTTCTGAAAATATTTCCAGTATTCTCTCGCGATCCGGTCATTATATTTGACCGTCATATTGGATTCCGTCAGATCCTCATAGGAAATAAACACGTCTACTTTTCCGCGAAGCATATGTTTCTTCAATTCTCCGCGGATCTTTGCTTCCAGCTGGTTCAGCTGGCGCGGCATCTTAATACCGATATCCAGATACCTGTTGTTGACTGACTTGATCTCCACCGCGATCCGGCAGGCATCGCTGAGCATCTCGCTCCTGCCGTAACCCGTCATGCTTCTAATCATTCAAAAAACCTCCTGCTGAAATCCGAAATGTGAATTTCGGACCCGGGCGGTGCCGGATATACCTCCGCTTCGTTAACCGCAGACGGTAATTCAAAACCTTCCAGCAAGTATTGCGTGATAAGATAAAAAAACCGGCAGCGGAATTACGGCTCCTGCCTCCCTGAAAGGAAGGCGCAGGGCAGAATAAACCAGTAATCATTATAACATTATACTTTCAACCGTCAAGGAAGAAGTGGTATACTATGAGATGCTCTGTCGATACTCGTCACACCCTGACCAGGGTGTGACGGTAACCTTGCGTTCGGCGATAGCATTGCTTCGCACTGTCATTGCTTCGCACTGTCATTGCTTCGCACTGTTAATACACTTTGCTGTGCGCAGCACACTCTGCGAGTGTGTTCTCGCCGTATAACCCCGGATTTTTTGCAAAAAAACACTCCTTTGCATTATAAAAGCTTTGCATTGTAATAGCTTCGCATTGTAAAAGTTGTAAAAGCTTCGCATTGTTGCGAAAAACATCTGGAGTTGCGTGTGAATCTGTACAGTTACTCATACTCAGACTCGTTGCATTAAAGAAAAAACTCTGAAAACAGGAGAAGCATTATGGCATTTGATGGAATCACCGTCGCAGGTCTTTGCAGAGAGCTTCAGGATTCTCTGACCGGCGGCCGTGTTTATAAAATAGCACAGACCGATAAAAATGAACTCGTCCTCACGATCCGGCTCGCTGCGGAACGGGGAGGCGGCCAGGTCCGCCTCTATCTGTCCGCCGATCCGTCGCTCCCCCTGGTCTACCTGACCAAAGTCAGCCGCCAGGCACCTCTGCAGGCTCCGGCATTCTGCATGCTTCTCAGAAAGCATCTGCAGAACGCCCGCATCATCTCCATCGGACAGCCCGGACTGGAGAGGATCATACAAATCCGTTTTGAACACCGCAACGAAATGGGCGACCTCTGCACCCATGTGCTCGCTGTGGAGATTATGGGCAAGCACAGCAATATCATCTTCCTCAATGATGATGAGACGATCGTCGACAGTATCCGCCATGTATCCTCCCTGGTCAGCTCCGTGCGTGAGGTCCTGCCGGGAAGACCTTATTTTATACCGGATACGCAGTCCAAAAAAGATCCTCTCTCAGAGTCCAGGGAAGGATTTTTCCAGGTGCTGGGTGCAGGCCATATGGAAGTGGCAAAACTGCTGGTGCGCTCCTACACAGGCTTCTCGCCGGTCGCTGCCCAGGAACTTGTCCACCTGGCCGGCCTGTCCCAGGACCGGTCCGCAGCCCTGCTGCCGGATTCCGAAAAAGAAGCCCTCTGGCAGCGTTTTGGAAACCTGATCTCCAGAATCCGTGAAGGGGATTTTTTGCCCACAATGTACTGCCGGCCCGGCGAAAGCGGAAGGCCCGGGGTCCCGGTCGATTTTTCCCTCATTCCTCTCACCCACTACGCAGACTGCGTTCCTGTCCCCTATGAATCACCGTCTGTCCTCCTGGAAGATTTTTACGCCAGGAAGAATCTCTATACCCGCATCCGGCAGCGGTCAGCGGACCTGCGACACATTGTCCAGACTATTCTGGAACGGGACGTACACAAATATGACCTGCAGTGCCGCCAGATCAGGGACACGGAAAAGCGCGATAAATTCAAGATTTACGGAGAGCTTCTCAACGCCTATGGTTATTCCGTCCCCGCAGGTGCCAAAAGCTGTGAGCTCGACAACTACTATACCGGCGAAAAAGTCCGGATTCCTCTGGATCCAAATCTCACTGCCCAGCAGAACGCCCAGAAATATTTTGACCGCTATGCCCGGATGAAGCGCACCCACGAGGCGCTGACCCGCCTGACAGTCCAGGTCAAGGCTGAGATAGACCACCTCCGAAGCATACAAAACGCCCTCGAGTTCTCCACGACCGACGCCGACCTGTCCCAGATCCGGCGGGAGATGGAGGAGAGCGGATATCTGCGCCGCAAATACACCGGCAGGAAAAATGAGCCGAAAAAAGGCCGCGCCCGCGCGCCGCAGAGCAGGCCGCTCCACTATATCAGCAGTGACGGCTTTGATATCTATGTAGGAAAGAACAACACTCAGAACGATGAGATCACCTTCAGGATCGCGGATGGCCGTGATATCTGGTTTCATGCCAATGATATGCCCGGTTCCCACGTCCTTTTGCGCACCGGCGGCAAAACAATGGATGAGATCCCCGACCGTGCCTTCGAGGAGGCAGCCGCCCTGGCGGCCTATTACTCCAGCGGCCGCAGTCAGGGTAAGGTTGAGATCGATTACCTGGAGCGCAGAAATGTCAAAAAGCCCTCCGGCGCCGCTCCCGGTTTTGTCGTCTACTACACTAACTACTCCATCCTGGCCAGGACCGACATCAGCGGCCTTCGCGAGGTAACCGGGTAAATCCTGTGAAGATTCGATTCACGCGGATCGTCTCTGCCCAGCCCGTGAAATCTGAAACAGGACAGGGGCTGCCCTGCTGATCTGTCCCCGTTCCGCCCGTGTCCGTCACATGGCGGAAAGCACATTAAACGAACCGAGTCATAATAAGAAAAAGCACCTGCTGCCCCTCCCCTGTCCGCAGACAAGTAAAGGCAGCCGGTGCTTTTATCTATGATGGCCCCGTCAAAAACATATTCATTACACAGTCATCATACGATCATTACGAAGTTATCATACGTTCATTACACGGTTATCATACGTTCATTACACGGTTATCATACAATCATTACGCAGTTATCATACGTTCATTACACGGTTATCATGCAATCATTACACGGCCATTACAGCCACCGGGCCTTCTTCAGAAGACGAAGCAGGGCCGCACCCTTGGGAAGTCCCAGGATGTCTTCCCCGGTAAATCCCCCGAGCTTAATAAGAAGGAAGAAATACACGGGAACAGCTGCGGCAATCGCCGGAATTACTGCGATCAGGTTGCTGAAATACACTCCTGCAAACATAGAGGCAAGTCTGGAAACCGCGAAGTAGACTCCGAAAGTCACCGCCCCCATCACTGCAGCGCTCAAGAGAGGCTTCCCGTAAATCTGCATTGAATCAATTTCCAGATCCAGATAATGACGCAGGAAAATCTCGTTGAGCACGAAAATGACCGCAGAGTAGAGAACACTGACCAGCACCAGGGCATAGATGCCCCAGTCCGTGAAGCGGAGCAGGAAGGCAAGGGCAGCTGTCTGGATGATCAGAGATACTCCAGCACTGATGATCGGCATATTCATTTTTCCGATCGCCTGCAGAACCGCATTAGTGATCGTCCCCACGGACAGGAAAATGACTGTCACTGCCTGCAGGGCCAGCAGCATGGAAGCCATGTTCAGTGTATCCCACTGGGGGAACATCAGCATTGTGACCGGACGGGCCAGCACTGTAAGGCCGACAGCACAGGGAATTGAGATGATCAGCGCCATGCGGGAGGCATTTACTGCTCTGCGCCTCGTCTCGGCAATATCCCCGGAAGCCTGTGCCATTGAAATGTTGGGAATGATCGCTGCGGACACCGCTGTCGCCACGGAAACGGGAATATTGATGATGACCACGGCTTTATTGGAAAATAAACCGAAAACAGTGGTCACAGCAGCTTCGGCCAGCCCTCTCCCGTTGATCATCATCTTCAGATAGACGATCTGATCTAGAGTTGTAGTCAGGTTCAGAATAAAGCTGCTCAAGATAAAGGGCGTGATCACCAGGATCGTGCCCTTCATTATTTTGATATAAGGCTCCGTTGTCCCGGCATCTTTTCTGATCCTGCGGAAATATCCTGCCCTGTGCCTCATATAGGCGATGGTCATAAACACAAGTGCGGTGGCAACGCCGCTTCCGGTACCGAGCGCGCTTCCCATTGCCCCGCGCACCGCCAGCTCTGTCTTTCCGGCGTGCGCCCCGGCCGTCCGGATCAGAAACGCTGCGGCTCCGATGCTGACTGCGGCGTTGGCAATCTGCTCAAGAATCTGGGACACTGAGGTCTGGGACATAGACTGATTGGCCTGAAAATAACCTCTCACCGCCCCGAGAATCCCGAACAGAAAGACTGTGGGCGCAAAAACGCGCAGAACAGGGACCGCGTTGGACGGTACGAGAAGAGCTGCCCCAAAATACAAGACCAGGCTTCCCGCTGCTCCGACAATCAGAGAGTAAAGAATCGCACAGTGAAAAGCTCTCTGCGCGTTTTTATACTCCCTCACAGCGATTTTGGCTGCCATCTGTCTGGAGATCGCCGCCGGAAGAGAATTCGAGGACAGGATCAGGATGATCATATAAATATTATAGGCCGCGCCATAATAGCCGTTTCCCTCATCCCCGATGATCGCCGTCAGAGGCGCCCTGTAGAGAAGGCCGATGATGCGGACCACGATCGTCGCTGCAGCCAGCATACCCGCCTGCACGGCAATCCCGCCTCCAGGTGAAGATTGCTCTTCGATAGAATCCTGTTCCCTGTCCCGCAGTCTGTCCGGTCCCTCATTCGACCCTGCTCTCTCCTGCTGCCTGCGCAGTTCAGAAGTGTCCTGTCGTCTGCCTTTTCTTTCCTTGCTCTTTCTTTTCCTGTCTCTCATGTTTTCCTTTTCTGTCATTTTCAGAACGGCACAGCCGGCTGAATCAGTTTCTTTTTCTCTTTTCCCAAAGTCACAGGGGACTGCATAGTAAAGAATAAATACAACTATAACAATTACCGGATAAAAATCCAATAGGAAAGATACAGCCTGTGTCATAAAAAAGCGGGGCATCTCTGCCCCGCCGGTTTTGATTTAATTGTGCTATGTGCGAATCCGTCTCCGCTGTACCGGATCATTCAAGGTCCTCACACGGACCGGAACCCGTACGAAAATGCGAAGCATGGCGTCATGCACGCGTTGCGATGGAGAATAATAATTCCAGGCATCGCGGAAACAGTATCAGAGACGATCCAGGGTCCAGGACCCGGACATCAGTCAATCAGCCAATCATCCGATCAGCCAATCATACATCTCCTGATACTTGGCAGCGGACTGTTTCCAGGAGAAGTCTGCGTTCATGGCGCGCTCGACCATCTTGTTCCACTCAAGGCGCTTGTCATAATAGACCTGCTCCGCATAGCGTATCGAATGCATCATCTCGTGGGCATTGTAGTTGGCAAAGGTAAATCCGGTGCCGGTGCCCTCGTACTCATTGTAAGGCTCGACCGTATCCTTCAGGCCGCCTGTCTCACGGACGATGGGAAGCGTGCCGTAGCGCAGGGACATGAGCTGGGAAAGTCCGCAGGGCTCAAACAGGGAAGGCATCAGGAAGGCATCGGAGGAAGCATAGATCTTGTGAGACAGCTCATCCGAATAGTAGATGTTGGCGGAAATCTTGTCGTTGTACTTCCAGTCGAAGTAGCGGAACATATTCTCGTAGCGCTCTTCGCCGGTTCCCAGAACGACCATCTGGATCGCGTCGAGGGAAAGGATCTCCTCGAGGACATAAGCGATCAGGTCGAAGCCCTTCTGGTCAGTCAGTCTGGAGACAATACCGATCATGAAGCACTTCTCATCTACCTTCAGGCCAAGCTCTTTCTGCAGAGCCAGTTTATTTTTGACCTTCATCTTGCGGAAGTTCTCAACGGTGTAAGGCTGAGGGATCTTCTTGTCATTATCCGGGGAGAAATCCGTATAGTCGATACCGTTGATGATACCGCGCAGGTCATGGCTTCTGGCATTGAGAAGACCGTCGAGACCCTCACCATAGAACTGTGTCTTGATTTCCTCGGCATAGGTCGGGGAAACTGTCGTAATGGCGTCAGCATAAACGATACCGCCTTTGAGCAGGTTGGCATCTTTGTATGCTTCCAGCTTGTCAGGTGTGAAATAGTAGCCTGACAGACCTGTGACGTCCTCGACATCGCGGACATTCCACTTACCCTGGAACTTCAGGTTGTGGATCGTCATGACAGACTTGATACCCTGGAAGAACTCACTGCCGGCAAATCTCTCCTTGAGATAGACGGGAACCAGACCGGTCTGCCAGTCATGGCAGTGGATGAGGTCAGGTCTGAAATCGATCGCGGGAAGAGCGGACAGAACCGCTTTTGAGAAGAACGCGAAACGTGTGATTTCAAACAGGGGATCATCTGTATAAGGCTTGTCACTTGTGAAGAAACCTTCGTTGTCGATAAAGTAGAATTTGATTCCTTCCACTTCGGCCTGGAGAACGCCGACATACTCGCTCTTCCAATGGAAATCCATATAGAAGTGAGTGACATACTCCATCTTATCCTTCATCTCCTGCTTCATGCAGGAATACTTGGGCATGATGACTCTCACATCATAATATTCTTTGTCCAGTTCCTTGGGAAGCGAACCGACAACGTCCGCAAGACCGCCGGTTTTGATAAAGGGAACGCCTTCAGATGCCACAAAAAGTATCTTCTTCATATTTGTAACCCCCTGATACTGTGATAATATCTCGCTAATACGACTGCAGACTGCGGTTTGCTGCCTGCCTTGTCACATAGAGTTAACAACGATTCAATTCATTATAACCTATTTATGGGAGAATTGCACAAAAAAATAATAATAAATGATGGATTTTTCCATAAGAATACTTAAGAAGGCAAAAGCAGCCCCTCTGCTCTCTTCCTCCAGCCGGACACGTCCGCTAAGGAGGTGAAAACCGCATTGCGAAGGCTGTGTCAGAACAGGGCACAGGCGGTTCTGCTTCCCTCTGCCCCTGCAGGCAGACGTCCGCTAAGGAGCGGGAAGCCACATTGCAAAGGCTGTGTCAGAAAGGAAAAAAACTGCGGTTTCCCAAAGGAAACCGCAGTATCTGTGGTCAACATAGTGTAATCACAGCCGCATACGAATTAAAACGGCATATAGATTATGTCAATCGCATAGCCGGAAAATCCGGACCGGCTATCTGAAATTATCCAATATCAATCACTTTGCATAATCCGTAACTCTGGACTCACGGATCAAATTAACCTTAATCTGGCCGGGATATTCCATATCGGCTTCAATCCTCTTGGAAATCTCTCTTGCCAGAAGTACCATATCAGCATCACTGATCTGCTCAGGAACTACCATTACGCGAACTTCTCTGCCTGCCTGAATGGCATAAGAATTACTAACCCCTTTAAAACTGTTGGTGATTTCTTCTAATTGTTTCAGTCTCGTCGTATAAGCTTCGAGAGTCTCTCTTCTGGCGCCGGGGCGCGCAGCGGAAATCGTATCTGCTGCCTGTACGATACAGGCGATCAGACTGGCCGCCTCAACATCACCGTGGTGCGCTTCCACGGAATTGATGACCGTCTGTGATTCCTTGTATTTTCTGCAAAGCTCAGCACCGAGCTGTACATGAGATCCTTCCATCTCATGGTCCACAGCTTTTCCGATATCATGGAGCAGTCCCGCCCGTTTGGCAAGACGAACATCCAGTCCAAGCTCACTTGCAAGAAGTCCGGACAGCTGTGCAACTTCAATAGAATGCTTCAGAGCATTCTGGCCATAGCTGGTGCGGAAACGCATCTTACCCAGCAGACGCACAAGTTCCGGATGAATACCATGAACTCCGACTTCGAGAGTGGCAGCCTCACCCTCCTCTTTGATTCTGGCTTCCACTTCACGCTGTGCCTTTGTGACCATCTCCTCAATTCTGGCAGGATGGATCCTGCCGTCGACGATCAGTTTTTCAAGAGCCACACGCGCGACTTCACGCCGGATCGGATCGAAGGCAGAAATAACGACTGCCTCCGGTGTATCATCAATGATCAGATCGACGCCCGTCATCGTTTCAAGAGTACGGATATTGCGTCCTTCACGACCGATGATCCTGCCCTTCATCTCATCTCCGGGCAGCTGTACAACAGAAATCGTAGCCTCGGAACAGTGATCTGCCGCACAGCGCTGAATGGCATTGACCACATACTCCTTCGCCTTCTTATCTGCCTCTTCCTTGGCTTCCGCCTCAATCTCCTTGATCATCCTGGCGGAATCCAGTTTCACTTCATCTTCAACAATTTTTAAAAGGTGTTCTTTTGCCTGTTCGGAGGTAAGGCCTGAAATTCGCTCTAGTTCCTGTACGCGCTGCTCATTAAGCTGAGAAACTTCTTTCTGAATCTTCTGCAGTTCCTCTTCCTTAGCCGCTAAATTCTGTTCCCTGCGCTCGAGCTGCTCAACCTTGTTGTCGATCTGCTCTTCCTTCTGCTGAATTCTCCGCTCATTCTTCTGAACTTCATTGCGTCTGTTCTGGATTTCCTTTTCAAGTTCATTCTTGGATTTGAATGTCTCTTCCCGGATCTCCAGCATGGCTTCACGCTTTTTGGATTCGGCTTCGCGAAGGGCTTCGTCAATGATTGACCTCGCCTTTGCATTTGCGCTGTCTACCTTGATCTCATCCTGCTTCCTGTGGTAATCGGAAGTGATGTACCAGGTGACGGGAACTGCTGCAGCCAAAGTCAGAATCACCGCAATAATGATCCCTGCTATCGGCATACAGGAGCACCTCCTTATTCAATTAATCTGTATGTACACATCATTCAGAATGTACACCTCCGCTTCCCAGACAACAGCAAAGTCCGTAAATCCTGAAAGAACATACTCACAACATTTAAAGTTTAATCTTATTGTGTGTCAATGTCAAGGATTAGTTCAGAGTACAACAATGAGCGCAGGTGATATTTTGTTACATTTTGTTAATTCTTTAAACTGGCATCATCAAAGCAGAGACGCCCTGATATCCTCAGCTCCCTGCCGGGGCGTATCCGCCTCGGGAAGGAGCACCCGGATCAATTAATCACACGGCAGCGGCAATAGAATATGGTAGAGACAGCCGCAAGGCGGAAAATACATTACGCGGGCCGTGTCATAAAAAAGCCGGTTTGTTCTTCAAAAGAAAACAAACCGGCCTGTAGTCACTGTAATCTGTATTGCGGATCATTCGTCCATGGCACGCCTGATCAGTTCCGTTTCAAAGCCCTTCCTGTGAAGAGACATCATGGTCTTCTGTTTCAATGCATAGTCCGCCGTCCCGGGATCATACCCTCTCTTATGAAGCCAGCGGCGGATCTGATCCATCTGAGCCTGCTCCGGATCCATTTCCTCTGCGGCAGCCGCAAAGGCTTCTTCAATAAGATTTTCGGGAATGCCGCGCTCCTTCAGATCATGGCTGATACGCAGGCGGCTGCGGTCCCGCAGGTGGCTGCGGACGTAACTCTGCGCGAAGCGCCGGTCATCCAGGTAATGCGCCTCTCTCAGCTTTTCGATACACTCTCCGATGACCGAAGACGGGTATCCGGCTTCCTGCAGCTTCGTGCGCAGCCGGCTCTGAGTATAATCTCTCTTTCCCAGGAGCATGCCGCAGCGCTGCATGCACGAGGACCGTAGAGCCCGGAAAATTTCCTCATAAACATCATCGGTCAGCTCACAGCCCTGTTCTAATCTGAAATGACAGACCATTCTCCCGGAAATCGTGAACGGCTCGCCCTCAGCCGGTGTCACCCTCATACGCACGGATCTGCTCCGCGGTCCCGCCTGCCTGCAGCCAGCGCCATCCTCTGTGTTCTCAGGTTCCTCAGCTGT
Organism: uncultured Lachnospiraceae bacterium; assembly: GCA_902777355.1. Taxonomy (GTDB): domain Bacteria; phylum Bacillota; class Clostridia; order Lachnospirales; family Lachnospiraceae; genus CAG-791. The sequence goes on along the minus strand of CACYTU010000007.1, from coordinate 4,117 downwards.
TACTCTGCCATATCTGTCCAGTTTTTCAATTGAGAGAATTCTGTTCAATTAACGTCTCCTGCCCTGTCCCTGCGGCTGTTTCCGCTCCGGGTCTTTGTCATTCCTTATCCTCAGCACTGTCCTCCGCTGCCGGAGCGGGAATCTTTGCCCCGTCGGGATCCAGGTTATAGTGCTCGCGGACTCTGCGGTCAATCTCGGCGAGAAGTTCCGGGTGATCCAGCAGAAACTGCTTGGAGTTCTCCCGTCCCTGTCCCACGCGGTTACCTTCATAGTTATACCAGGCGCCGCTCTTGTTGACGATGTCACAGGCTGCAGCCAGATCCAGCACATCTCCGACATAGGAAATGCCCTTGCCGAACATAATATCGAACTCTGCCTCTTTGAAGGGGGGCGCGATCTTGTTCTTCACGATCTTGACCCTGGTCCGGTTTCCGATTATCTCCCCCGCCTGCTTCAGAGTCTCAATCCTTCTCACGTCCATCCTGACAGAGGAGTAGAACTTAAGCGCACGTCCGCCGGTCGTCACCTCCGGATTTCCGAACATAATACCCACCTTCTCACGAAGCTGGTTGATAAATACGACAGAACAGTTGGATTTGCTGATCACCGCGGTGAGTTTGCGCAGCGCCTGTGACATCAGACGCGCGTGAAGGCCCACATGGGAGTCTCCCATGTCACCGTCAATCTCAGCCTTGGGCACGAGGGCTGCAACTGAGTCAACAACAACGATGTCTATGGCACCGGACCGCACCATAGTCTCTGTGATCTCCAGAGCCTGTTCGCCGCTGTCCGGCTGCGAGATATAGAGGTTGTCAATATCCACGCCGATATTCTTGGCGTATACGGGATCCAGCGCGTGCTCGGCATCGATAAAACCGGCAATGCCTCCCCGTCTCTGCACCTCGGCGATCATATGCAGAGTGACCGTGGTTTTACCGGAAGATTCCGGTCCGTAGATCTCTATAATCCTGCCGCGGGGGATGCCTCCCAGTCCGAGTGCGATATCCAGACTCAGGGAACCCGTGGGAATCGTCTCCACATTCATCTGGGCGGCGGGATCTCCCAGTTTCATCACCGCACCCTTGCCAAACTGTTTCTCTATCTGTGAGAGCGCTGCGTCCAGCGCCTTCTGTCTGTCATCTTTCGCAATAGCCATCTTTACTCTTTACCTCCATGTCAAAGCGCTTTGTGCGCAAATCTGCGGGGAGAATCACGCGGGGGTGATTTCTTCCTTCCTGTCAGGGAACGTCCGGGCCCCTCAATACAGGCTCCTGATGCCAAAAACATATTTTACCCCGGTCAGGGGATGTCAGGGTTCCTCAGGCACAAACATCCTGTTTGGAAATCCGCTTCGGCCGCCTTGGCGGCCTTGCGTTGCTCTGTACTCATGTGTGGGCGCTCGCAAATGTCCGCAAGACCGGATATGCAAGCATATCCGTCTTTGCGTCCGCTTGCTCGCTGTTTATTCATACTTATCTTTTTAAGTCCGGCGCACCCATGCGCAGCCCGCCGGATCGTCAGCCAAAAGCAGAACATTCGTTTTCAGAACACCCGTTTCTGTGAACGTCTGTTCGTAAGTCAGTATATCATTCTCCACCTCCATCCGCAAGATATTTTTCATAAAATTCAGTCGGATATTTTTTATAACTCAGGCAGCTGTTTTTCCTATAGATCATGCCCTTCTTATTTACATAATCACACCCTTATTATGTCAATATGCACATACAACCGCAGGACCATTGCGAGCGGCCGGTACTTGGGCGCTGGTTTTTAGCGCCCTTAGTACCGCTGCCAGCGAGGATTGAGCGAAAGCGTGTCCAAGGTGTTTGTGCATATTGACGAGACGGATTATCTTTAACCACCTTTTGACCCCGACATCATATATAAGCCGGATATTTATACAAAAAAATAAGGAAATCTCTCCCGGCCGGAACTATCCTGCTTTTGGCACAGCGTCAGGACAGCCCGGCTCCCCGGGGAGTATTTCCTCTTCGTTCTTCGCAATGATGACTTGCCTTCAAAACTGTTTCCAGTATAACCTCACCTCAGGGTGCGGTCAATGAAAGTTTATGCCACAGACGCTGCCCTTTACAGGCACTGGCCCGGCAGCGGATTTGAAGAAAATAACCTTGCGGGCGCGCATACGGCGCCCAGGGCCGGCAGCCGGGTCCGGAATTACTTTCCGGCTTCTTCCAGATCCCCGATCATCCCTCCGGTCATCCTGACCGCGTTGTTGATCTGCTCCAGGGTCACTTCTCCTTCCCGCGCCAGTTCTTCGGCCGTCACCTTTCTTCCAAGAATCTCCGCAAGTTCTTTGGCTTTGTCTGCAACCAGGTTGACCTCGTCCTCCAGTTCCCGGTCAAAGGCTTTCTCATCCAGCATCGCCGAGATCAGGTCTTCCATACTGTCCATGATGCGTCTGCCCAGTTCGCCCTCTACCTCCTGAGGTCCCTCCAGATGGCCCAGGAGTGTCACACCCGTCACAAGAGCTTCGTTTCCGGCCCCAATCAGGTCCTCGGCGCTCACTCCCTGTCCGGCATACAATCTCGCAATCTCCACGACCTTCCCCAGCATCTGTTCCGTGAGTTCTTTCTGGGCGGAAGCTTCGCCCGCCATAGCTGAAATCTTCACGGCATCCAGTACAGAATCAGAGAGTACAGGTATCTCTTCCAGCATCTCTTTATATGACTGGAGAAAATCTCTCTCCTCTTCCGGAAGATCTTCATCATCTGCGCCGTCTGTGCTGTCACTGCCGACAGTAATCTTATGCGCCTTCAGATACGCTTCAACCTGATCCAGCTGCGCCTGTTCCAGTTCGAGCGGTCCGAATCTCTCCGCGATCTCGCTGCGCCTGATGACTCCCCCGCTCCTGCGCGCCTGTTTCAAGGTTTCCTGCAGAGTTTTCATAAACTCCTGCTCTTTAGCCACTTCCCTTTCATTCATTTAAAATAATCCTCTATTTTCCGGCCGCACAGCCCGCCGCTCGTCAGCGGTCCGGACCCGGGTCACGGTATCATATGTGGTTTTTCGCCTTTTTTGACATGTACATGTGAAAACAGATGGTCACGGCAATACTCGAGTCCGCCCTCGCACTTGGTACAATAGCGGAATTCCAGCATATCGCCGTCCTTTTCGGTGCGTCCGCAGATGGCGCATCTGTGCATTGCGCCGGGTTCGCCCGCAGGACTGGTTTTCCTGCCTTCCTGGACAGATTTGCGGAATTGACGGCGCCGTATCATCTCCCCGGGTGAATAGCTCATCCAGCTTCTGGATCTCATAAAAAGCAGGACGACATTCAGCAGTGCTGCGGCGATCACGAAACGCTCGGCGCTGTTCCCGGAAATCATGCTGAGAATAAGGAAGCCCACATCGATCCAGCCCAGATATTTGACTTTGAGCGGCAGGATGAAAAACAAATATACCTGCGCCTCGGGAAATGTCAGGGCAAAGGCCAGGAAAATGCACATATTTATGTAATAGGTGCTGAAATAGGAAGCACCCAGCCGGCAGACGTACTCCAGGTCCGTGCCGGACAGTCCCGAGATCCTGAGAAAACCGGTCCACAAAAAAGCACTGGCCACTGTCAGGATTATCCCCAGGAAAACATAGACATTATATTTATAATCTCCCCAGACTCTCTCGAGCGACGTGCCGATATTGTAATAAAAATACAGCATGATCGCGACAAAGAAATAATTGGAGCCTGCATCCGGCGGCACCAGAAGCCAGGAGACCAGCCGCCAGATCTGGCCGTGGAGAATAGCGGAGGCATCCAGTGTCAGAAGAGAGAAAATCGCAGGCTGTACAAAATAGAGAACATATCCGACTATATATAATACAACCAGCTTCAGCGAAAGATTGCTGACGGCATATTTCCCGAACCTCTTTTCAAAATTGCTCATATATTCCTCCCGGATTTAAACCTCAAATATCAGGACTCTCTCCCATTCAGGGATGGCCGTGGTCCGGCATGCTGTGGAAGAGTGAAAAAACGCTCAAAACAGAAAAATAGAATAGATCCTGAATCCGTGAAGTTCATGATTTTTGATAACCAACTTGCCTATTGCAAGCTGGTTTGATAACAAATCGTGCTTACCAATGTTTTCCAAAAAACGAA
>CACYTU010000006.1 GCA_902777355.1 uncultured Lachnospiraceae bacterium | reverse complement strand
ACCGCTGCCAGCGAGGATTGAGCGAGAGCGTGTCCAAGGTGTTTGTGCATATTGACGAGACGGATTATCTTTAACCACCTTTTGACCCCGACATCATTTAATAGGACAGATAAGCTCAGGAAGGAATGAACGATATGCAGGAAACAGTTACCCTGGCCCACGGCGCAGGGGGAAAACAGACTTCGGAACTGATAGAAAAAGTATTTCGCGCGCATTTTGAAAATCCTCACTTCACACCCGATGACGCAGCCCTCCTGGATATTCCGGCGGGCAGGCTGGCCATGTCAACTGACGGTTTTATCGTCTCCCCTGCCTTTTTTCCGGGCGGAAATATCGGCAAGCTTTCTATCTGCGGTACAGTCAATGACCTGGCCTGCATGGGCGCTCAGCCTCTCTATATGACCTGTGCTTTTGTGATCGAAGAGGGCTTTCCCATGGACAGGCTCGAAGAGATCGCCGCTGCGATGGAAAAGACCGCGGCTGAGGCAGGAGTCTGCATTGTTGCGGGCGATACGAAAGTGGCCGGCAAGGGTCAGGTGGACGGAGTCTTTATCACCACGACTGCGGTCGGACGCGTCATGGATGGTGTATGCACAGGCGGAGCCCTGGCTAAGCCCGGCGACTGCGTGATCGTCACAGGAGATGTCGGCAGACACGGCTGTACCATCCTGCTGGCCAGAGATGAATACGGGATTGAGGCAGATGTCACAAGTGACTGCGCCCCCCTGTGGGCAGCTGTGCAGAACGCCCTGACCGACGCCCCCGGTATCCACGTGATCCGCGATGCCACAAGAGGAGGCGTGGGAACAGTCCTCTATGAAATCGCCGGTCAGAGCAATGTCGGCTTCTCCCTGGAAGCTGAAAAAATCCCTGTAGATCCCGGCGTAAGGGGAGTGTGCGGTATGCTGGGCCTCGAACCTCTTTATCTGGCATGCGAAGGCCGACTTGTGATCATCGCCCCGGAGAAGGACAGGGATGCGGTCCTGGAAGCGCTGAGAAGAAGCCCCCACACGGAGGGTGCTGTCTGTATCGGCAGAGTTACTTCAGACCATCCCGGACGCGTCGTCCTCAACACCGAGATTGGTGCTCAGACCATCCTGCCCCAGCCAGGAAACGAGCTTCTTCCCAGAATCTGCTGAAATGCCGAAAAAAGCTGAAATGCCGAAAAAAGCTGAAATGCTGGAAAAGCAGTCCGCGCGGCTTTCTGAATATGAGCCTGCCGGGTATGCCTATAACCCGGCAATGTAAGATAAGAATCTCAAATGGTGACATTTATGGAAACACGAGTTGCAGTCATTTCAATCATTGTGGAAGATCAGGAATCCCCTGAGGATATCAACCGCATCCTGCATTCTTACCGCCAGTATATAATCGGGAGAATGGGAATTCCCTATCGGGAAAAGGGAATCAATATCATAAGCGTGGCCGTCGATGCCCCGGAGAATGAGATCACGGCCCTCTCCGGAAAAATTGGCCGTCTGGCGGGAGTCAGCACCAAAACGGCATACTCCAGGATCAAATAACAGTAAGCCTGCAGCAGCGGGACAGCAGTGGTTTTGCAGAGTGTATCTGCAGGGAGCAGCTGCATGGAGGAAAAATGGTTAAAATAGCATTTTACGGAAAAGGCGGGATCGGCAAATCCACGACGGTTTCCAATCTTGCAGTTGTATTTGCGCAGAAGGGACTCAGAGTTCTGCAGGTGGGCTGTGATCCAAAGGCTGACTCCACAAGGCTCCTGTGCCGGGAGAATTCTTTTTTTCAGAACATGGAAGATGGAAGCAGCAGTGCCGGAGAGGTTCAGCTGATCATGAAGAGAGTCCGCTCCGGATCTCCTCAGACGATCATGGACTATGTTCGTGCCAGGAAGCCTTTCGGCCCTGAGCAGGTGATCAGGACAGGCTTTTCAGGGGTGCTGTGCGCGGAAGCCGGAGGCCCTCTGCCCGGCCAGGGCTGTGCCGGAAGAGCAGTGATCACAGCCATTGAAAAAGTGGAAGAACTGGGAATCTATGAAAAATACCGCCCCGACATAGTGCTTTTCGATGTCCTTGGCGATGTCGTCTGCGGAGGATTTGCCATGCCCATGCGGGCAGGATACGCCGATTATGTTTATATCCTTACTTCCGGAGAGACCATGTCCCTCTATGCAGCTGCCAATATTGGACTTGCCCTGGAGCACTTTCAGGGAAGAGGGTACGCCAGGCTTGGCGGCCTCATCCTCAACCGCAGAGATGTGCCCGATGAGGAGAACAAGGTCCGTGCACTTGCTGCGGAACTCGGCACCGAACTGACAGGATGTCTTTCGAGAAGCGCCACCGTCCTTGAGGCTGAAGAGCGGGGGCAGAGCGTCCTTCAGGCATTCCCCGATTCGGAAATGGCGGAAGAATACAGGATGCTTGCGGAAGTAATAGCAGGTCAGGCAATGGCCCCTGCCGGGAAGTGAGCCAGACCGGCTGCAGGCATACCCCGGTTCAGGAATGACAGATACAAACAGGGTATCTGCGGGAACGACAGCAGATCAGCAGCTCGCTGCCTGCCGGGCAGTGAAGCAGAATACCTGTGGATGCAGAGGAATTTTTCTTTGCACAGGAAAAGATTCTGTCCGGTGTTGATCTATGAATGGAGATTGATAATGAAAAAAATACGTCCCGGAGGGCTGCGGTCTGTAAGCGAAGAAGGTGCTGTCCTCAGGATTTCGGAGGCGGCCTTTCCGGCCCCCTTTGCCCAGGTGCTGGAATTTAACGCGCCTGTCCACGAAACCTGGAATATCGTACATATTGGAATGCTGGTCCCCGACTGTCATCAGATCTATGTATGCTCTGACAACTGCATGCGGGGCGTCGTCCTGACAGCTGCTGAAATGGACGCTGCGGACCGCTTTTCATGTGTACTGTTGGAAGAGGAAGACCTTTATGAGGGGAGTCTTGAGGACATCACGGTCGAGGGAGTGACTGATGCGATCAACCGGCTTCCTTACCGTCCAAGGGCAGTTGCCGTCTTCCTGGTCTGTCTCCATCATTTTGTGGGAACCGATGCCGCATGGGTCTACAGGAATCTGGAGGAGCGTTTTCCGGATATCGATTTTATGCGCTGCTGGATGGATCCTGTCATGCAGAAAACCGGCCTCACTCCGGAACAGAAGCTCAAGGAATCCATGTTCAGGCCAGTTCGTCCCCTTCCGGTCGATCCGGGCCTGGTCTGTATCCTGGGAGATAACCAGCCTGTGGATCCCGACAGCGACCTTGCCAAAGAGATCACCGAAGCCGGGTTTACTTATCTCAGCCTGCAGCAGTGCAGGACCTATGACGATTATCTGAGGATCGGAGCGGCCTCTCTTTTCATTACCAGGAGTCCGAGCGGAGTCCACGGAATCAAACAGCTGGCCAAAAGACTGGGCAGGCCTTTTCTATACCTTCCCCCTTCTGTTGGCGCCGGGGAAATCCGCGAGGAAATCGGAGAACTGCGGAAGGCGCTTTCCTCAAAAGAAGGGACAGACTTGATGCAGGCCGGACAGAAGGCGGCCGAAAATGCTCTTGACCATGCCCTGCAGCTGATCGGAGATACAGAGATCACCGTTGACTATATAGCTAATCCCAGGACCCTGGGGCTGACAAGACTGCTGCTTGAGCATGGCTTTCGAGTGACCCGCATCTACATTGATGCGATTTCCCCTGAAGAAAAAAAGGACTTTGACTGGCTGAGATCACATCACCCGGAACTGATTCTTAACTCTACGGTTCATCCTAAAATGAGAGTCCTTCACGGAAAGGAAAACGAAGGTAATATGCTGGCCATCGGACCCAAGGCTGCCTGGTTTGGAGGAACAGCCCGCTTTGTGAATCTTGTGGAATATGGCGGTATGTGGGGCTTTTCCGGGGTAGAGAAACTGGCCGGACTCATGGAAGATGCCTTCCTTCACGAAAAAGATACGCGGTCAATCGTTCCCAGAAAGGGACTGGGCTGTGCCTGCGTGCTGTGAGCACCTGGCAGGAAAAACAGATGATATTTTTGCGGCGTGCCTCTGGAGATGAGAAGAAGAGCACCCGGCAGGAATAATAAAAGGTTTTTTGCGGCGCGTCTCAGCAGATGCAAAGACATGCTGAAAGATGGCAGCAGTCAGATTAAGCGAAAGCGGCAATACTCCGCCACAATGCTTCTGATGATTGTAACAGGAGAAGAGAATGCGACAGGTTTTCAGGAAAATACCGGTTTACACCGGAGACGTATCGGGCGTCTGCAGCGCTCTTTTTGAACTTGGCGGCATGGTTGTCATGCACGATCCCTCGGGCTGCAACTCCACCTACAATACTCACGATGAGATCAGGTGGTACGACCATGACAGCCTGATCTTCCTGTCAGGTCTCAATGATACGGACGCCATGCTGGGAAATGACGAGAAGCTGATCCGGGATATCACGGAGGCGGCCCGCATCTATTCGCCTTCTTTTATTGCCATCGCCAATTCCCCCATTCCCTATATAGTCGGAATGGACTTTGATGCCATCACCCGTATTATCGAGAAAGAGACTGGAATTCCATCGTTTTATATCAGCACCAACGGAATGCACGACTATACCCGGGGAGCGGGACTTGCTTTTTTGCAGATCGCGAAGCGGTTTGCAGGTGTCCCCGTGGATTCGGAAAAAGAAAAGGGCGAGAAAGTCTGTAAGGAAAAAGCCGAGAATGATCATAAGGAAAAAAACGGAAAAGACTGTAGGGAAAAAGTTGAAAAGGACTTTTCTAAAGAGGAGAACCGTGCAGGCAGAAAAAAGATCAGGGTCAACCTCCTTGGCATGACTCCTCTTGACTTTTACGCTCCCTCAACAGAACAGAGCCTGCGCAAAAAGCTTGCGTCCGCAGGAATAGAAATCGTCTCCAACTGGGCTATGGACCAAGACATGGTCTCAGACGGAAGAGACAGTTCTTCATCCATTTCACCCATTAGTACAGACAGAAATTTGACTGAGGACCGGACTGAGGCAGAAGAACTTGTCCACGCCCCAAAAGGTGGAGCAGAATCTTCAGCTGATACTCCTGAGAATGGCTTTTCCGGGCACAGTAATGACAACAGGTACAATCAGCAGCTGTCTGATATATGCCGCAGCGCTTCGGCCGACGTGAACCTGCTTTTGTCGTCCACCGGACTTCCGGCAGCTGAGTACATGAAGGAACGATTCGGGATTCCTTTCGTGGCAGGAATACCTGCCTGCGGGACAGAAGAGCTTTATTTTGAAGCTGTGCGAACAGCGGCAGAAACAGGAGAAAATCAGTTTCCTTTCCGGGAGAGAAAGGCCGCTGCCGCTGACGGGCCTGATGAAAAAAAACTACCTGTCTGCCTGATTGGGGAGCCTGTTGTGATGACATCGCTGGCGGCTTCCATGCAGACTCTGACAGGAGTGCCCACTCACGTTTTCGGCATGACGGAAGAGGGCAGAGGCGAACCGGCAGGCAGCAGCCTTTTCCTGGGTGGAAATGACTTTGCTCCCGCTGGTGAAGAGGAACTGAATGCCCGGCTCCGGAATATTACCGGCCAAAGCGAAGGCGATGCTTCCGTCCTGCATGCCGCAGAAAGTGAAATCGGGGTCATCGCTGATCCCTGCTATGAGGACGCCATTCCCCAGGGATATACGATCATCCGCCTGCCCCACCTGGCTTTTTCCGGCAGGATATTCCTTCGGGAAATACCTGATCTCATGGATGAAAGCGTGGTTTCCCGGCTCCAATCATTTTTATCCGGAAGGGACAGGGACAATGGTGAAAAAAATCCTGCCCGGAATTGAAAGAATAATGCTGAAACAATCCTGCCCGGAAGGGACAGAGAAAATGATTAGAAGAATTGTGCCCGAAATGAACAGACAGGGACAATAAATAACAAAAAAGGGTGTGAAGAAGCAAATCCGTGTTATCTTCACACCCTCTTATTTTAAGACATGCTACAGGCAATAACTTTTACAGTGACCTGTTTTATGAAACGTACTTATTATAATGCAAAAATTTAGTGAATCTTTTTTATAAAAAATGACAAATACACTTTTTGTCTGGTATAATCATGATTGTTCATACAGAGGTCTGTCAGATTGACCCCTGGTCGGACAGATTGGTTAAAAATAATTGAACAGGGGAAATTTTTCAGACACCGTCGGTCACGGCTGTGTTTTTTCGCATGCCTGCGGAAAAATACGGCAGCATGTAAGGCGGGTCAGAGCAGATTTATTACGGATTTGTGATTTATGACTACTATCACAATATGACGCCCCCGTCAGACATATGCCTGGATATATTCTGTAAGCATATGCCGGAACATATGCTGTAAATATATGTCGGGGGGAAAGAGGGTATTTCTAAAATGAAGAGAAATCGCATCGTGACTTTAATCGCTGGAATGGTTCTCAGTACAACACTGGCTGTATCCTCTCCTTTAACTGCTTTCGGAACCGATTTTTTCGACAATGCAGGGTCGGGAGACACGGAAACATATGAAGATGCCATGTATACCGGAGCTGATGATTATTCAGAAGAGGATTATTCTGAAGACGATTATTCGGGAGAATCGGATGGCTCGGGGGATATTGAGCAGCCGGCGGTTGTTTATACAGTGACATATGACCTGAACGGCCACGGGGAGTCCTATATTGAAGATGTCGAAGAAGGATATCCTGCTGAAGGCCTGGCAGATACCCCCATGGACGATGGTTATGAGTTCCTGGGCTGGTTTACTGACAAAAAATGCCAGACTCCCTGGGACGGCTTGGTCACTTCCAATATGACGGTTTATGCGGGATGGGAGCAGATTCCCCAGGAACCTGAAGAGCCGGAAGTTCCTGAGGAGCCCGAAGTAATCGAGACTCCGCAGCAGACAGAAGATGCCGGAAGCGGTGAGACCGAGGCAACTGAAGAAGCAGCGGGAGCTGCCGGACAGGAAGAAGGCGCAAATGCTGCCAAAACCGATGAACAGGCGGCACAGGCTGACGACGGGAACAGTGCCCCTTCGGAAAATACAGGCAGCGCAGGCACGACCACGCAGGAAATCGCGGAAGAAGGCGATGATGAGAATGTCTCTGAGGAAGCTGCAGATGAGGGAGCCGAAGATTCCATTATAAAGACCCAGCCGGAGGATGTTGAGGTAAAAGAGTCTGAGAAGGCTGAATTCAAAGTAGAGCTGAATGACAATATAGAAGGTATAGATCCCTCCAAGGCGACATACCAGTGGTATAAGGTCTCCGACGTTGGAGAAGAGGAAGAAGACGAAGAAAACGAAGAAAACGGGGACGGAGAAGAAGCAGCAAAAGCAGTTGCAATCACCGGCAATGATACCGCGAAAACTCCTAAATTTGTCATTGAATCTGTAAAGAAGGATGACGAAGGCAGTTATTTCTGCAGGGTATCTTATGAAGGGAGGGAGCCTGAAGACTCAGCTTCGGCGGATCTGACTGTTACTCCTGATTTGACAGCTATGTCTCAGCCTCAGGATCAGACTGTAGAGTATCCGGCAGGTGCTGAGTTCAGCGTAACGCCCTCGGAAACCGCTACTTACCAGTGGTATATTCATGATAAATCCACGGGTAAGGATGTCAAACTGGATGGTTTGTCTGCCACAACAGCTACTCTGAGCATTCCTTCCACGACAAAGGATGATGATGGGCAGAAATTTTTCTGCGAGATAAATGAAGGCGGCAAAACCGTAAAGTCGGAAAAGGCAACCCTGAAAATCTCTAACAAAGACAAGAACAAACCAGTTCTTTATGTTGGCAATTATGCTCTGGACCTTTCAAAGAATGCTGCGTCCTCATCTCTGTATATAAATGACATTGGGTACGCATTTAACGATACTGATTCTGATGGGAAAAATGCTGTAGGTAAGCATGATCGAAACTTTATTGAGTTTGATTTTGATAAAAAAATAATTACTTTCAACAATGTTTATGTGATCAACACAAATGCTGTCTATGATCATGCATATTCCCCTGCAGCAGGCATTTATCTTTCCGGTACAGGTGAAAAAGAATATACGATCAATCTTGTAGGCACGAATAAAATCACACTTACAAATCTTGAATCTGTAAGAGATGAGAAGGCAAGCGCTCTTCGATTCATTTCCGGAGACTCAAAGAAGAAGTCTGAAATAAAGATCAAAGGAAAAGGAACGCTGACCACTAAAAGTGGGAAAACTGCCATTGTCTCTGATGGCAATCTTGACATCAGTACCACAATTACAATTAATCACGAAAAGACTGACGATATTCTTAACGGAATCGAATGCGAAAATCTGAATTTGAGCAAGGGATCCAACCTGACAACTGATGTTTATGGGACCGGTGTCTATGCTCATGACAAATTCAAGATGGAGTCTGGTGCAAAAGCCACCTTGCAGTCGTATGTTTATAAACCGCCTGTTAAGAATTCAGTCCTCTATGCAGGAAAAAAGATTTCTATTGATGGCGCGGTTATTACTGTAATCGCCAACCCCGGGGATGAAAGCACTGTAAAAACCTTCAGCGGCATAGAAACTGCAGGAGATATAGTTATTTCAGGGGACAGTGACGTAAAAGTAAATGCTCCCTGTGCTGTTTACGGGATAAAAGCTGCCGGTGAACTCAGCCTGAAAGATTCAAATATGAATATTACGGCGGGACCCGCTGACGGAACAAGTAAGGCCTATGGTGTGGTCTGCGGCAGTTCCAAGATCAACCTCTCTAAAGAAAAGAAATATGTAGTGCAGTGTAAAGTGGCAGACGGAATTGCTTTTGCAGCCCTTACCGGAGAGAGCGGGAATAAAGAACAGGGTTATCAGGAAAACTATACTCCCAAGAAGATCACATTTGAAACGGCCGATATTTTATTCCCCTCTGCTCATGAGATCAGCACCGGAAGCATCAAGGATGGTTCCAAGTATATTTACGTCGAAACTGTTTATAAGAAGGGTGAAACTGCTGCACCTGTGACAGGCGTCCGCTTTGAATCAACTAAACATGAATGGGGTGAGCCTACATATACATGGTCGAAGGATAACAGCACTGTTAAAGCCCAGGTAGTTTGTAAGAACTACAAATCGCATAAGCTGACAGAGACTGTCAAGACCACCTCAAAGAAGACGAAAGAAGCCACCTGTACGGAAAAGGCTCAGACCACTTACACGGCAGTATTCAAAAACAGTGTTTTTGAAAAACAGACAAAGGTTGTGGATACAGGTAAAGCTCTTGGCCACAAATTCGGTGAATGGGTGATAATCACAAGACCTACCCTGACTGCAGAAGGCAAAAAGGAGCACACCTGCGAGCGTTGTAAGAAAGTTGAAACCGCGGTCATCCCCAAACTGACCAAGGGTACCTATAAGGTCGAAAAAGGCGCAAGTCTTTCCTGGACCAAGGGTTCCGGCAAGAGCCTGGAAGTCAAGATTATAAGAGAGACCGAAAATAAGACTGCCTTCAGCCATTTCCAGGGAATCCTGGTAGACGGAAAGGTCCTGAAGAAGGATTACTACAAGGCGAAATCCGGCAGCGTCGTCATCACATTCAAGAAGGATTTTCTGAGCAAGCTCGCGGTCGGAACACATACGCTGACCTACGGATTTGAGGACGGCGATAATCCCAAGTCCACACTGGTGATCAAGAACGCAACGGGATCCAACTCGAACTCCAAGACATCGTCCGGAACTTCGCAGAAAGGTACGACTTCCGCCAAGACCGGAGATACAACCAACATTTTCCTGTGGGTGCTGACACTGTGTGCAGCCGGCGCCGCAGTTGTCCTGATTCAGCGCTACAAGAAGAACAATAAAAAGAAAGATCAGGACAAAGATAATGGATCAGATTCCACAAAAAAATGATCCAAAATCATTTGAATGAAAGATAGAAGGATGGTAACCATCAAAAACAGCTAAGCGGACGGAGAAACGTCAAAGGCAATATCACCGCCAGAGCTTAAGGTTGGATAACCATCAGACAGCACCTGAAGCAGACAGGCCATGACCAGATATAAAGGGTTGTGTTCTGCTTAAAAAGATCATCTGAAAGAATAAGCGATTTTCTGCCTCTATTGTGGCAGAAAGTCGCTTTTTCATTATATAATGATAATGATGCCGGTATTAAATACCGGTATGGATACCGGAAAGCCGGGCATGATTTTTTTGCCACGAAATTACAGAGGAGTTTCTGGTTGTTTGTTTTACGGGCGAACATGATAGAAGACTATAGCAGACTATAGAGGGAATCTCCGTCTTGCTGCGCATGATTTTTGCGGAAGAGAATCTTTAAACAGCATCAACCGGAAAGGAGGAAGGGGCTGAAAGAGAAGCTGCCCCGCTGCTGAATATGAGATTAGTTACATTCAAGAGAAATTTTGAAGACGAACCTGAATACAATCCCAGTGAGATAATCAGGATGTATGTTAAGCGGGCTCTTGAGGAAGTCGGAATCATTTCGTCTGACGGCAAAAAGATTCTGCCGCTGGCAGATACGGCATATTCTTTTCCGGATATGAATACAATGATCGCCGAGGCCACTCCGGAGATTATGCAGGATCTGAGCGGAATCGCCCAGAGATTCAATGAGTCCGAAGAGGAAGCCGGACTGGTGGTGGGCAAGGACTGCAGGCTGCTCTCCCCGATTCCCTGTCCTCTGCAGGATGTGATCTGCCTGGGACTTAATTACACTGAGCATGCGGAGGAAGCTGCGGCCTATTCCAGTGAGTCCTTTGTATCAAAAGACCGCTATCCCGTGTATTTTTCCAAGCGTGTATACCGGTCACCCGGAGACGGGGAGCCGGTTCCCGCCTATACGGACCTGGTTGATTCCCTGGATTATGAGGCCGAGCTTGCAGTGATTATCGGGAAAGACATAAAGGGGATCGCTCCGGAAGAGGTGAAGGACTGCATATTCGGATATACGATCCTCAATGACATCAGTGCCCGCAACATCCAGACCAGACACACACAGTGGTACCTGGGCAAGAGCCTGGATGGCTTCACCCCTATGGGTCCCTGTATCGTGACGGCGGATGAGTTTGCATGGCCGCCCAAGCTCAGGATCGCCAGCATTGTTAATGGAGAGATACGTCAGAACAGCACGACAGATATGCTTATTTTCGGTCTGGAGCGCATTATTTCCGAGCTCAGCGCCGGAATGACACTCCGGGCAGGGACTATTATTTCCACAGGCACTCCCAAGGGAGTCGGAATGGGCTTTGACCCGCCCAGATTCCTCAAGCCCGGCGACACGGTCAGCTGTGTGATTGAGGGAATCGGTGCGCTGACAAATGTGATTACGGAATAATGAAATTACAACAGAATCGGTATGGGATGAAGGGAAATATTGATTTTTTTTTCGCCCAGGTAAGACATGCCTGGATAGATAAACATATATCCGTCCCGGCGCGGTTTGTCTGGATAGATGAACATATATCCATCTCGATTTGGTTTTTGTGGAGAATAAAGATGAGTTTAAATGACACTCCTTCGGGAGAACGGATACATATAGGCTTTTTCGGGCGCCGCAACGCCGGAAAGTCCAGCGTTGTAAACGCTGTCACGGGACAGGACCTGGCAGTTGTCTCACAAGTGGAAGGAACGACAACCGACCCTGTAAAAAAAGCGATGGAGCTCCTGCCCCTGGGACCTGTCGTGATCATAGATACCCCCGGCTTTGATGACGAGGGCATGCTGGGTGAGCTGCGTGTGCAGAGGACCAGAAAGATTCTGGCTCAGACAGATATTGCAGTTCTGGTCGTAGACGGAAGCAGGGGAATGTGCGGCTGCGACCGCGAACTTTTGGGCCTGTTTCAGGAGAAAAAAATCCCCTATGTGATCGTCTGGAACAAATCGGATCTGTCGGCCCCTCTGTCGACCGAAGCGGTCAAATCTTCTGGACCGGCTTTTGTCCGGGCCAGTGCCCTGACCGGAGAGGGAATCACGGAGATCAAGGAGACAATCGGGGAGATTTATCGGGCATGGAAAGCACAGCAGGGCCGGGAACCCAGGCTGGTATCGGATCTTCTCACAGCGGGAGACCAGGTCATTCTGGTCATTCCCATTGACAAGGCTGCCCCCAAAGGCAGGCTGATCCTGCCTCAACAGCAGGTGATCAGGGATATACTGGATGCCGGGTGTACATCGATCTGCACACAGACGGAGGGAGTGACCGCGACTCTGGAGAGTCTGCGCAGACCTCCTGCCATTGTCATCACCGACAGCCAGGCCTTCGCCCGGGTGCAGAAAGACGTGCCGGAGAGCATTCCGCTCACATCTTTTTCCATATTGATGGCGCGCTACAAGGGGTTTTTGAAGACGGCAGTGGAAGGCGCGGCGCAGATCGAACATCTGAAGGACGGAGACCGCGTCCTGATCTCGGAGGGCTGCACCCACCACCGTCAGTGTGACGACATAGGGACAGTGAAGATTCCCCGTTGGCTGCATACAAAGACCGGGAAGGACATCACGATCGAGACTTCTTCAGGAACGGGGTTTCCGGAGGATCTCACGCCTTACGCTTTGGTCATCCACTGCGGCGGATGCATGCTGAATGAACGTGAGATGCAGAGCAGGATCGGACGCGCCGTACGGCAGAATGTTCCGGTGACCAATTACGGAACTGCCATCGCATACATGAACGGAATCCTGAAGAGAAGCGTGGCAATGTTCCCGGATTTGGCAGCGCTCTTGTGACAGAAGACCGGGAGGAGCGGTGATTCAATTTCCCGGATCTTGCAGCGCTCTTGTGATAGAAGACGGGAGTACGGTAATTCCAATTCCCGGATCTTGCAGCGCTTTTGTGACAGAAGACTTGTGTCAGGCTAATGCTTGATAAGCTGCCACAAATTTACGATAAACTGACGACAATACATCATATATATAGTGATATCTTGCAGCTCTAACAGCAGGACAGGAGGGAAGATGGGCAGCTATGATCTCAAGCGGCTGGAAGTCGCGATTCAGTACATCAGAAGGATGGCAGAGGGAAGGAACCCTGTTACAAACAGACCTGCTCCGGATAATGACGTACTGACAAATATAAATGTGAACCGCTGCCTGAAGTTTGTGGAGGAAATCCTCACTGACGTCCACAAAGCAGGCGGTCAGGTAGGCGCCCTTCCCCGGAAATCCGCCCCCAGGCCTTCTCTGGCCGAGACTTTTCCCTATGAAATTCTGTCTGAGTTTCACTATGAGCAGGACCAGCAGATTTCTTATCTGCTGAACCAGATCGGACGTCCTCTGCCGGAGGATCAGAAGATGCCCGTTGCCGCTACGGTGATCACAAACTGGATGCGGGAAAACGGATATCTGGAAAAGCGCATGATGCAGGATATAGGTAAGGAAAACTCTGTGCCCACCGAAAAAGGCATGCAGCTGGGTCTGTATTCCGAGAAAGCCGGTATGGGTCAAAACATGTATTATCGTGTTTATTACAATGAAAAAGCGCAGAGGTTTATCGTAGATAATTTCCGCAGGATTCTCACAGAATATGAGGAAATCCGCGCACGCGGCAGGAAAACCGCGAAAAAGCCGGTTGCTGACAAGGCTGAACAGACTAAATCTGCAGATTCTGTATTCATCTCTTCCGGAGTAACAAGATCCGGAGAAACAAGATCCGGAGAAACAAGATCCGGAGTAACAGGATCCAGAGAAAAAGGATCTATAGTAACAGGATCCGGAGAAACAGGATCCGGAGTAACAGGAACAGGCAGGGCAGGAAGAGGCGGACAGTCCCGCCCGGGCACCCGGACTAATGATCGATCCGGTCAGCAGAGCCAAGGCGGGGATGACCCTGATCTGGCATCGCTGCTGTCCAATATTTCCGGCGGAGACTTATATGACGCGCAAGATGACGGTTTCAGTCAATTTGAGACCATGGGAGATGGATGGCAGGCAGCCGACGAGGACCTGCCCTGGTGAGCGTCATTCTCCTTCAAAAAAACAGCTGAAGTGAAAAGTTAACTTCCAGACGCTTTGGGGACTGGAAGTTAACTTTTCACTTCAGCGGTGTTGAAAGAGTTTCGGGCATGCCGACTTTTCTCTTTTATTTTCATAAGAAATGAGTTAGTATGTAAGAAGCAGAGCAAAAGCGCTTTGGCGCTTAGCAATGCGGTGCTTCTTACATGTGAGTCTGTGAGTTCTGCTCATGGCTGTAAGCATGATTAAAGCAGCGGGAAAAGCGGCTGCAATGCCGCACATTCTCGGGCATTTGCGGACATTTTTTGATGTTTAGATGGAGGATCAAGATGAGCAGATTAGGCAGATTGTTATTCGGATGTACGGTGCTTGGCGTTACGGCAGCGACGGTCTACTATTATCTGGAAGAGAAAGAAAAAGAATTCGTCCTTGACGATGATGACGATATTTTTGATGATGATTTCGACGATGATGAGGATGAAGAGACAGAAGAGCCTGCCAAATCCGACCAGGAAGAGAAGGCTGCAAGAGTGAAAGCAGCTGCTTCCAGGACCTACACTACGATCAAAAACGGTTCAGCCCAGGCTTATACAAGGATCAAAGAGGCAATCGGTCCCAAGGGTGAAACTGTTCTTGAAGTGGTCGGTGAGACAGCCGGCAAGGTAAAGGATGTTTTTGCGGACGGAGCCGAAAAAGTTAAAGAGGCACTGCAGGAAGAGCCTGAAGAGGATATCTTTGATGAGGATTTCGTGGAGTCCGATGAAGATGAGCTGGACGAAGCGGTAGCTGAAGCAGTTGATGAGGCTGTAGCAGAGGAACTGGCAGAAGAGGAAACCGAAGCGGCTGAGGAAGCTGCCCCCGCTGAAGCGGCTGAGGAGGCTGAAGCGGCTGAGGAAGCTGCTCCCGCTGAGGAAGCTGCTCCCGCTGAGGAAGCTGAAGCGGCTGAAGAAGCTGCCCCCGCTGAGGAAGCTGCCGATATCGCTGAGAAATTTGAGGAGACACCGGACGAGGTTGAGGAACTCTTTAAAGAAGAATAATAAATCTTGTCCTCATGTTTTTTTTCGCTCCTGGATGTCTGTGCCGGAGCAGTCCAAACTTACTTCCCTGTCTAAGATTTTTTGTATAATATTTTCCAGATAAAAAAAGGAGCTGTTCCCGGCCGTGAGAACAGCTCCTTTCTTCAGTCAGAGCTATAAGTCACAGGCACCCTTTACCTGCGCTGCTCCATGGGAACAAAATCCTGTTTGTCTCCCACGTATTTCGTTGCGGGGCGCATAATCTTTCCGTCGTAGAGCTTGTTTTCCAGATTGTGGGCGACCCAGCCGGCTACGCGGGCGGTGGCAAAGAGCGGGGTAAAGAGCTCTTCGGGAATGCCCAGCATGCGGTAGGCGAGGCCGGAATAGAAGTCTACATTGGAAGGGAAGACTAAGCCCTTTCTCTCCTGGACCACTTCGCGGACTGTATCCTCAAACAGCTTGTAGAAGGTAAACTTGTACATACAGCCCTGTTCCTCAGCGAGATTGCGGCAGAGTTTGCGCAGGAGCTCGGCACGTGGATCACTCAGGGTATACACTGCGTGTCCGAAGCCATAGATCAGGCCGCTGTAATCGTAATAATTGTGATCGAGGATCGAATTGACGATCTTGCGGATCTGGTCTTTGTCAGCCGTATAGTCAAGGTCCGCAATAACCTGCTGCATCATTCTGGAGACGGAAATGTTGGCTCCGCCGTGTTTGGGACCCTTGAGGGAGCCGATGGAGGCACTGAGTGCGGAGTAAATGTCTGTGCCGGTTGAACCTACGACGACATTGGTAAAAGTCGAGTTGTTACCACCGCCGTGATCCGCATGGATCAGCAGGATGGCATCGAGCAGGTTGGCTTCGTGATCAGTGAATTTGCCATCGGGGCGAAGCATGTAGAGAATGTTCTCAGCAATCGAATAGTCCCGACGGGGATAGTGGATGATCAGCGAGCTCCGGTCAAAGGAATGAACTTTGGTGTAATAGGCATAGCAGCCGAGGGCAGGGAACTTTGCAATCAGATTGATTCCCTTCAGAAGGTTTTGGTACACGTCTGTCTCATCGGGCGTTTCATCATAGTTATATAGAGAAAGTACCGAGGACTGCAGCTTGTTCATGAGGTTCCGGGCGGGCTTGAGAAGGAGCTCATTGGCCAGAAAACTTTCGGGCAGTTCATACCGCAGGGCAAGACACTGTTTGAAATTCTCAAACTCTTCATGGTCGGGCAGATAGCCGAACAGCAGCAGGAAGCAGGTTTCCTCAAAGCCGTAGTTTTTCTGGCGGTTCTTCAGAAGATCCCTGATGGAATAGCCGCGATAGAGCAGGTCGCCTTCGCAGGGAATGACCCTTCCCTGCTCGTCTGTTGTATATCCGATGACGTCGGAAATCCTTGTAAGACCTATCCGGACACCGGTTCCGTCTTCGTTTCGCAGACCTTTTTTTACATTGTATTCTGCAAAAAGATTGTTGGGGATATCTGTATAATTGGACGAACGTCCAAAGTATCTTGCAAGAATACTGTCATCGTTGAAGCGGGCACGATTTCTTACAGCCATGTCTCCTCCTTTTGTGACAAAAAAGATTTATATTTCAACACTGGTGTTGTGAATGTATTGAACAGAAATGAGAAAAAAGATAGCACTCAAATTGTATACATTAATACAGTGTATTAATGATTATAACATGGGAAACGAAAAAGTACAGTTATTTTTTTTCTTAATAAATATTCGAATATATATTTTGCCTGTAAGCAGGGAAGGTCTGCAGGCTGCAGAGGGATAAGCAGGGAAGGTCTGCAGGCTGCAGAGGTATAAGCAGGGAAGGTCTGGAGGCTGCAGAGGGATAAGCAGGGAAGGTCTGGAGGCTGCAGAGGGATAAACAGGGAAGAGCTGCAGTGGGAGCAGGTGAGAGGCTGGTGCCGGTGATTGTGGTGAGGCACGATGAGGCACAGTCAGGCAGGAAAACAACAGCTTTTCTTACGCTGCTGTAGTGTGATAAAATATAAAAATGCTGGATGGAAGCAGCAGAAGGATGTTTTCCGGCTTTCCTGGTGGGCGTCTGACATTGACGGCTGCTGAATATGCTGTGAATAAAAGAACGCTGCTTTCCGGTTTTTACTTGTGAGAAAAAATCAGGCTCAGTCCTGAGGATATGTTTTCAGGAGTCATCATGAAATGTAAAGAATTCACGGGTCTGGTACCCGCTTTTCTGGAAGACAGCCTGGACGATACGACGCTCCAGGAATTTCTGGATCACTATGACGGTTGCCAGGGATGTCGGGAAGAGGTCGAAATCCAGTATCTGATTGACCGTGTTTTTAATGATAAGAGAGTTGATAACGGCATAAATCTTGAAAAGGATCTGCCGGAGTATATAAACAATGAGAGGAGACAGCTGGCTTATCGCACGAAACTCGTGAACGCGGCTTTTGTGCTGGAGCTGACCGCAGTTGTCGTTGCTGTCGTGACGGCCATACTCTATGTTATGTAACAGTCATGCTGCCGGCATGAAGAACTGAGGACTATAATCTGATATCTGACAAAACAATACGATTTCTGAAAGAGAATGGAAAAAATGAGCGCAGAAGAGAAAAAGAAATTAATGCTGGTCGACGGGCACAGTATTTTGAACAGGGCCTTCTACGGGATGCCCGATCTGACTAATTCGAAAGGGGTCCACACAGGAGCCGTCTATGGTTTTCTGAATATTCTTTTCAGTCAGCTGGATGAGGAAAAACCGGATTATCTGGTGGTCGCCTTCGATGTCCACGCGCCGACTTTCAGACATGAGGCTTATGCGGAATATAAAGGGACCCGCAGCGCCATGCCGGATGAACTGCGCCAGCAGGTTCCCCTGATCAAAAAAATGCTGACTGCCATGCAGATTGAGATCTGCGAGCAGGCCGGACTGGAGGCAGACGACATACTGGGAACTCTGGCCCGCAAGGCGGAGGCTATGGACATGGATGTGGTCCTGATCTCCGGCGACCGCGACCTTTTGCAGATCGCGACGGACCGAATCTGCATCCGGATCCCCCGAACCAGGCAGGGGCAGACATCAATTGACGATTTCCGGGCTCCTCAGGTCCTGGAGAGCTATGGAGTGACCCCGCTGCAGTTTATCGATGTCAAAGCCCTGATGGGTGATTCATCGGACAATATTCCCGGAGTCCCCAAGGTGGGCGAGAAGACTGCCACCCAGCTGATCAAAGATTACGGCTCGGTGGACGGCGTCTACCAGCATCTGGAGGAGATCAAAAAGCCCGCCCTGCACAGGAATCTGGCGGAAAATGAAGACAAGGCCAGGCTCAGTCTCTTCCTGGTGACCATAAAGACCGACTGCGATGTCGAACTGGACCTGGAGAAAGCGGCAGCGGGAGACTATTATACCCGTGAAGCGTTTGAACTTTGCACAGAACTGGGATTTAAAAATTTCCTTCCCCGTTTTGACCGGGATGTCCTGGAAGAGAAGGAGGAAACTTTTTCAATAGATAAGATAACCGGGGCAGACGGGTTGGCGGATCTGGAGAAGACCCTTCTGGACAGGATTTCCGTGGAGAGCAGATTCACGGTCGGAATCTGGCCGGTCCTGGACCGCGCGGGATACGGGATGGAGAAAAAGTCCATGCTCTCGGGTGCCGCGGTGTCTTATAAAGAAAAAACCGGTGTACACAATTGCTTTGTCGCCGTGGAGCAGGGAGAGTTTGACCAGTCAGCTCCATGGGCCGGTTCCAATCAGTCAATAGATGGAAGTGCCCTGGATAAAGATTCTCCAGATGAGGAAGAGTCCGGAGGGGCTTCAGGCAGCAGTACCGGATCCGGCGGTTCCGGGGCAGAAAAGTCTGCCTCTGGTCTGACGGCGGCGGATCTGATCGCTTTCTTGAAAAAAATAAGGATAGCGGTCAGGCAAAGTGCCTCTGCCGCAGGGGAGAGCGAGGGGGCGTGTCTCGCTGTCTTTGCCCAGAAAGATCAGATGGGTCTTTGGGCTGTCGACTCACGCGGGGAATTTTCGGACGGCGTGCACATGGAGGGGATTATGGACCTTCTGGTGTGCTGCTATCTGGCCAACCCGCTGAAAAATGATTATGAAATCGAAGATGCAGCAAGCGAGTACCTGGGTCTGTCACTGCAAAGCAGAAAACAGCTCTTCGGCAAAAAGACCTGGGCGGAAGCTGCAGCGGAGGAGCCGGAGGCCGTCTATAATTACGCCTGCCGGGCTGCGGACGCTCTTCGCCGGCTGGCTCCCCTTGTCAGGGAAAAGCTGACGGAGCAGGAGATGTGGGATCTTTACAGGGAGATCGAGCGCCCCCTGACCTTTATTCTGGCCGATATGGAAAGACTGGGGATCAGGATCCGGCCGGAGTCACTGAAGGAATACAGCACGCAGCTGGGCGGCAGGATCGACGAGCTGGAGCAGCAGATTTACAAAGAGACCGGGTCGGTCTTTAACATAGCATCTCCCAAGCAGCTGGGCGAGGTCCTCTTTGAAAAAATGGGACTTCCCGGGGGCAAGAAGACCAAGACCGGCCATTCGACCGCTGCCGGTGTTCTGGAGAAGCTTGCTCCGGACTACCCGGTGGTAAATGATATACTGGAATACCGCGGGCTCACAAAGCTCCGCTCGACCTATGCCGACGGACTTATGGCTTATGTGGCGGATGACCAAAGGATCCACACCACCCTGACTCAGACCATCACAGCGACCGGCAGGATCAGCTCAACGGATCCCAACCTGCAGAATATCCCCATGAAGACAGACCTGGGAAGACAGATCCGCAAGGCCTTCATTCCCGTGGACGGCTATATTTTCACGGACGCGGACTATTCCCAGATTGAGCTGAGGATCCTGGCGCATATGTCGGGCGACCAGGGCCTGATCGATGCCTACAGGGAAAGTGAAGACATTCACAGGATCACGGCCTCCAAGGTCTTCCACACACCTTTTGAGGAGGTCACCCCTCTGCAGCGCCGCAATGCCAAGGCAGTCAATTTCGGCATTGTCTACGGGATCAGCTCCTTCGGCCTCTCCCAGGGGCTGAGTATCACCAGGCAGGAGGCCTCTGAATACATCAAAGCTTATTTCAAGACCTATCCAGGGATCAAAACATTCCTGGATGACCTTGTTGCGTCCGCAAAGAAAAACGGCTATGCCAAAACCATGTATGGGCGGCGCAGACCTGTGCCGGAGCTCAGCTCCAGCAATTTCATGCAGCGCTCTTTCGGCGAACGTGTCGCCATGAATTCTCCGATCCAGGGATCGGCGGCTGACATTATGAAGATTGCCATGATCCGCGTCTGGGAGAGGATCGCCCGCGAGCAGCTCAGATCCAGGCTGATTCTTCAGATCCACGATGAACTCCTGATCGAGACGGCTCCCGGCGAAGAGGACACCGTCCGTCTCATCCTCGAAGAGGAGATGGAGCACGCGGCGGAACTCTCAGTGCGCCTGGAGACGGATGTGCACAGCGGGAGCGACTGGTACATGGCAAAATAAGAGAGGAGACAGGGCGTTGAAACTGATTGGTGTGACAGGCGGTGTGGGCTGCGGAAAATCGGAAGTCCTCCGCTATATAGAAACAAATTACAATTGCAGGATCGAATTCAGTGACGAAATTGCCAGGGCTCTGGAGGCGCCCGGAGGGGCGATTTATGAGAGTCTGATCCGGCTGCTGGAACAGTATCCGGCAGACGGCGGGACCGGCCAAAAGGCAGCGGTCACTCTTGGGGACGGCAGGATCAATAATCCGGAGATGGCCCGCAGGATTTTTTCCGAGCCGGACCTTCTGCAGAAAGTCAATGATCTCGTGCATCCTGCTGTCAGGAAATATATCGTGGATGAGTTCAAAAAAGAGAGCGAGGCCGGAAGGCTGGACTTTTTTGTAATAGAGGCGGCGCTGCTGATCGAGTGCGGTTACAGAGAACTGGTGGACGATATGTGGTATATCTACTGCGATGAAGAGGAGAGGAGACGAAGACTCCGCTCATCCCGCGGCTACAGTGACGAGAAGATTGACAACATCCTCAGGAGCCAGCTCAGCGAGGAGGCTTTCCGCAGCAATGTGGACGTCGTGATCGACAACAGCGGCTCCATCGAAGATTCCTGCAGGCAGGTGGATCAGGTCCTCGCAGCAGGCGGATTCAGGAAGAAAACTGTCTGAACCGCGTCTGGTGCATATCGATTGAATGAATCAGGCGCATATCGATTGAATGAATCAGGCGCATATCACATATTGATTGAATGGATCAGGTGCATCTCACTTGTCAATTGAATGGCCAGGCGCATATCACATATCGATTGAATGGATCAGGGTCAATATCGATCTGCACTCAGTTGAATTTTTTGAATAAAAGAGAATAAAAGAGAAAACAATTGATAATATATGCCTCATAGTATATTTTTACGAACGCCCGGAGGGAGATTCCTTCCGGGTTTTTTATGACACTTTTTGTGACACTGCCCATGAAATGTATTTCCCGCTTTGCGGCGGACACGGGCCGGTCGGGGGGCAGACGGCTGCATGGCCGACTCTGCCCTAATGACACAGTTAGTGTAATTAATGTGGCTAATATGTAGTATTTGGACACTAATATTGATTTTGTCTATAGATTAAAAAGAAATATTCATGGATAAAAGCTCTTTGTGTATATGCAAAACATGAATAATGTCGTTATAATTCTGTATGATTTGAACGTTATTTTTTTATCATTCTTGTGTCAGGAGCGCTATTTGCAGTGCTCAAATATGTCAAAGGGGGAACAGATGAAAGGAATCAAATGGCTGGACCGGCATTTTGAAGAAATCCTGCTGGTACTGCTTCTTTTTGTGATGATGATCATTATGGGAATCCAGATTTTTGCCAGATACGCCCTGGGCAATTCTCTTTCCTGGTCGGAGGAGATCACCCGCTTCTGCTTTATCTGGACCGGATTTCTGAGTATAAGCTACTGTGTCAAAAACAGCAAATCCATTAAGATCGAACAGTTCGTAGAGTGGTTCGGAGACGATTTCGGAGGAAAGGGCGTGCACGTCTTCCGCCTGGTCAGCTATCTGATCGAGATGGTATTGTTCGCCTACCTGCTTCCGTTTGCCTTCCATTTTGTGAAACAGTCTTATATCGGGCAGGCAGCAAGTCCCGCGGTGGGTATCCCCATGTGGATTGTTCAGTCGATCACCGTGATCTCTTTTGCCTTGTGTGAATTCCGCCTTATCCAGAAATTTATCGAGCGGATCCGCATGATCCGACAGGGTGTCAGGGAAGAGATCCATAAGAGAGGGGAGGTTTAAATGTCTGCTGCATTTGTAATGATCCTGTTTGCGGTATGCCTGCTTCTGGCCGTACCGATTTCCATGGCGCTTGCGGCTGCGTGTGTTCTGCCCGGCGCTTTTGACGCTTCCTTTACGGCCAGCGCCACCTATATCGTGCGAGCTATGTTCAACGCACTCAACAGCTTTCCCATGCTGGCGGTGCCTATGTTCATTCTGTCCGGCATCCTTATGGCCAAGGGCGGCATATCCCGCCGGCTTTTTGACCTTTTCTCCTACCTGATTGGAAAGAGGACCGCAGGACTTCCCTGCGCGGTCATCGTTACCTGTCTCTTCTATGGGGCGATTTCCGGTTCCGGTGTCGCGACTGTGGCTGCTGTCGGCAGTATGACGCTCCCCATACTGCTCCGCCTGGGCTATGAGAAAAAATTCTGTGTTGCTATTATTGCTGTTGCGGGCAGTCTGGGAGTCATCATCCCGCCCAGCATTCCCTTTATTATGTATGGTCTGGCATCGGGAGAATCCGTGAGCGACCTGTTTACCGCGGGTATCATTCCGGGTGTCCTCATCGCGCTTCTGCTGATGGTCTATGCTGTATATCACTGCAAAAAACATGGCGAGGACAAGGAAAAGATCGCGGAGTACATTGATGAACTGCGCGGCAGAGGATTTATCAGCGTCATGAAAGAGAGCTTTCTGGCTGTACTCTCCCCGGTCATCATACTGGGAAGTATCTACAGCGGAATTGCTTCCCCTACGGAAGCTGCGGTTATCTCAGTGTTTTATGCGCTCCTGATCAGCCTGGTAGTATACAGGGAGATCAAACTGTCTGAGCTGTATGGCCTGTTCCTGGAGGCGGTTGGAACCTACACACCTATCCTGTTTATCATAGCTGCGGCGATCGCTTTCTCCAGGGTCCTGACTCTCATGCAGGTTCCGCAGAACGTCAGCACCTGGATTCTGGCCAACTTTACCAGCAAAGTGATCGTTCTGCTCGTGATCAATGTTTTCCTCCTTATCGTGGGTATGTTTATGGACACTACGCCTGCGATCCTGATCCTGACCCCCATCCTTCTGCCGATCGTCAAGGGGTTCGGCATGACCGGAATACATTTCGGTGTGATGATGGTCGTCAACCTTGCCATCGGATATGTGACACCGCCGATCGGCGTCAATCTCTTTGTCGCCAGTTCAATGACGCAGATTCCTGTCATGGAGATCTCCAGAAAGGCAATCCCGCTGATCTTCATGTTCCTGATCGCCCTGCTGATGATCACCTTTATTCCGGCCATCAGCCTGTTTCTGCTGTAGGATCAAAATCATATATGTTTGCGGGCACCCGCCCATGGCCACAAGTATGATTTGAAACAGCAGGAAAATGAAACGGGAAGCAGGAAGGCAGTCATGTCCGGAACCGCCTGGAGAAGGAGTTCCGGCATAGGAGCATAGGAGGTAAGTATGAGTGGAAAAAGAATCAGGCAGCTGATCGCTGTTTTGATCATATTCGGTGCGATCATTTACGGCGCGCTGAGCAGCAGAAAGAATGAGCAGACATTTGCATGGCCGCTGGCCACCTGCAGTTCCGGTGAGACAGTCACAAATGTCTTTGCGCAGACGTTCGCGGACTATGTGAGCGAACTGAGCGGGGGAAAAATGAAGATCCAGGTGTACACGGACAGCACCCTGGGGACAGACCTCGAGCTGATGGAGAGCATGAAGGACGGCGATATTCCTTTTATCGCGGCTTCCCCATCCCCCCAGGTCAGCTATATCCCCCAGCTGTGTGTCTTTGACACACCCTGCGTATATACAAAGATCGAAACATTCCGCGAAAATATGCAGAATGAAGAACTGATGAACGAATTCCGTGAGATCTATAAGAAGGCAGGCTATCGCTTCCTGGGAATCACCGATCAGGGATTCCGTGTGATGACCATGTCCAAGCCCTACACCGACCTTTCATCCATCGCGGGGCAGAAGATCCGTGTCATGGAAAACAAATATCACATTCAGTTCTGGAAGAGCGTGAAGGCAAATCCGACCCCCATGACTTTTTCGGAGGTCTACATAGGCCTGCAGCAGGGAACTATCGATGCCCAGGAAAATGCGCTTCCCCTGATCGTGACCGCAAAGCTCTATGAGCAGCAGAAGCGTGTAATCCGCACGAATGCCGTGCCGGATCCCGTCACACTGATTGCCAGCGGTGTCTTCATGGACAGCCTCACCGAGGAGCAGGCGGGTATTATTGAAGAGGCGGCACGTCTGGCACAGGAGGACGCCAACAAGATCTCTGATCAGAAAGCCGCACAGGCGACAGAGTATCTGGAGGAAGCCGGCATGGAAATCGTCACACCCTCTGATGAGGACTATGCGCAGATGAGAGAGATGTGCATGCCTGTATGGGATACGATCCGCGAGGACTGCGGCTCAGAGCTTTTTGACGAGTACACTGCGATTGTGAAGGAAGAATAAAGAAAAAAACAGGCATTGACAGCCCCGAAGGAACTGTCAGTGCCTGTTTTATTTTCTGAGGGATCTGTCTCAGGGATCTGATCCAGGGAGATCCATGGACATGAATAAAGGAACCTGATCCGGCGCCCTGAGCTAAGGACCTGTCTAAAGGAAACTGATTCGGGAACCTGCAGCGAAAATCAGGTCAGCTGATTATGTAATTATGCTGTTATTCTGCTGCGGTTTCCGAATGTTGTTTTGAGAGGCAGAAAATCAGTCGTACTTGATGCCGAGTTTAGCCTTCATGTACTCGCTGTCGACCTTCTCGCCCATGATGAGCTCGATTGCTGCCAGGCCCTGGAAGAGCATCATGCCGGTGCCGTTCATGGTCTTGCAGCCGACTTCCTTGGCCATCTTGAGCATAGCGGTCTCTGTAGGAGCATAGACGACATCTGTGACGACGAGGTCGGGACGGAAGAAGGATTTGTCCGGAATATAGGTGTAGCCTTCGAGAGGCTTCATGCCGCAGCCGGTCGCGTTGGTGAAGAGAACGGAGTCAGCGATTTCCCTCTTGAGGGCATCCAGATCTTCCAGATGGAAAAGAGTGGCCTTGCAGTTGGTCTTGGTGTTGATCTTCTCAACAGTCTCAACAGCGTTGGGATAGAACTTGTCATCACGCGCGAAGATGGACATTTCGGCAACACCGTCAAGGGCAGCCTGGATCTGAATTGCAGTTGCGGCGCCGCCGGAACCTGCGATGGTGATCTTCTTGCCGATGATATCGATGTCGTTGTCCTTGAGGGAGGCCATATAGCCGAGTCCGTCAGTGACATATCCCTTCAGATAGCCGTCGCGGTTTGTGAAGGTATTGCAGGCACCGACAAGCTGTGCTGCGGGATCCACTTCGTCCAGATATTTGTGGACGATGGTCTTGTTGGGCATGGAGATGTTGCCACCCAGGATTCTCATGGCACGGACGCCCTTCATCGCATCTTCAAGATGCTCTGCGTCTACTTCAAAGGCCAGGTTGACTACGTCTTTTCCGAGTTTCTCATACGCGGCATTGTGCATTGCCGGAGAGTTTGAGTGACGGATCGGATAAGCCAGAAGACAGGTTAATTCAGTATGTCCGGTAATCTGATGTCTTTCCATTGAGATCTCCTTTTTTATATGAGTGCATTTATGCCCCCCTGAAGAGGCGGTTTACCGAATAATGTACAAAAGCTGTCAAATAATCATTTATGCAACTATAAAAAAACCTCTAAAATATAAAATAAATGAATTGTTCGGAATATACAAGACCTAAAATGAAAATGTAAATCGGAAGGAGAAATCAGGCCGCTGCCTGTCCGCCTGAAAAGCGGGGCATTTTTTTCGACAGTGCGAAGCCTGGTTCTGTTCGGGAAAAACCCGGATAGAACGAAAATAGTACGTGTATAACGAAATCAGGACAGGTATGGAGGAAACAACAGAGATTTCCGTAAGGCTCCGGCCCTAGTCTGTGTAAAAAAATCACCCGCCGCACCTCTTTCAGGGGGCGGCGGGTAAAAGAAGGGGTCGAATCTGGCCCGGGAAGGCTCCTGTTTTGCGGCAGCACCTTTTAGGATTTTTGTTACAGATTTACCCAAAACTGTAGTGCTTTTGTTCACCGGTACGAAAAAAGGAGGTTAAATTTACTTTTCTTTTCCCTTTCTTATCTTATTCCTTTCTCAGAAAATATAACGTGATGTGTACCGGTATGATTTTGCGAAATCTTTGAAGGTCGTCACAAGCGGCGCGTAGTAGATGCCTTTGAGGGAAGCCATGT
Organism: uncultured Lachnospiraceae bacterium; assembly: GCA_902777355.1. Lineage (GTDB taxonomy): Bacteria > Bacillota > Clostridia > Lachnospirales > Lachnospiraceae > CAG-791. The sequence continues at coordinate 56,542 of CACYTU010000006.1, read as the reverse complement.
AGAAGTTGCGTTCCGGCACCGGGTCAATGATTCGGAGTGACTTTAAAGGCATTTCCTGGAGAACATGCATGTCCGGGACAACGGCTATTCCGAATCCTTTTGCGACCAGACCTGCGATCACCATGTCCTCTTCAATCTCCATGACATATTCAGGAAAGCCGCCTGCTTTTATAAAGAGTTTGTCGATAATGTCCCTGAGGCCGCTCCGCTGGTTAAAGAAAATGTGCTGATAGGAAAGAGTGTCATGTAGTCTGACAGTATTGTATGCGGCCAGAGGGTGGTCCAGGGGAACGACCAGCACCAGGTCCTGAGAAGCGATCTTGAAAAAATCGATCATCGGATCGTCCTTGTATTTGGAACAGAAGGCAACGTCATACTGACGGTTTTTCAGGCCTTCGATGATTTCTGCCGACAGTCCGCCGACACCGTGCAGGCGGTAGCGGATGTTTTTGTCCGGGTTGGCCTTTATAAAATCACGCATCAGGGATGGCACATAACTTGCGCCCAGTATGCGGATACAGCCAATGTCTATAACGCCGTTGCCGCTTCCCGTCATTTTGAGATTTGCGACGCTGCTGTCGAGATGTGCCAGTATATCCTCTACGTCTTCCAGGAATATCTTTCCCCATCTGGTCAGGACGACATTGCGGCCGTCCTTTTCAAACAGGCGGACATTCAGTTCCTCTTCCAGAGAGGCGATGGCATGACTGAGGGAAGGCTGCGTGATCGACAGCTGTTTTGCTGCTTTGGTGTAGTGCTCCAGATGAGCAAGAGTCACAAAATATCTCAGGTGGTACAGATTCATATCCTTATTCCTTTCCCGGAATTAAAACTGTTTCTTCAAAGTTTATTGAGACATTGACAGGGACATTGGCAGGCAGCATGTGTCCGCCTGGTCTGATTTGGATCCCTGCTGCAGGATCGGGGAGACCGGCAGCTTTTGCAGAAGCGGAGCTGCTGCAGGATCGGGGAGACCGGCAGCTTTTTACCGAAGCGGAGCTGCTGGTTTCGCGGACTGGCTCCTCAGCCTGAAGACGCGAAAAAGGCCTGTCAGCCCTGAAAATGCGCTTTAACAAATTATACAATAATTAATAGCAGAAATCTATCAATAGTATGAATAATATGAATTTGTCTTTAAATTCACAAGGCGGTAAAATGAAAATAGCGTAAAAAAGCTGTTGGCTTTGGTATATTTTGCCCAAATTTATATGCATGAGAAAGGAGTTTATTATGGCTAGAAAGTACCCTATCACCGTCAGTTCCTGGACACTTGGAGACCAGTGCAAATTTGAGGACCGCGTGATCGCGGCCAAGAAGGCGGGCTACGATGGAATCGGTCTTCGTGCGGAGACTTATGTAGATGCCCTTGCGGAAGGTCTTCACGATGAGGACATCCTTGCCATCCTTGACAAGCACGGCATGAAATGTACTGAGGTTGAGTACATTGTTCAGTGGGCAGAGGACAATCGTTCCTACGAGCAGAAGTACAAAGAGCAGATGTGCTTCCATATGTGCGAGCTCTTCGGCGTCAAGCAGATCAACTGCGGCCTGATGGAGAACTATTCTGTTGAGCACACAGCTCAGAAGCTCAGGGAACTCTGCCAGAGAGCTGGCAAGTGGATCATCGGCGTTGAGCCCATGCCTTATTCCGGAATTCCGGATATCAAAAAGGGCTGGGCAGTCGTCAAGGCAGCAGGCTGCGAGAACGCAAAGCTGATCCTGGATACATGGCACTGGGTCCGCGCGAATCAGCCCTGCGATCTGGAACTCCTTGCAGATATCCCCGCAGACAAGATCGTTTCCATCCAGATCAACGATGTCTGGGAGAGACCTTATGCAAAGAGCATCCTCAGAGATGAGTCCATGCATGATCGTCTTGCGCCCGGAACCGGCATCGGCGCCACCATTCCTTTCGTCAAGATGATCAAAGCGAAAGGCATCGAGCCCGCTGCTCTCGGTGTTGAGGTCATCAGCGACGCCATCCTTGCCAAAGGCATCGAGCAGGCTGCAAAAGAGACCTTCGACGGCTGCTATGCTGTACTGAAGGAAGCATGGCCGGAGGCACTCGAAGAGTAATCCGGATTCTGCTGAAGCAGAAGGCCACAAATTGATACCCGGCTCCGCCGTGCGCTCCGGCGCAGGGCGGAGCATCCCGGATAAACCCGCGCAAGCGGCCTGAGACGGGACTGTGCAGACGGTCCCGCCGAAGGATCGGCAGCCGGATTACATCGCATTATATTGCGGCTGATCCTTCTTTTGCATAATTGATTAGTCTAATAAGCAGAGAGGTTACAGGATGAAATTCAAAAACATGTTTTCCCCGATTCAGATCGGACCGATGCAGGTAAAGAACCGCTTTGTCGTGCCTCCGATGGGCAACAACTTTGCCAACACCGACGGCACCATGAGCGATCAGTCCTGCGCATACTATACCGCAAGGGCAAAGGGCGGTTTCGGCCTTATCACCTTTGAGGCAACTGTCGTTCATAAGGGCGCTAAGGGCGGCCCCAGGAAGCCCTGCCTCTATGATGATTCCTCAATCGAGAGCTTCAAGAAGGTCATCGATTCATGTCATGCGGAAGGCGCAAAGGTCTCCATCCAGCTGCAGAACGCAGGTCCCGAAGGAAATGCCAAGAACGCAGGCGCTCCCATCGAGGCTGCTTCTCCCATTGCAGCTGCAGACGGAAGAGACATCCCCGTGGAAGTTTCCACCGAGAAGGTCTATGAGCTGGTCAAGGGATACGGCGAGGCTGCAAAACGCGCCATGAAGGCCGGCGCAGACGCCGTTGAGATCCATATGGCACACGGCTATCTGGTCAATTCCTTCCTGTCTCCCAGAACCAACAAGCGTGTCGATGAGTTCGGCGGCAATTTTGAGAACAGAATGCGCTTCTCCCGCCTGATCATCGAGGAAGTCAAAAAGGCAACAGAAGGCAAGATCGCAGTTCTGGCCCGTATCAACAGCACCGAGGATATGTTCGGCGGTCTGGACAACCACGATATGTGCGCAGTCGCTGCATATCTTGAGGAGTGCGGTCTGGATGCTCTGCACGTATCCCGTGCAGTCCATATCAAGGATGAGTACATGTGGGCGCCTACCGGTATCCACGCCGGTTTCTCCGCAGAACTCGTCGCCAACATCAAGAAGTGCGTCTCCATCCCCGTCATCACCGTCGGCCGTTATTCCGAGCCTCAGTTCGCTGAGCAGGTCGTAAAACTTGGTTACGCGGATCTGGTAGCATTCGGACGTCAGTCCCTGGCTGATCCCGCAATGCCTCTGAAGGCACAGGAAGGCAGACTTGAGGACATGACCCCCTGCATCGCATGCCTGCAGGGCTGCGTGGCTAACATGTACAAGGGTCAGCCCATCTGCTGCCTGACCAACCCCGTGCTGGGCCGTGAGATCGAGGGCCTTCCCAAGGCGGAAGTTTCCAAGAAGGTCTATGTCATCGGCGGTGGTGTCGCAGGTATGTGCGCAGCCTTTACCGCACAGAAGCGCGGCCACAAGGTCACCCTGTTCGAGGCATCCGACAAGCTCGGCGGCAACATGCGTCTTGCTGCTTTCCCTCCCGGAAAGGGCGATATCTCCAACATGATCCGCAGCTACATCACCAAGTGTGAAAAGACCGGCGTCGAGATCAAAATGAACACCAAGGTCGATATCGACATGATCAAGGCTGACAAGCCCGATGCAGTCATACTTGCAACCGGTTCCGAGACCCTGATCCTGCCTTTCATCAAGGGAATCCACAACCCTGACATCGTTCACGGCATGGATGCCCTCGAAGGCAAGCGCCATGTCGGCCACAAAGTCCTGGTCGTCGGCGGCGGCATGGTCGGCGCTGAGACCGCTGAGTTCCTTGCAGAGCTCGGCCACGATGTCTCCATCGTTGAGATGCGCCACGAGATCGGCCCCGATGTCATTCACGAGCACCGTGTCTTCCTGATGCGTGCCCTCAATGAGTACGGTGTGCAGGAACTCACCGATGCTGCAGTCCAGGAGATCTTCTCCGACGGCGTCAGCTACAAGAACGCAGCAGACAAGACCGACGAGACTGTATACGAGGCAAGAGGATTCGATACAGTAGTCCTGTCCATGGGCTTTGTATCCCGCTACAGCCATCGCGACGCAGACCGCAATGTAGTCTATGATTTCCGTGATGAGATCAAGGCAGTCGTTCCAGAGACCTATATCGTCGGTGACGCGGTTCAGGCCAGAAGAGCACTGGATGCGACCAAGGAAGCTTACGATGCGGCTCTGAAACTGTAATTCGAGCCTTTGGGACATATTTGGGACATAGCTCATACCTTTCCGCCGGACTTATACTGCGTCCGACGCAGGTGACTGACAATATTAACATCCGAGCCGGAGGAAGCCTTCCTCCGGCCCGGACCACAGCTACTAAGGAGAACATAATGGAAAACAGAATCGACGGCCACACCGGCCTCCTTGCCCTGTTCGGCACACCCGTTGGCCATTCCGGATCCCCCGCTATGTACAACTGGTGCTTCCGCAAACACGGTCTCAATCTTTCCTACATGGCATTTGATGTCAATATCGATGACATGGAACAGACCATGAGCACAGTGAGACTCTGGAATCTTCGCGGCGGCAACTTCACAATGCCCGTCAAGAATATCGCAGCGACTCTTTGCGATGAGATTTCTCCTGCTTCCCGTATCATCGGCGCCTGCAATGTCTTTGTAAACAAAGACGGCAAGATTTACGGCGATGTAACGGACGGTGTCGGTTTCATCAAGAACCTTTCCGTCAACGGCGTTGAAGTCAAAGGCAAGAAGATGGTTGTCCTGGGCGCAGGCGGCGCGGCTACCGCAATCCAGGTTCAGGCAGCACTTGACGGTGCAGCTGAAGTGGCGATCTTCAACAGGGATGATGAGTTCTACGCAAGAGCGGAATCCACAAAGGAAAAGCTCGCCAAGGAAACACCCGATGTGAAGGTCACTGTCACGCACCTCGAAGAGGCGGACAAGCTCGCGGCAGCAGTCAATGCCTGCGATATCCTTGTCAATGCAACATCTGTCGGCATGAAGCCTCAGGATGGCATTTCCCTGATCGACAAGGCTCTCCTCAGGAAAGACCTTGTGGTAGCGGATACCGTTTACAATCCTGAGAAGACACAGTTGATCCTGGATGCGGAAGAAGCAGGCTGCGCGAAAGCGATCGGCGGCAAGGGAATGCTTCTGTATCAGGGCGCTGTCAACTACGGACTCTTTACCGGACTTGAGATGCCGGTGGAAGAGTATCAGGCATGGCAGGCAGAGCAGGCCAAATAATCAGACAGCTGAAGAATTATCGGACTGATTAAATGATCTGACAGGCCGGATGATTTGACGGGCCGGATGATTTGACAGGCCGGATGATTTGACAGGCCAAACAATTTGATTTGTTATCGGATCCTGTGAGCCGGAACAGTATTGCTCCGGCTCATGGGAACCGGACAAATAGATGAAACAACAATTTTTTATTCATTAAGAGGGAGTTAAATGAAAGCGAAAAAATATGCACTTTCTATGATAGCCGTTTATATGGCTTATCTGACCCATGGTATCCAGGCTCTGATCTTTTCACAGAATAAGATCAATTTCGCCACCCAGTGGGGATTTGACATGACCAATCCCGAATCTGCGACATATGCAGCAGGTGTTGCGGCAGTCAGTACTGCAATCGCCTGGACAGGATTCGGTAAGTTCTGCTCAGTCTGGATCGGCGGTGAGATTTCCGACCGCGTGGGCCGTAAGAAACTGATGATCGGCGGCGCAATTCTCTACGTCATCTGCTTCATCACAATGCTTAAGACCGGCAATGCTACACTGGCAGCCTTCGCAGGCTTCCTGGCAGGTGTCGCCACTTCCGGTTTCTGGGATGCATCCGGTTATCCCGCTGTTCAGGAAGCTTATCCTGCAGCTCCCGGCGCTGCCCTGATCGGTATCAAGTTCTTCGTATCCCTTTCCGGTATGATCTATCCTCTGCTTGCAGTCCGCAACACAGATGCCGGCATGTGGAAGATGAACATCTATATTCCGCTGGTTATGTCCTTCGTAGTCCTTGCACTTGCCATCATCGCTCCTTATGTCTATGACGATGAGAAGAAGGCAGCCAAGGCAGCTGACGGCAAGGGCTCCAATGAGATCGAAGCTGAGATCCAGGCCGCCAAGGACCGCATGCTTGTCAAGCCCAGCGCTTTCGCGAAGTTCTGCGCTTACTTCTATGCTTTCCTGTGCATGGCCATCATGTACGGCGCACAGCAGTATACCAAGGCTTTCGGCCAGGCTTATTCCGGACTGACTGAAGTTCAGGCTGCAGGTATGACCACCATCTACACACTTGGCTCTCTTTGCGCAGTTATCTTCTGGGCATTCATGATGGCTAAGCTGAAATGGAACCCGCTGAAGGTTATCATCGTTGACTCCGTGATGACAGCGATCGCTCTGGCAATCGTTCTGCTCATCCACAATGTCATGATCGTTTATATCGCGATCCTTGCCATCGGTTTCTTCTCCGCAGGCGGTGCTCTGCAGACCGGACTTGGTGTTGTTCAGATGTTCAACCCCGGCCCCAAGGGAAGAAATACCGGTATCTACTACACCTTCATGGGTGCTGCCTCCTACCTGATCCCCGTCGTAGCTGCCAAGCTGACCGTGATCTCGGGTGAGGGCGCTGCTGTTTACACTCTGATGGGCATGATGCTTGTACTTGCAATCCTTGCAACACTGAGCACTCTGTACCTCATTTCACAGCACAAGAAGGTATTCGGAGAGAGCCCGCTGTAAAGAAGGGCTTGCGGAAGGAAACATTTCCGTGTATATTTCCGGGTTTCCGAACAAAATGCTGAGAGTTTCCGAAACGTAATGTTTCGGAATTCCGGGCATACATAGTTTCTATCTGACATGTGGTTCCGGGCACTATGTCCAACAACCGCGGGAGATAGAAGAACTGCTTGAAACGAAACAGGCAGGATCGGCTCTGAGCTGATCCTGCCTGTTTTTTACTGTAAAAGTCCGATCAAGCGGCTGCTCGGATGGGCGTGCTCGCACGTACAGACGCGCAGACATTTGATCGGACCCCATGTATGAGACAAAAAGACACGCGAAATCCGAAGGATGAGCGGGGCGATTGTCGAATACAGGGGGGCGATTGCGGGAGCATGGCCCCGCCATGCGTCGATTATTATTCGATGACCATGAGGAGCTGGCCGCCCTTGACGGAGTCGCCCTCTGCGACGAGGATCTCCTTGACGGTACCGGCCATGCGGGCACTGGTTGCGGTCTCCATCTTCATAGCCTCGATGGTGATAACGGTCTGGCCTTCCTCGACCGTGTCGCCGACCTTGACATTGATCTGCGCCACAGCGCCGGGGATGGAAGCACCGATCTCGGCTTTGTTCTCGGGGTTGGCCATGGGAACCTTGACGATGTGCTTCTGTGCCTCGGGATCCGGAACCTTGACTTCGCGGCGGATGCCGTTGAGTTCGAAGGAAACGGTTCTCATGCCGTCCTTGTCCACTTCGCCGGGTCCAAGGTACTTGATGACCAGAGTGTTGCCGTCGGAGACGGTAACCTGGTTGGTCTCGCCGATGGAAAGGCCGTGGAAGAATACATGGCTGCCCAGGCGCATGATGTAGCCGTACTGTTCTCTGTTGCGGCAGAAATCTTTGTAGACCTTGGGGTAGAGGCCGTAGGAGAGAACGGAGCGCCATGTCTGGTCTGAGTGGAAGGTCGAAATCTCCTGACGGAGCTTGTCGAAATCGACCGGCTCAAGCAGTTCGCCGGGACGGCAGGTGATAGCTTCCTTGCCCTTGAGTACGACCTCCTGCAGATCCTTGGGGAAGCCCCATGCGGGCTGGCCCATCATACCGGAGAAGTAGGTGATTGCGGAATCCGGGAATGCCAGATCCTTGCCCTTCTCCACTATGTTCTCGGGAGTCAGGTCATTCTGCGTCATGAAGATAGCCAGGTCGCCCACCATCTTGGAGGAAGGTGTGACCTTTGTGATGCCGCCAAGCATCTTGTCGACCTTGCGGTAGTTTTCCTTGACCTCGGTGAAACGCTGGCCGAGGCCCATGCTTTCGACCTGAGGTTTGAGGTTGGTGTACTGGCCGCCGGGGATCTCATAGCGGTAGATATCTGTAGCGGGGCTTGTGATGCCGCCCTCGAACTTGTCGTAGCGCAGACGCACATCTGCCCAGTAATCTGTCAGATACTGGAGCTGGTCAAGATCCAGTCCGGTGTCTCTGGGCTGACCCTGAAGGGCAGCGACTACTGCGTTCATGGACGGGTTGGATGTCAGGGAGGACATGGACGAGATCGCGCAGTCGACGACATCGACGCCGGCTTCGGCTGCCATCAGATAAGTGGCGACCTGGTTGCCGGAGGTGTCGTGCGTGTGCAGATGGATCGGGATACCGATCTCCTGACGCAGCGTGGAGACAAGCTTCTTGGCCGCATAGGGCTTGAGCAGGCCTGCCATGTCCTTGATGGCCAGCATGTGGGCGCCGCGGCGCTCCAGTTCCTTGGCCATTTCGACATAGTATTTGAGCGTGTACTTGTCGTTTTTGGGATCCAGGATATCGCCGGTGTAGCAGACGGCTGCCTCCAGGATCTTGTTCTGGTTGAGGACTTCGTCCATGGCGACGGTCATGCCCTCGACCCAGTTGAGAGAGTCGAATACGCGGAAGACATCGATGCCGCTCTTGGCGGAGGCCTTGATGAACTCGCGGATCAGGTTGTCGGGATAGTTTGTGTATCCGACGGCGTTGGAACCGCGGATCAGCATCTGCAGAAGGATATTGGGAGCCTTCTCGCGGATGATATCCAGACGCTCCCAGGGAGACTCATGCAGGAAACGGTAGCAGACATCGAAGGTGGCGCCGCCCCAGCACTCCAGTGAGAAGGCATCGGCCAGAATCTCGGAAGTGCCGTCCATGCACTTGACGATGTCCCTGGTACGTACGCGCGTGCCCAGAAGTGACTGATGGGCGTCGCGGCAGGTGGTATCAGTGATGAGAAGCTTCTGCTGCTTCTTGACCCACTTGGCGACCTCTTCCGGACCCTTGGCATCCAGCATCTGCTTGAGACCCATCTTGCGGTTCCCGGTTACAGGAGGGAATCTGGGCGGCTCATAGATGAAGTTTGCGCTGTTCTCGGCAATCGTGCGCTCCGCAATGTAGTAGAGCATCTTGGTTGCCGCGTCCTCGCCGCCTTCGATCTCAAAGAGGGAAGGAGTCTCGTCGATGAACTTGGTGTAGCACTTGCCCTCCTGGAAGGTCTTGTTGTTGAGGACGTTGGTGATGAAGGCGATGTTGGTCTTGACACCGTTGACACGGACTTCGCGGATGGCACGCAGTGCTTTTTTATAAGCCCCTTCGAAGGTGCGGTCCCAGGAGGTGACCTTGACCAGCAGTGAATCGTAATAAGGCGAGATCGTGGAGCCCGTTCCTGCAGTCGCCTCGTCCAGACGGATACCGAAGCCGCCGGAGATCCGGTAGCCGGTGATGCGGCCTGTGTCAGGAGCGAAGTTGTTGGTGGGATCCTCGGTCGTCACGCGGCACTGGATCGCGTAGCCATCCAGCTTGATGTCGTCCTGACTGTTGATGCCGATCCTGGGGTCGGAGAGAGGAGCACCCTCGGCGACGACGATCTGCGCGCGTACCAGATCGATGCCGGTGACCATCTCGGAGACGGTGTGCTCGACCTGGATGCGGGGATTCATTTCAATAAAGTAATAGTTCTCGTCCTTATCGACCAGGAACTCCAGTGTGCCGGCATTGGTGTAGCCGACATGCTTAGTGATCGCCACGGCGTCGCGATAGAGCTTTTCCTTGACGTCCTGTGAGATGGAGAAGGCAGGTGTGTACTCGACGACCTTCTGGTAGCGTCTCTGCAGGGAGCAGTCACGCTCATAGAGGTGGACGACATTGCCGTGTTCGTCAGCCAGGACCTGGACTTCCACGTGTTTGGGATTGACCAGGAACTTTTCCATGAAAATATCGTCATTGCCGAAGGATTTGAGCGCCTCAGCTTTGACAAGATCATAATTGATGCCGACTTCTTCGACATTGTCGCAGCGCCTCATGCCGCGTCCGCCGCCGCCTGCAGCTGCCTTGAGAATGACCGGGAAGCCGAATTCCATGGCCAGCTTCTGGGCTTCTTCGCGGCTCTTAAGCGGATCTTTTGTACCCGGAGTGGTGGGAACATCACAGTCCAGCGCCATCTGCTTGGCACTGAGCTTGTCGCCCATCATATCGAGGATTTCCGACTTGGGGCCGATGAATTTGATGCCGGCCTGTTCGCAGGCGCGGGCAAACTCACCGTTCTCGGACAGGAAACCGTAGCCGGGGTGGATCGCATCACAATCGTGCATTCTGGCGAGTTCAATGATTCTGGGGATATTGAGATAGGCACCCAGAGGGCTCTCATTTTTCCCGATCAGATAAGACTCATCTGCAGCTGTGCGGAAAGCCGCGTAGGTATCCTCGTTGGAATAGATAGCGACGGTCTGCAGTCCCAGATCGTGACAGGCACGGAAGATACGCATCGCGATCTCACCGCGGTTGGCAACCAGGACTTTTTTGAATTTAGCCATTGTCCCTCCTTTTTTAAAAAACATTATTACATCCCGCATCACGCCTCTCGGACATAGAGATGACCTGTCCATGACGCAATGCCTGCAGCAGGCGAATATACACAGACCGTATAACGGACTTGTATATTCTTGTAATGATGATTACGCGGCTTCCCTGTCATCTGTATTTTTTAAGGGAAACTAGTCGATTCTGCTGGACAGCGGAAATGGAAAAGCCGTAGCTTGAATCGATTGATATTACAGTGATCTTTCCCGTCTCTGACTTATCACGAAAAAATGCAGGCCCCCCGGTTGCATTTTGGATGTGATAAATTATTTGCGCATAATCGTTTTTTTCATTACTCTTTCTATTATACCCTTTTTATGGATAATTGTTATATTGAAACCCATATCTTTTGTAAATAATCCATAAAAATATCAATAAATATTGTGACTTTTGGTTAATTTTTAGGATACTAATTATTGTGACGGCGTATATTTATTCATATTCGGAAAAAGAGGAACACATGAAGGGCAGTGAGAAGCTGCCCCAGTCGGGCTTGTCATAAAAAAAGAAAACCGGGTGGATTACTGGCATCCATCCGGTTTTCTTTGGATTTTATTATTTGTATTAAGGATTTGCATTAAGAAGCATTATAATGCGGATTTTTAAAACAGGCAGGAACTGCGCTGCCTTCCTGTGCTTCTTTCTCAATGCTGTCGCTGAACACTATGATGCGGATCAGTCGATGAAGCCCATTCTCTCGAGGGTTGCAAGAACCTGGTGTCTGCCTGCCCATGTGCCGTCGATGATCCTTCTGGCGCGCACGGAGTCGCCGATGTTGATCAGCTCGGTGTTGGGGAGGCTGTCTGCCAGTGCGGTCATCTCTGCGAGGACGGGAGCGTTTGCTCTCATGCCGAGGCAGATGAAGCCGTAGTCGAAAGGCATCTCAACGATCTCGCCCTGAGGTGTCTTGACGACGAAGGAGTGAGGACGGACTTCCTGCAGAGCAGTATTGGTCAGCTGCTGGACGTTATATTTCTCCATGCAGGCACTGGTGCTTGCCTTGGAGGAGGCATCCAGACCGTTGCCGATGATAGGCATCATCTCAATGATGGAGACTTCCGCGCCCTTGGGAGCGAAGTACTCAACGACATCAAGTCCGACAGCGCCGCCGCCGATGACGATGACTTTCTTGCCCGCGAAGCTCTCGGGATATGTGCCGTTTTCAACGTTCTCGATCACGTCAAAGACAGTGTAGACATCTGCGTCTTCATTGTTCAGGCAGTCATGCAGGCCTTTGATCGGAGGAAGGAGAGCTACGGAACCTGTGCTGTTGACGATCAGATCGGGATTCAGGGTCTTTACAAAGTCAGCAGTGGGCTCTGTGCCGGTCATGATCTTGAGGTTGTGAAGGTGCTCTGCGCGATAGATGAGATATTTAGGCAGATCGCCCAGTCTCTTCTTGTCCGGAATCTTGGAGATCTCGGTAGCAAGACCGCCAAGAACGTCCTTCTTCTCGATCAGAGTGACATCGCAGCCGACTTCCGCTGCGGTGCAGGCAGCTTCCAGACCAGCGGTACCGGCGCCGATGACGACGACATTGCAGGGCTCCCAGACCTGGTTCTTCTTGTACTCATCGCCGTTGATGATGTCAGGGTTGACCGTGCAGCGAAGAGGACGGTTGCCGCCGATACGGTTGCCGACACATCCGATGTTGCAGGAGATGCACTTGCGGATGGTATTGACATCGCCGTATTTGGCCTTGTTGCACCAGTCGGGATCTGCGATCAGGCCGCGGCCCAGACCGATGAGGTCTGCTGTTCCGTTTGCAACGATATCTTCAGCGACCTGGGGATCACGGATGTTGCCGATAGCGACGCAGGGCTTGTGGAATTTGTCCTGGACAGCCTTGGCCATGTATGCTCTCCAGCCGTCTGCCAGCCAGTTGGCGTCGATCTGGTACTGGATGGTGGGGTTGAGGGCGGAAGAGGTATCGAACATGTCGACACCGTCGTTGAGGTACTCGAGGTACTCGAGGGTATCTTCCACGTGGTTGCCGGGATCGACGAACTCATCGACGGACAGACGCAGGGAGATGACCATTCTGGGGCCTACAGCCTTGCGGACTTCATCGATGACCATACGACAGAAGCGGGCACGGTTCTCAGCGGAGCCACCGAACTCATCTGTACGATCGTTCATGGAAGGAGAAAGGAACTGGCTGATCAGATAGGAGTGGCCTGCGTGGATCTCGACGACATCGAAACCTGCGATCTGGGCTCTCTTTGCGGCTTTGCCGTAATCCTTCGCGATGCTCTCAAGCTCTTCTTTGGAAAGGGGACGGGGAATCTCTCCGCCGGGCTTGGAAGGAAGAGTAGAGGAGGAAACGGGCTGCATGCCGATCCTGGAGCTCATGGCGGAAGCACCGGCGTGATTGATCTGGACACCAATCATGCTGCCGTATTTGTGAACAGCTTCGGTCAGATTCAAAAGTCTGGGAATGTAGCAGTCCTGGTCGATCCTGAGCTGTGTTGTACCGTTGGAACCCTCAGGATATTTGATGCATACATTCTCAACGAGAATGAGGCCTGTCCCGCCGCGCGCACGTTTCTCATAATACTTGATGTGCTCGTCGGTAAGCTCACCTGTATGTCCTGCCAGGTCACTTCCCATGGGCATCATGACAACACGGTTCGGGAGAGTAAGCCCGTTAATTGTGATGGGACTGAATAAATGTTTGTAGTTGTTTTGCATATTGCAACACCTCCGATAAGTAAAGACTTACTACGTACATTACTGCTAAATTAAATTATACGACAAAGGATTTTCAAAAACTAATTCATAATTTCTTGCCGATTAATAGTTTTTGGCTATTATTGCCTGAGACGCTTCTCAGGGGCGGGCAAGGGGATGGACAATGAATGGGGGGTGACAGGAAACCGATTGAAAACAGACTGAAAAGCGACAGAAACCTGCAGGAAAAAGGCTGGAGAGCGACAGAAACCTGCAGGAAAAAAGGCAGGAAAGCGATAGAAACCTGCAGGAAAAAAGGCGAAAAGCGATAGAAACAACAGGAAAAAGGCCGAAAAGCGATAGAAACCAACAGGAAAAAGGCAGGAAAGCGATAGAAACTGATATAAAATCAAAAACGTAAACAAATGTATCCGTCTTGCGTATCTGTGCTATAATACGAAGGAAACTCACGGATATTAATAATTATAGAAATTGAAGAAGCTGAATTATATGCGTTTTGAAAGTATTGCCAGCGGAAGCAGCGGCAATTGTATTTATGTGGGATCTGACCGCACTCATCTTCTGATGGATGTAGGGATCAGCAGGAAGAGGACAGTGGAAGCGCTCAGAGGGATCGGTCTCGACATGAAGGATATAGACGGGATTTTTATCACCCATGAGCATGTGGATCATATCACGGGGCTTCCTGTGATCGCCAGAAATTCCGACATGCCGATCTATGCAACAAAAGGGACGATCGATGCGGTTCTGCGCAGCAGTAAGTGCGGCAATATCGATCCTGCGCGTTTTGTGTGCGTGCGTCCGGACCAGCCTGTCACGGTGGGAGATCTGAAGGTAAATCCCATGCGGATCTCGCATGATGCCGCGGACCCGGTCGGCTACAGGATTTATGAGGGAAATAAAAAAGCCTGTGTCTGCACGGATCTCGGATGCTTTACAGACTACACGGCAGAGTGCCTGAAGGACTCGGATGTCCTTCTCCTTGAGTCCAACCACGATGTCAATATGCTGCAGGTCGGGCATTATCCCTATATGCTGAAGCAGCGCATTCTGGGGGACAGGGGGCATCTGTCCAATGCCAGCAGCGGCCAGCTGCTTAGCAGAGTCCTGAACGATCATATAAGGGCGATTTTCCTGGGCCATCTGAGCAAGGAAAACAATATTCCGGAACTGGCATTTGAGACTGTGCGGGTGGAGATCATGTTTTCCGAGTCCGGGTACAGAGCGGAGGAACTTCCCATTCAGGTGGCAAAGAGGAGCGAACCCTCTGCGCTTATTGAGTTTTAAAGGCTGGATTTTTAAACAGCTTGAACTTAAAAGCTGAGTTATAATGACCGGATTTTTACAACCTGGATTTTAAAGGCTGAGTTATAATGACCGGATTTTTATAGGCTGAATTTTAAAGGCTGAGTTATAAAAATTGATTTTTAAAGGGGCAGGCGCTGCAGGGAGCGGTTCTGAAAATTGTCCGGTATGCCCCCGCCGGAGAGGAGGAGATAATGAAGAGAGCAATCATCACGGTAGTCGGTAAGGATACGATTGGAATCATCGCCGGTGTCTGCACATATCTTGCGGAAAACAAAATTAATATTCTGGATATCTCTCAGACCATCGTGCAGGGTTATTTCAATATGATGATGATCATAGATGTCACGGAGCTGGAGAGGCCTTTCGGTGTGATCGCAGACGAACTCGCCAAAATCGGCGAAGAGAAGATCGGTGTGCAGATTCGCTGCCAGAAAGAGGAAATATTTGATCTGATGCACAGAATCTGAATTTCCTTTGATATTCCGAACCCTGTTCTATATATAACTCTTTACTTAGAACCCCGTTTTCAGACTTACGGAGGAAGATGATGATAAATTTTGCAGAAGTAGCTGAAACAAATGCCATGATCGATCGCGAGAATCTGGATGTGCGCACGATCACTATGGGAATCAGCCTGCTGGACTGCGCGGACTCGGATTTGGGCCGTCTGCGCGAGAAGATATATGATAAGATCACGACAAGTGCCTGCAACCTGGTAAGGACAGGTGAGGAGATCACCCGTGAATACGGAATCCCGATTGTTAACAAGCGGATCTCGGTCACTCCGATTGCCATTGCTGCTGGAAGCGCCTGCAAGTGCAGTGACGATTTTGTCTCTGTCGCGAAGACCCTGGACCGCGCCGCCAAAGAGGTCGGCGTAAACTTCCTGGGAGGTTATTCTGCCCTTGTCTCCAAGGGGATGACGCAGGCGGACCGGATGCTGATCGAGTCCATTCCTGACGCACTTGCCCAGACGGATGTCGTCTGCTCCAGTGTCAACGTGGGCTCAACAAAGACCGGAATCGATATGGACGCTGTCCGCCTGATGGGCAGCGTGATCAAGAGAACCGCGGAGCGGACTGCCGACCGGGATTCATTCGGATGCGCCAAGCTGGTGGTCTTCTGCAACGCCCCGGACGACAACCCCTTTATGGCAGGGGCTTTTCATGGCGTCACCGAGGCTGACAGGATCCTGAACATCGGTGTCAGCGGACCGGGTGTGGTGAAACGTGCCCTGGAGAAAGTCCACGGAGAAGATTTTGAAGTGCTCTGCGAGACAGTCAAAAAGACTGCCTTTAAGGTGACCCGCGTCGGCCAGCTTGTGGCCAGGGAGGCTTCCCGCCGTCTGGGCGTACCCTTCGGGATCATCGATCTGTCCCTGGCGCCCACTCCCGCCGTCGGCGACAGTGTCGCGGATATCCTCTGCGAGATGGGACTGGAGTGCGCGGGCGCACCCGGCACGACGGCGGCTCTTGCGCTTTTGAATGACCAGGTCAAAAAAGGAGGCGTCATGGCATCGTCTTATGTGGGCGGTCTGTCCGGCGCTTTTATCCCGGTCAGTGAGGACCGCGGCATGATCCACGCTGCCCAGACCGGCTGCCTGACCCTTGAGAAACTGGAGGCCATGACCTGCGTGTGTTCGGTCGGCCTGGACATGATCGCGATCCCGGGTGATACGAAGGAGACTACCATCGCCGGCATTATCGCGGACGAGATGGCGATCGGCATGGTCAACCAGAAGACGACCGCAGTCCGTCTGATCCCTGTGATCGGCAAAGGCGTTGGCGAGATGGTGGATTTCGGCGGTCTCCTGGGATATGCTCCGATTATTCCGGTCAATAAATTCGGCTGCGATGAATTCGTCAACCGCAGAGGCCGGATCCCTGCCCCGATCCACAGCTTTAAGAACTGATCCTTATTTCAAGCGGACCGGCCTTCCACACAGAGAGAAATCAGGAATGCTGAGTCCGTGGACAGGGGCAGACTGAAACAGGTTGGTCCGGGCGAAAGGAATCATCCGGTTTTGCTGTAAAATTGCACAAATTCGCCTTTTTCACTATTTAATTTTTTAGAAAAAGATTACAAACCGGTTCAATAATGAGCCGGTTTGTTGTATAATTACAAACTGTAAAAGAACTGCTTACCCCGATGGAAATAGATACGTGTTTTCATTTTGTTTTTATTGACATATCGGTGAGCGGATCTTTCGGATATGAGTTGACTTGTGGCTCCGGGCGGCATTCCGCGTGGAATGGAACGGGCCGGTCTGTGTGTCCTTCGCGCCGCAGAAGGTGTGGGAGTATTAATATCTGACACACAGATAACATGCGCTGACGCAGGGAATTGCAGCCTGCAAAAAAGAAAGGCGGATTGAAGGTATGGGTATTGAAAAGAAATACGACGTGACAGCACTTGGAGAGCTTCTGATCGATTTCACACAGAACGGCATGAGTGAGCAGGGAAACAACCTCTTTGAGGCTAACCCCGGCGGTGCTCCCTGCAATGTTCTGGCTATGCTTACCAAGGCGGGACGGAAGACTGCGTTTATCGGAAAAGTCGGCAATGATATGTTCGGACGTCTGCTGAAACAGCGCGCCGGCGGCGAAGGCATCGACATGACCGGTCTTGAGATGGATGACGATGTTCATACCACCCTCGCTTTTGTTGAGAAGCTTCCCAACGGCGACAGAGACTTTTCCTTCTACCGCAAGCCCGGCGCGGACATCATGCTGACCAAGGATGAGGTGAAGGCACATGCGGACCTCATCGAAGGTGCGAAGATTTTCCATATCGGCACACTTTCCATGACCGATGATGAAGTGGAGAAAGCCACCAAAGAGGCTATCAAGATCGCCAAGAAGGCCGGCTGCATCATCTCCTTCGATCCCAACCTCCGTCCCCCTCTCTGGAGCAGCGAGGAGAAGGCAAAAGAGAAGATCGCCTGGGGTCTGGGACAGTGTGATGTTCTGAAGATCTCTGACAATGAGATCACTTTCATGACCGGCGAGGAAGACCTGGACAAGGGCATTCAGAAGATCATAGACGAGTACAAGATTCCGCTTGTGTTCGCGACCTACGGACCTGACGGATCCAAGGCTTATTTCAAGGGCATCGAGGCCTTTGAGCCCGGATTTATCAATCCCAACACCATTGAGACTACCGGCGCGGGCGACACTTTCTGTGCGAGTGCCCTTCACCACGTGCTCAAATACGGCCTGGACGGTTTTGATGAGGCTAAGCTCCATGAGCTTCTGACCTTCGCCAACGCTGCCGCTTCCCTCGTGACCACTAAGAAGGGCGCCCTGTGCGTGATGCCCACCGTGGATGAGGTCGAGGCTTATATCAAAGAGAGCGGAAGGTAATTGCCGGCTCGATTTTAATCGCCCGGTTCTTAACAGCTGCAGGCATGGCTGCCTGCCGGCAGGAACTGAGGACCGGCTGAAAGCACAACAGCCGTATTGATATCAAATCGATATAAAAAATGATAAAAAACAGCGGTCTGCTGAAGTGACCTGGCGGCTGCGGATGATGCCGCAGTGCGAAAAGTCATGAACGCTGACCTGGTCATTGATTTGATCATAAATCTAAAATTGATTTGAAACTGAAATTGATTTGAAAAACAAAGACAGAGGCATTCATCCGGCAGGGCGGAACCCCGATCCGAATGATGCCTCTGTCTGTTATTGACACCCGGCTTTCCGAGTATGAATGTCTACATATTCTATAATGTTCTAAATCGGGCGATAATACCGGGCGCTTATCACAGATCGACCCAGACATTGCCCAGTCTGTTGCTCTCCACGCAGGCGTGGACGAATTTCATGCCGTTGAGTCCTTCGCGGATGGACGGATAAGGAAGCCCGTCATATGCTCTGCCTTCTTTCACGGCCATAAGATTCTGGCAGAAGGGGCGGTAGATATTGCCGAAGGCCTCAAAATAACCTTCATGATGGGCTGCGGCCACGCGGACCATGCTGTTGCTCTCTTTACCCATGTAATCTCTTCCGGCAGAGAGCAGCTGCGTGGGACCGTTGCACTGTGTATATTTCAGGATGGAAGGGGTCTCATGGTTCCATTCCAGAGCTCCCTTTGATCCGACCGCATAGATAAAAGGGCTGCATTCCTTGCCGATGGCGATCTGGGATGCCCAGAGTTCTCCGGATATGCCGTCTCCCAGGTCCAGGAGGGCAGTGACATTTGTCTCCAGGGGAAGATAAGCCGGCCATGTGTTGAACTTTGCCAGGACGCGGCGGATGGTCAGGCCTGTAAACTGTTCTACCAGCTGTTCCGCGTGCGTGCCGAGGTCGGCGCTGCACAGGGATTCGCCCGCTATACTGGGGTCAAAGCGCCAGGGAAGCCTGCCGGAGGGCTCCTCGGGAACGGAGGAGATCACCCAGTCCTCAGGATGTCCGGCGCGGACATAGATCAGTTTCCCGATGACGCCGTCTTCGATCATGCGGCGCGCCTGGCGGATCACGGGATAGGCGGTATAGGCGTAAGGGACCGCGAAGAGAAGCTTTTTCTCCTCTGCAATGCGGTTCAGATCCTCCGCCTGTTCCACTGTCATAGTGACCGGCTTGTCACAGACCACGTGAAAACCTTTTTCCATAAAATATTTCGCAATCTCATAATGGCTGGAGTTGGGAGTCGCGATCGTGACAAAATCAATTCCGTCCCCGCGGGCGGACTCCCTGTCTGCCATTTCTTTATAGTTTTCATAGACACGGTCTTCAGGGATGTCCCAGGCTTGTGCGGTCTCAATGTTTTTGTCCCTGTGCCTGGAAAAACAGCCTGCGCAGAGAATCGCCAGATCATCCATCAGCGCACCGTGGCGGTGCACATCTCCGATGAATGAACCGAGACCGCCGCCGACCATTCCGAATTTCACTTTTTTCATGTAATATTCCCCCTTCTGAAAATGCTGTGACTGGAGGACCGTCTCCTTCAACAGGAGTACGGTACGGGTCTTCTGACGATATCATCATATCATAATAAGGGCTGAATAAAACAGATAAAACAGATGTGGGAAACGGTGGAAACGGGTAATATGTATTAATTTGTATTAAAAAATGATAATCTGGATATCTTCACCAATATCTTTTATAATTATTACTTCTATAATATTTGTTTCCTGACAGATCTAATATTTATTTCCTGACAGATCTGCGGAATCTGCAGGTTTTTTGAAGATTTTCTTTTTGTTTTTCTGCACGTGTCCCCGCACGGAGCCTGGACGAGGAGGTAAAAGATGTTCTTGATGATTGGAATCTCACAGGGAAGAAAAGATATTTCTTCGGATCAGCTGGTTATATGCGGCCAATGCGGACAGTACGGGAGATACCAGGTCTTTATGACCTTCAGCCAGCTGCTGCTCTTTTTTATCCCCTGCTTCAGGTGGGGGCGTAAGTATTATGTTCAGATGTCCTGCTGCGGCACTGTCTACGAACTGGATCCGGCAGTGGGAGAAGAGATATCCAGGGGATCCGGCAGAGAGATACGCCAACAGGATCTGACCCTGGTCAGCGGCGGGAGAACGGCTCGCATGATCCGCAGGTGCCCGGCCTGCGGATATCAGACCGATGAGGATTTCGATTTCTGTCCCAAGTGCGGAGAAAGACTCAGCCGGGAGTGAAGCGGGAGCCCGCAAGAGCGAAACAGCGCACAGTATGATCCCATCCTGAAAAATAGCGGGGGCTAAGTGAAACAGCAGGTAAAATAAAGCGGGTGCTAAGTGAAAAGGCAGGTAAAATAAAGTAAAAACACAGATGAAATAAATCGATGCTTGCATTTTATTGACAACTGTGCTATGTTACCTAATGGTATAAAGCATTAATGTAATAAATATATGCTTTATTTATACTTAGAATGTACTGTAATTTAAAATGCAGGCTTCAATAATGAAGAATTTAATATATAAGTATCATGAAAAGTGGGCCTGCAAGTCCACTTTTTCTATTGTTTTAAATTCTTTGTTTCCTGATTTTTTGCTGCCTTTTTGCCGCCCTGGTTTCCGCTTGTATGATACCGGTGCGGTGCGGACGGTACGCCTGAAACGGTATCCCCCGGTTCCGCGGGAAAAATTTTAAGGAAATAAGTTCCTCGGAAAAAAGATTCGCAGGAAAAAAGTTCTGTGGGAAAAAGATTCGCAGGAAAAAAGTTCTGCGGGAAAAAAATCGCAGGAAATAGTCGAGAAAAAATAGTAAAAAGAAATAAAAAAAGAAATCTGAAAAAAGAATCTGAAAGGATCATATGAAAGAAAAACAGTCCGGTAAATCCGGAAGGCAGCAGTATGAGGAGCGGGCAGAGGCCATCGCCGCCCCTGTCGCGGAGCAGTTTGGAATATGGATCTACGATGTTGAATATGTAAGGGAAGGTCAGGAATATTACCTGAATGTCTACATCGATAAAGACGGGGGTGTGACCATCAATGATTGTGAGGCAGTCAGCCGCCTTTTGTCTGATGAACTGGACAAGGCCGATTTCATCAGGGACCCCTATACACTTATCGTGTCCAGCCCCGGGCTTGGCAGGGCCCTGACAAAGGACCGCCACCTGAGCCAGAGTATCGGCGAGGACGTGGAGATCCATCTCTATAAGCCGCATCCTGAAACAGGTGAGAAGGATCTGCGCGGAGAACTCGTGGAATTCGATGCCGGACAGATTGTGATTCTGGCGGATCCTCCTGTTCCCAGGAAGGGGAAAGGTAAAGGAAAGGGAAAGAAAAAATCCCAGGCATCCATGGCCGAAGTATCCATGGCTGAAGCGGATCAGGAATCGGCAGACGCGGCGCAGCCTCAGGACACACCGCAGGCTTCCGGACAGGGGCAGGACGGACCTGCTGTACAGGCGGACGGGAGGATCAGGATCGCGCTTGACCGCAAAACGATCGCCTCTGTAAAACTTGCCTTTGATTTTTGAATTGTTTCCCCCCTGCGCAGGCGGCGGAAAGACAGATGTGTTTGTAAGATGCGGCGGATGACCGCCTTCGATCAATAGTCCGGTAAAAGACCGGAAGATATAAATGACAGCTTTTGAGCAAAAGGAGACAGTATGAACAGTGAGTTGAAAGAGGCGATACTCGCCCTGGAAAAGGAAAAAAATATAAGCAGCGGAACGCTTTTTGAAGCGATCGAGAATGCGCTGATGACCGCCTGCAAGAGCCATTTCGGCAAGGCGGAGAACATCAAAGTGAAAATTGACCGTGATTCCTTTGACTACTCCTGCTATGCGGAGAAGCAAGTTGTCGAAACGCCTGAAGATGTCATGGACGACCTTGAGGACATCGCCTATGAGGACGCTGTGAAGATTGATCCGACCGTGAATGTCGGCGACATAGTCTGTGTGGATATCGACAGCCGCGGCTTCGGCAGGATCGCCACCCAGATCGCCAAGAACGTGATCATGCAGAAGATCAGGGAAGAAGAACGCAGCGTTATTTACGATTATTACATTGATAAACAGAAAGATATCATCACCGGTATCGTACAGAGATATATCGGGAAAAACATCAGTGTCAACCTGGGCAAGGCTGATGGAATGCTCAACGAAAAAGAGCAGGTTCCCGGGGAGGAACTTCTCCCGCTGGACCGCATCAAGGTCTTTGTGCTCGAGGTCCGCTCCACCAACCGCGGCCCCAGGATCCTGGTGAGCCGCACACATCCCGATCTGGTCCGCAGACTTTTTGAGCAGGAAGTCGCCGAGGTCAAGGACGGTGTCATTGATATCATGAGTATTGCCCGTGAGCCGGGCAGCCGCACCAAGATCGCAGTCCGCTCCAACGATGCCAACGTCGACCCCATCGGCGCCTGTGTCGGAAGCAACGGCGTCCGTGTCAACAATATCGTGGACGAGCTCAAGGGCGAGAAGATCGATATCGTTGTCTGGGACGAGAACCCCGGAAACTTTATTCAGAACGCTCTGTCTCCGGCCAATGTAGTCGCGGTCTTCGCGGATCCGGAGGAGAAGACAGCAAAGGTCGTGGTCCCGGATTATCAGCTTTCCCTTGCCATCGGCAAAGAAGGACAGAACGCCCGTCTGGCAGCCCGTCTGACCGGATATAAGATCGATATCAAGAGCGAGACCCAGGCAAAGGATGCTCCCGGATTCCGTTATACAGACTACATCGACGACGATGATGAGTATGATGAAGAAGAGTATGATGGCGAGTCGGTCGAGGAGACAGACGGAGAATACTCCGGCTTAAATCCTGAAGATAATGCGGATCTCTCTGAAGAAGAGCCCGTGAGCGGAGAAGAGATGCCGGAGGCGGGATCTGATTCCGCGGAAGACGGGGAGGAAACAGTTTCCGAAAATGAGATTTCCGAAGATGAAATCTCCGAAGATGAAGTTTCCGAAGATGAGGATTCCGGGGAAGAGATTTCCGTAGAAGATATTTCTGAAGAATAAAAAGAAGCGTAAGAATCGGAGCAATATCCGGAAATAGTAAAGCGCGTACCATTGTATGGAGAATCGTAACATGCCCAAAAAGATTCCGATGCGGACCTGTATCGGCTGCGGCGCTGTAAAGCCCAAGAAAGAATTGATCCGAATCGTCCTGACGCAGGAAGGAGAACTTCTTGCAGACCGGACCGGCAGAGCCAACGGACGCGGAGCTTACCTCTGCGATGATTCCGCCTGCCTTGAGAAAGCGATCCGGAAAAAGAGTCTTGGAAGAGCCTTCCGCACACAGGTTCCCCCGGAGGCTGCAGCCCGCCTGGCGGCTGAGATAGGAGGTCCGGAAGATGCAGGATAAAATACTTTCTCTTCTCGGACTTGCTGCGAAAGCGGGAAAGACGGCTTCCGGCGGTTTTTCCGCCGAAGAGGCTGTCAAAAGCAGAAAGGCGCACCTGTTGATTCTGGCGGATGACGCGCAGCACAATACCGTGAAGAAATTTACAGATAAATGCCGCTCCCATAATGTCCCGCTCCGGTTTTACGGTTCCCGGGAACAACTGGGGGGCGCACTGGGTAAGGAGTCGAGGGCCTGCGTGGCCGTGACGGACAGAGGATTTGCTCAGAGCCTGCTGAAGAAACTGCAGGATGCGGGCCGGGAAAGCGGAGGCGGGAGCGCGGACTGTGCTGCCGGACAACCGGGATCCGGAGCAGTTTCTGATGAAATGCAGGAGAGGGGGTCCCCTGCCAGAGAGAAACCTCCGGAAAAAAAGGCCGGCCCCCATATTATGCCGGAGGATCCTTTGAAAGGAACAGGACCCTGACAGCGGCAGATGAGATCAAAGCTGACCGGTTCCTGATTTAAATACATAATTAATACACATAGAATTTTCATTCATATACATATACATATACATAAGGGATTGGCCGCCGGCAATGAGATTTCAGATAAGATTATTTTAATAATGAATCTTAATAATAAATCTTAATAATCTTAATAATGAGCCTGTATATGGAATCTTATAACAGGATTTCAAGGTGAGTATGTAAAGCAGGACGGTCATCCGGGGAGAGTAAAAAGCGTTTGTAAACGCTGACGGAAAGCGTATTAAATCATTGAGGAGGGCGCATTCAAGTTGGTATCTGACAAATTTGATGAGACACGTAATGAAAAAGACAGTACGACAAAAATGACACCGTCTGGAAGCAGCGAAGGGAATAAAGTATTGGCAGAGGAAAAAGCATCCGGGACAGAGGCGAAAAAAGCTTTGGATGAAGGTAAAAAACCAGTAAAGAAGAAGAAAATAATCATAGTGACCGGCGGGAATACACAGGGCGGACAGCGCGGTGCGTATTCCAGTGGTTCGGGTGCCTATAATTCCGGAGCCAGAGGCGGAACCCGCAGCGGTAAACCCGGCGGGAACGCGTCGGGCAGCGGCTCAGGCGGCGGACGCCCCAGACAGCAGCGCAGCGACGGAAGAGGCGAGCGCCCTGCAGGCGGCAGCCGCGACGGCGGAAGACGCCAGGGAGGCGGCCAGGGACGCGGGCGCACCCAGGCTCAGCCTGTCCATAAACTGATCAAGCCCACGATTCGTCAGACACAGATGGAAGTGGATTACCATAAGCCTGTCCAGCCGACACGCAAGTCCGATGCTGCCAGAAAAGCGGCTGAAGCCGAAGCGGCGGCAGCAAAAGAGGCGGCAGCGAGAGAAGCAGCTGCAGCAGCAGAAAAGGCTGCGGAGGCGGCAAAGGCAGAGCAGGCCGCTGCGGAAGCTGCGGCAGCAGCTGCTGCCAGGAAGGCAGAGGAGGCTGTTCCCGAAGCTAAGGCGGAGTCTGCCCCTGAGCAGACAACTCCCGCAGCCCCTGCAAAGGCTGCTGTTCAGGCAGAATCCCCGAATGCGCCCCAGAAGAAGGAAGCAGGATCCCGCGGCGGCAGAAACGAAGCCGGATCCAGGCAGCAGAGGGGCGGAGCCCGCACGGACCAGCCCGGCAGACAGGGATCAGGATCCCGTGACGGTGCGCCTTCCCGCGGCGGACGCCAGGGCGGTGACGGCCGCGGTGAGCGCGGACAGCGCCAGGGAGCCGACTCCAGAGATTCCAGAGGCGGACGCGGCGGAAACGATTCCCGCGGCGGAAGGCCCGGACAGGGATCTGAGGGCAGAGGCGGACGCGGAGGCAGTGATTCCCGCGGCGGAAGACCCGGACAGGGCGGAGCGGGAGCACGTCCCGGACAGGGTCCCGCAGGTGCGGGCCGCGGCGGAGACAAGAGCCGCAAGCAGCCTCATCAGGATAAGGACCGCAGATCCAGAAAAGACCAGATCTATAACGAGGAAGAGAATTCCCGCAGGAACAAACCGGGACGCTTCAACCGCCCTGAGAAGAAGGAGCAGGTTCCCGCTGAAGAACAGATCAAGACGATCTCCATTCCCGAGAAAATCTCTATCCGCGACCTGGCGGAGCGCATGCATCTTCAGGCAGCTGAGATCATAAAGAAACTCTTCCTGCAGGGCAAGATGATGACCCCCAACAGCGAAGTCAGCTACGATGAGGCTGAGGAGATCGCTCTGGGTTATGATATCCTCTGCGAGAAGGAACAGAAGGTCGACGTCATCGAGGAGCTTCTGCGCGAGGACGAAGAGAACGAAGACGAGATGGTCTCCCGTCCTCCTGTCATCTGTGTCATGGGCCATGTCGACCACGGCAAGACCTCCCTGCTGGACGCTATCCGCAGCACAAATGTTACCGGCAAAGAGGCGGGCGGCATCACGCAGGCGATCGGCGCCTACATGGTATCCGTCAACGGCAGGGACATCACCTTCCTCGATACGCCCGGACATGAGGCATTTACCGCCATGCGTATGCGCGGCGCCAATTCCACAGATATCGCGATCCTGGTCGTCGCGGCAGATGACGGCGTCATGCCGCAGACTATCGAGGCGATCAACCATGCCAAGGCGGCAGGAGTTGAAATCGTCGTCGCGATCAACAAGATCGATAAAGACGGGGCAAGTCCTGAGCGCGTGAAGCAGGAGCTGACCGAATACGAACTGATCCCCACCGAGTGGGGCGGATCCACAGAGTTTGTGGAAGTCTCCGCCAAGACAGGCGAAGGCATTGAGGACCTGCTCGAGACCATCCTTCTGACTGCGGATATTATGGAACTTAAGGCCAATCCCGACCGCAAGGCCAGAGGTCTGGTACTTGAGGCCAAGCTGGATAAGGGCCGCGGTCCCGTGGCCAATGTCCTGGTCCAGAAGGGTACCCTCCATATCGGAGATTTCATCTCCGCGGGCGCCAGCTCAGGCAAGGTCAGAGCCATGATCGATGACAAGGGCAGACGCGTAAAAGTCGCCAAACCTTCACATCCCGTGGAGATCCTGGGTCTTTCTGATGTCCCCAGCGCAGGCGAGGTATTCCTGGCCCACGAGGATCTGCAGACAGCCAAATCCTATGCGGAGACCTACAAGATCCAGCGCAAGGAGGAACTCATTGAAGAGACCAGAATGCGCATGAACCTGGACGACCTGTTCAACCAGATGAAGGAAGGCAATCTCAAGGAGTTCAACCTGATCATCAAAGCGGATGTTCAGGGTTCTGCGGAAGCCCTCCGTCAGAGTCTGCTCAAGCTGTCCAACGAGGAAGTCGTGGTCAAGGTCATTCACGCAGGCGTCGGCAATATCACCGAATCCGATGTCTCTCTGGCATCCGCGTCCAACGCGGTCATCATCGGTTTCAATGTCCGTCCGGATATGATGGCCAAGTCCATCGCCGATCAGGAGCATGTCGATATCCGCCTGTACAAGGTTATCTATCAGGCGATCGATGCGGTTGAGGCTGCCCTCAAGGGCATGCTGGCACCTGTCTACGAGGAGCGCGTGATCGGTCACGCACAGGTGCGTATGCTGTTCAAGGCATCCCACGTCGGCAATATTGCCGGTTCCATGGTCCTGGACGGCGTCGTCCGCCGCGGCTGCAAGGTCAGGATCAGAAGAGGCGAAGAACTGATCTACGAGGGCAGCCTTGCTTCCCTCAAACGATTCAAGGATGACGTCAAGGAGGTCCGCGAGGGCTTTGAGTGCGGCCTTGTGTTTGATGGTTTCGATAAGATGCAGGTTGACGATATAGTCGAAGCCTATGACCTTGTCGAAGTGCCCAGAGAATGATCTTGTTACAAGTCACACCAGCACCAGCCTCGAGGTGTTTTCGCGCGATTTCTGCGCGAAAACCCGGGTTTAATAATCTTTGCGGCTGACCCGGGCAGGCCCGGGAATGAAAAACAGGAATTTACGGTTATTTCCGCTATGAAACCGGCTGGGGAGCCGATCTCCAGCCGGATTCTTTTTCACGGCAGGGCTTTAAAGCCTCATGCCGCATAATGTAGATACGGAATAACTGTCAGAGCGCTCCTATATGGAGGAATAATGAGAAAAAACAGTGTAAAAAACAGAAAGATCAATGATGAAGTACACCGCGTGCTGGCAGAAATCATCCGGGGAGGAATCAAGGACCCCCGCATCAGCCCTATGACCAGCGTGCTGCAGGTGGAAGTGGCTCCGGATCTCAAGACATGTAAAGCATGGGTCAGTGTATACGGGGATGACCAGAAGAAGAAGGAGACCATGGAAGGCCTTGCCAGCGCTTCCGGCTTTATCCGCGGTGAACTCGCGCGCAGAGTCAACCTTAGAAATACACCCATGCTCAAATTTATTCTGGATGATTCGATCGCCTATGGTGTCGAGATGAGCCGCCGTATTGACGAGGTGCGGGCGGCGGACAAAAAGGCAGAGGAAGAGCGGGAAGAATCAGAAGAACTGATGGAAATGGAAGAGCCGGAAGGATCGGAAGAATAAGAGAAACCGGAATAATAAGATGACCGGCTCCTGCTCCACGGAGGTAGTATATGCGGATATTGGATGAACTGAAAGGCTGCGGCACGATCGGCATCAGCGGACACCAGAATCCTGACGGAGACTGTGCGGGATCATGTATGGGACTTGCTCTGTTTCTCAGGAAGGCCATGCCTGAAGCCAGAGTCGATGTTTTTCTGGAGCCTCTGCGGGATGAACTGTACCGCAATATTCCGGGAACGGAAACGATCAGAGCTGACTTCCGGACAGACATTGACTGCTATGATGCTTTTATTGTCCTCGATTCCGCCAAGGACCGGATCTCGGCAGCGAAAACATTTTTTGACAGAGCTGCCAGGACGATCAATATCGATCACCATATCAGCAATCCCGGGTCTGCCATGGTCAATTATGTAAACGGGTCTTCCAGCAGCGCCTGCGAGCTTGTCTTTGAAGTGATCGACCATGATCTGATAGATGCCCGGATCGCCCAGGCCCTCTATGTGGGCATGGTGACGGACACAGGATGCTTCCGTTTTTCAAATACCTCCCGGAGGACTATGGAGATCGCGGGGTACCTGATCACTTTTGGTTTTGAGTTTCCCAGGATCGTCAGGGAAGTTTATTTTGAAAAGACCTGGGTTCAGCAGAAAATCCTGGGAAAGGCCCTTTCCAAGTCCAAAAGCTATCTGGGCGGACGTTGCATCGTGAGTACACTGGACCGGATGGCGATCCAGGCTCTCGGAGGCGTCGGAAAAGACGTCGAGGGCATCGTCAGCGCCCTGGTCTCTACTACAGGAGCCGACTGCTCGATCTTTGCTCATGAACGTCAGGGCGGGGAGTGGCGTGTGAGCCTCCGGTCCAATCAGATCGTTGACGTCGCCTCTATTGCAGCCCGCTTTGGAGGCGGAGGCCATATCCGGGCCAGCGGATGCACTATAGGCCCCGACAGGGAAATCACCACATCGATTCTGAAAATGGTCGAAATGGCAGGAGAGCAGCTGAGGCAGGATGTGCAGGACAGGCCCGATATGTGAAGCATATTCTTCATCAGGCAGGGTGCGCAGGACAGGCCTGAAAAATGAAAGCAAAAAGGTGATTTATGCATCATGGAATGCTGACAGTATATAAAGAAAAAGGCTATACATCCAGCG
Source organism: uncultured Lachnospiraceae bacterium (assembly GCA_902777355.1). Classification (GTDB taxonomy): domain Bacteria; phylum Bacillota; class Clostridia; order Lachnospirales; family Lachnospiraceae; genus CAG-791. The sequence goes on along the minus strand of CACYTU010000006.1, from coordinate 27,502 downwards.
ACGCGGTGGCCAGACTGCGGGGGATCATGAGGATGAGAAAGATCGGGCACACCGGCACTCTGGATCCCGATGCCGAGGGAGTCCTCCCTATGTGCCTGGGAAACGCGACCCGGATCTGCGAACTGATCGCGGACCGTGAGAAGGAATATGTGGCCGTTATGAGGCTGGGGGTGAGGACTGATACACAGGATATGAGCGGACAGATACTTGCCCGGATCCCGGATGAAAAAGTCCTTGAAATATTGAAGTCGAAAGACCGGGACCCGGCCGGATCCGCAACTTTGGCGGGCGTGGACGCGCAGCAGCTCCTCTCTGCGGACGGCTTTGACGCGGATCCGGAAGAGGGCAGGGTGATCTGTAAAAAAATCCTGGACACAGCTGCTTCTTTTACCGGGGAGATCGAGCAGATCCCGCCCATGTACTCAGCCATTAAAGTGAACGGAAAGCGTCTGTATGACATGGCGCGCAAGGGGATCAGCGTGGAGAGAAAACCGCGCCGCATCACGATATATTCCCTGAGGATTGAAAAGGTGGAACTTCCTCTTGTGACAATGCGTGTGCGATGTTCCAAGGGAACCTATATCCGCACGCTCTGCGAGGATCTTGGAAATGCTCTGGGAACGGGCGCTGCCATGCAGTCGCTCCTGCGGACCCGCGTTGGGAATTTTACCCTCGAAGAGGCTCTCACGCTGGATCAGCTGGAAGAAATCGCCAAGTCGGACCCGCTCTCCCTTTCGAGTCTGATCCGTCCTGTTGACAGCTTTTTCGCGGATCTGCCCGCTGCAGTGTGCACGGATGATGCGCTCCGCCTGCTGAAAAACGGAAACCCGCTCACACAGGGCGAGCTGCGATTCCTGTGCCCGGAAGAGGATCCCCTGAGGTCTGTCGCAAGCCCGGCAGACTCGGGTGAAGAGACCGGCACGTCTGCGGACTGCGACAGAAGCTATGACAGGGACGGAGATGAAGATATTTCCCTTCCCGGCATTGAAACTGGTCAGCAGGTCATTCGCATGTACGATGAGGCAGGCAGTTTTTACGGACTATATCGAAGCTCCCCCGGGCAGAGGGGCCGGACGCGCTTTTCGGCATATAAAATGTTCCTTCCGGAAAGCTGAAAGAAAAATATCTTCCTGAAAGCTGAAAGAAAAATATCTTCCTGAAAGCCGAAAGAAAAAGATCTTCCGGAGAACTGAAAGAAAATTATCTTCCGGAGAACTGGAAGAAAAATACCCTGCAGGGACTGAAAAAAATATTCCTTTCGGAGAACTGAAAGAAAAAACCCTGCGGCGCCTGAAAAGCTGTTCTTCCGGGAATTGAAAAAAGGATCGCTTTACTTGTTACCGTCACACCCTGACCGGGTGTGGTCATGAAACTCTGTGCGCAGGCCAAAGGACCGGCCTCGACAGACAGAATTATAAAGCAGGACTCTTATGCAGATTATCACAGACACAAACGAATTTGTAAGCCCCGGAGAGACTGCGGTCTCAATCGGCAAGTTTGACGGCATTCACCTGGGACATCGCAGGCTGCTGGAGGAACTTCTGGATCAGAAGGACAGGGGGCTGTTGGCGACAGTGTTCACCTTTGACCCCTATCCGGAGGTCTTCTTCGGGTACGGCTCTACCCAGATGCTGACAACAAAAGAGGAGAAAAGGGAGATTTTTGAAAAAATGGGAATCGACATCCTTGTGGAATTTCCCTTTAACGCCAGGTCTGCTGCTACTCCCTCGAGGGATTTCGTCAGACGTTTTCTCTGCAATCACCTGCGGGCCCGCTTTATTGCGGCAGGGCCTGATCTGTCCTTTGGAGATCACGGGAGTGGAAATTTCGAGCTTCTTGAGGAGATGGCTCCGGAATACGGATTCGAGGCGAAAAAGATCGAGAAAGTCGTCATGGATGATAATATCATCAGTTCCACACTGATCCGCCGCCTGATCAAGACCGGTGAAGTCACTACAGCTGCCCGCTATCTGGGTGAGCCCTATATGGTCCGGGGTAAGATCGTGCACGGAAAAGCCCTGGGCAGGACGATCGGTATCCCGACTTTGAACCAGACTCCTCCTGAAGACAAACTGCTTCCGCCCTTCGGAGTCTATTATTCGGACGTGATCGTGGGAGACCGCAGGCTCTGCGGAATGACCAATATCGGCGTCAAGCCTACTGTATCCGATGAAAAAAGGGTTACCGTAGAAACTTTCCTCTACAATTTTGAAGGGGATATCTACGGGGAGACTGCCACCGTTCAGCTTCTGACTCACCGCCGTCCCGAGATGAAATTCAATTCTCTGGATGAACTCAAAAGGACCATGGAACAGGATATTCAGGCGGGAAGAGAATACCACGGAATCTGAGGAGGACCGGGTATAAAACGCCTCGCGTTTCAGGCAGGTCTCTACTGCAAGTTCAGTTACTGTTCAAACCGCCTCGAATTCGACGTGTTTTTGCGCGGTTTTCAGCGCAAAAACCGGAGTCTGACGGCGAAAATCCCATCGCGTAAGCGATTTGGAATGGGATTTTCGCAAGTTACTGTTTACGCCCTTGAGAGGGCGTAAACAGTAACCAAGATCATAATTATCGTGAATTATTTTCGTTTTACCCTTTACACATTTGACAGTATGTGCTAATATACGGTGGTTCGTGTGCATCCGCACACTGACGAGAAACACTATGCCGATGCTTTGCGAACGGACACTCCGGCCTTCGCGCGGCATCCGGTGAATGACCTACAACAGGAGGATTTAAGATGATTTCCAAAGAAAAGAAAACAGCTATCATGCAGGAATATGCCCGTAAAGAAGGCGACACCGGCTCACCCGAAGTCCAGATCGCAGTTCTGACAGAGCGTATCCGTGAGCTCACTGAGCACATCAAGGTTCATCCCAAGGATCACCACTCACGCCGCGGCCTTCAGAAGATGGTCGGTAAGCGCAGAGGCCTTCTTGATTATGTCAAGAGAAACGACATCGAGGAGTATCGCGCACTGATCAAGAGGCTCGGCATCAGAAAGTAATCCGATGCATGACAGCATCAGGGAAGATGCATTTATGCCTGTTTAAGCGTAAAGGGCGGCAGGAGCCGGCAGTATCCGGTTCCTGCCGTTTTTCACACGCTGAGCCGGCATGCTTTTTTCAAGAGCAGGGACATCCTTTTTCCCTTCGCGGTAAAGGATCGGGGCCGGGACTTCCGGCAGATTCCCGTCGGAGAAAAAGCGCTGAATGCAGAAACTTCCCTGAGATTTTCGAACGAAGAGAAGAGAAGAAGCGTAAGGAGAATGAAGATTATGTACAAGACTTTTTCAATGGAAGTCGGCGGACGCACACTGAGCGTAGACATCGGCCGCGTCGGCAAGCAGGCCGGCGGCTGCGCGTTCATGCACTATGGGGACACCACTGTGTTCTGCGCCGCGACGGCATCCGAGAAACCGCGTGACGGCATTGACTTTTTCCCGCTGAGCGTGGAGTATTCCGAGAAATTCTACGCTGTCGGCAAGATGCCCGGTGGTTTCAATAAGCGCGAGGGAAGACCCAGTGAGAACGCGATTCTCACCAGCCGTGTCATCGACCGTCCCATGCGCCCGCTGTTCCCCAAGGATATGCGCAATGATGTCACTCTCGAGTGCCTGGTCATGAGCGTGGATCCCGCCTGCAGACCTGAACTGGTCGGCATGCTGGGCGCAGCGATTGCTACTGTTATTTCCGACATTCCGTTTGACGGCCCTGTCGCTATGACCCAGATCGGCATGATCGACGGCGAGCCCGTCATCAACCCCAGCCAGGAGCAGTGGGACAAGGGTGATCTCCAGCTGACAGTTGCTTCCAGAGAAGACAAGATCATGATGATCGAAGCAGGAGCCAACGAGATTCCCGAAGAGGAAATGATCCGCTGCATCTATATGGCTGACGAGCAGAACAAGAAGATCATCGAGTGGATCAAAGGTATTGTCGCGGAGTGCGGCAAGACCAAGCGCGAATATGAGAGCTGCGCTGTTCCCGAGGAGCTGTTCGCTGCGATTAAGGAGATCGTCCCTCCCGCAGAGATGGAAGAGGCTGTCTTCACAGACGACAAGCAGACCCGCGAGGGCAATGTCTCTGTCTTTAAGGAAAAACTTCGTGAAGCTTTTGCAGACAACGAGGAGTGGCTTGCCATTCTCGACGAGGCGGTTTATCAGTACGAGAAAAAGACTGTCCGCAAGATGATCCTGAAGGACAACAAGCGCCCCGACGGCCGCGCTCTGGATCAGATCCGTCCTCTGGCAGCAGAGGTCGACATCATCCCCCGTGTGCACGGAAGTGCCATGTTCACCCGCGGACAGACCCAGATCTGTGACGTTGTCACTCTGGCTCCTCTTTCCGAGGCACAGCGCGTCGAGGGTCTCGACCCCAACATCACTGAGAAGCGCTATGTCCATCATTACAACTTCCCGTCCTATTCCGTAGGCGAGACCAGGGTCTCCAGAGGCCCCGGACGCCGCGAGATCGGACACGGCGCACTGGCTGAGCGTGCTCTCATGCCTGTGCTCCCCTCCGTTGATGAGTTCCCTTATTCGATCCGTGCGGTCTCCGAGACCTTCGAATCCAATGGTTCTACATCCATGGCTTCCACCTGCGCTTCCTGCATGGCCCTTATGGCAGCAGGTGTCCCTATCAAGAAGCCCGTCGCAGGCATCAGCTGCGGCCTTGTCACCGGCGAGACTGACGATGATTTCGTTCTCCTCACCGACATCCAGGGCCTTGAAGACTTCTTCGGCGACATGGACTTCAAGGTGACCGGCACAAAAGACGGTATCACCGCGATCCAGATGGATATCAAGATCCACGGCCTGACAAAGGACATCGTCACCGGTGCCATCGCGCGCTGCCGTGAAGCCAGAATGTTCATCATGGACGGCGTTATGCACGATGCCATTGCCGAGCCCCGTCCCACTGTCAATGAGTACGCTCCCAAGATCGACTTCATGCAGATCGATCCTGAGAAGATCGGTGATGTCGTCGGCCAGCGCGGCAAGACTATCAATGAGATCATCAAGCGCACAGGCGTCCAGATCGATATCAATGATGACGGCAGCGTTTCTATCTGCGGCAGTGAGCAGAAGGGCATGGATGAAGCCAAGCGCATGATCCAGATCATCACGACCGAATTTGAAGAAGGACAGGTCCTCGACGGCGTCGTCGTCAGTATCAAGGAGTTCGGCGCATTCATAGAGTTCGCTCCCGGCAAAGAGGGCATGGTCCACATCTCCAAGATCGCCCCTCACCGCATCGAGCATGTCGAAGATGTCCTGACGCTGGGCGACAAGGTACGCGTGGTCTGCCTGGGCAAGGACCGCATGGGAAGGCTTTCCTTCTCCATCAAGGACGCTCAGAAGTCCTCCGGCGGCAGGGACAGAAGGCGCAGATGATAAGTCCGGGTCCTTCCTTAAACCTGCGGCGGGGCCGGCCCTGAAAAGAAGGTGCCGGACTGCCGGGGACAAAAAGGTATGAGATCTTCATCGCGCTGCTATTATGGAAATCCTCCTTTTTAAGGTATTCTTTTTTAAGGTATTCTTTTTTAAGGTATTCTTTATGGGAGGAGCGCACCGGATCCGCTTAAGGATCCGGAAGCGGAAATCTTAAATTACGTCAAAAAAGAGGCAGCTCCGCGGAACTGCCTCTTTGTGGCGTTGACACATACATGTTTGTGAACACAATATCATTACCACAAGTTTGAAACGAAAATAACGCAAGTGAGGAATATATGTCATCGATCAAAGACGAAGTGGCCAGGCGGCGAACATTTGCCATTATTTCACACCCTGATGCAGGTAAGACAACACTGACAGAGAAATTTCTGCTCTACGGCGGCGCGATCAACCTTGCGGGCAGCGTCAAGGGAAAAGCGACAGCCAGGCATGCGGTCTCAGACTGGATGGAAATAGAGAAGCAGAGAGGCATCTCGGTCACCAGCAGTGTTCTGCAGTTTGAATATGACGGCTGCTGCGTCAATCTGCTGGATACCCCCGGCCACCAGGACTTTTCCGAGGATACTTACCGGACCTTGATGGCCGCTGACTCGGCGGTCATGGTCATCGACGCTTCCAAGGGTGTCGAAGCCCAGACCAGGAAACTTTTCCAGGTCTGCACCATGCGCCACATCCCTATTTTTACATTTATCAACAAGATGGACCGGGACGCGCTGGACACCTTTGACCTGCTCGACGACATTGAGAAAAACCTCGGCATCGACACCTGCCCCATGAACTGGCCGATCGGATCCGGCAAAGCTTTCCGCGGCGTGTATGAGCGCAGCAGCGGCGAGGTGATCCTCTATTCGGATACAGAGAAGGGCACGAAAGAAGGAAAGCAGGAACGGATCGCCCTGGCGGACGAGGAAAAAATCATGGAAGCGATCGGAGAGGATCCCTATGAGACCCTGTCCGGCGAGGTGGAGCTTCTGGACGGCGCCAGCGCTGACTTTGACCTGGGTGCCGTACGGGCGGGAATGCTGACCCCCGTCTTTTTCGGATCGGCCCTGAACAATTTCGGCGTCGAGGTCTTCCTGCAGAATTTCCTGGAGATGGCGCTTCCGCCCTCAGCCAGAAATTCGGATGCAGGTCCCATCGACCCCGTAGAAGAGGGTTTTTCAGCCTTTGTATTCAAGATCCAGGCAAATATGAACAAGGCGCACAGGGACAGGATCGCATTCATGCGCATCTGTTCCGGCCGCTACGAGATCGGCATGGAAGTCAGGCATGTGCAGTCGGGCCGTGTGCAGAGGCTGTCCCAGCCCCAGCAGCTGATGGCCAGCGACCGCAAGATCCTCGAGGAGGCATACGCGGGGGATATCATCGGCGTGTTCGACCCGGGTCTCTATTCGATCGGCGATACATTCTGCCTGCCCAAAAAGAATTTCCGTTATGAGGGCATTCCCACTTTCGCACCCGAACATTTCGCCAGGGTGCGGCAGGTCGACACCATGAAGCGCGACCAGTTCGTCAAGGGAATCACCCAGATCGCCCAGGAAGGCGCCATCCAGATCTTCCAGGAATACAACACGGGCATGGAGGAGATCATCTGCGGCGTCGTCGGTATGCTGCAGTTTGACGTGCTGAAATTCCGTCTGAAGAGTGAATATAACGTGGAGATCATTCTGGAGACTCTTCCTTATGAACACATCCGCTGGATCGTAAACCGCGATATCGACGTCATGAAGATCACAGGCACCACGGATATGAAACGCATAAAGGACCTCAAGGGAAATCCTCTGCTGCTCTTCATCAATCCGTGGTCAGTGGGCATGGTTCTCGACAGGAACGAGGGGCTGCAGCTTGAGAATTTCTCCAGGAACTGAGAAAACCCCTGTTCAGACCGGCATAAAAGATTTGAGCCTGAATATTTCTCCAGGAACTGAGAAAACCCCTGTTCAGACCGGCAAAAGAGATTTGAGCCTGAATATTTCTCCAGGAATTGAGAATGGCCCTGCACAGACCGGCAATAGTCCGGCACGGGCCGGGCATTGGAAGGTTTTTTTCGCAGGTTCCTGTCAGGGCTCCGGAATCGCATGACTGTAACACAATGAAAACCGTGTAAATCCGTTTTGCGGTTTTGCCCTATGCAAAAATAGCGAATTCTGCTACAATAAATTCGTCTGACAGCAGTGGGGCAGGAGGCTCCGGCTGCAGAGCCGGGCGGGACCCCCGGCGGATAAAAAGATATCAGATGCTTCATTGCGCAGCGCTCATGTTCACTCTGGTGATATGGACGCGCGGAGCATGAAGGATTGGAAACAGATGCGCCGGCCAGGACCGGGATGGAGGTTTATATGGCACAGGAGAAACAGATCAGTACAGTGCAGGATATCGGAACTGTCAGGATCGCGGACGATGTCGTAGCGATGATCGCCGCGTTCGCAGCTCTGGATGTTGAGGGCGTGGCCTGCATGCCCGGAGATGTCACCCGCGAGATGATCAGCAAGGGCGGCATGAAGAAAATCGCCAAGAGCGTTAAGGTGGATGTGACCAGAGAGGGAGTCAAAGCGGACCTCTCTGTTATTGTTGAGTACGGCTACAATATTCCGGCCACCAGCAGCCGGGTACAGAAGCGTGTCAAGAACGCGATCGAAGAGATGACGGGTCTTGTCGTGATCGATGTAAATATTCATATTTCCGGTATCTCAATTCCGGACTGAATGCTGCGAAATACTTAAACAGCGCGGCAGTATTTGTATTGTTGACAGGTGATTATGAAACAAAGGGCATTTAAGGAACAGGTTTTCAAGCTCCTTTTCAGGGCAGAATTTAATACGAGAGAGGAACTCCTTGAGCAGCTCCCCTTTTATTTTGACGCGGGCGACATGACGGTCTCCGTAGAGGACCGGGGAAAGATCGAGGAGAGACTGTGTGCAATCCTGGACCGCATGCCTGAGATCGACTCCCAGATCGCATCGAGGCTGAAAAACTGGAAGCCGGAGCGTATCGGAAAGGTTGAACTTGCCGTGATCAGAATGACCGTCTATGAGCTGCAGACCAATCCCGCAGCTCCGGTAGGAGTCGTGATCAATGACGCTGTCGATATTGCCAAAAAATACGGGCAGGACGGCGCGGGTCAGTTTGTAAACGGAGTACTCGCGGCATTTGTTCCCCGGTAAGCAGCTTCCCTGTAGAAAAAGGAGTCCGCAGCCTGACAGGATCCGTACTGTTTTCAGGCCGGGACAGAGGGATTGACAGATCGAACGGCAGGGCTTATGCGAAATGTATTTTCTGTCTCCAGGATCAATGCGTATATCCGCCGGATGTTCTCGGAGGATTATCTGCTTAGGAATGTGCAGGTCCGCGGAGAAGTGAGCAATTGCAAATATCATGCTTCGGGTCATATTTATTTTACGCTGAAGGATGCCTCCGGGACGTTGTCCTGCGTTATGTTCGCAGGCCGTCGAAGGGGGCTTTCTTTTCCTATGCAGAATGGCGACCAGGTGGTCGCGGCAGGCTCGATCGAGGTGTATGAGAGGGCGGGAAGCTATCAGCTGTATGCCTCTCACATCGTCAGAGACGGTGTGGGGGAACTGGCTGAGCGTTTTGAGATGCTCAAAAAAAAGCTGCTGGAGCAGGGCATGTTTGATGAGAGCTACAAGCGCCCCCTTCCCCGCTATATCAGAACACTGGGTGTGGTGACAGCTTCTACGGGAGCAGCGGTGCGGGACATCGTTCAGATTTCAAAGAGAAGGAATCCTTATATCAGCATCATCCTCTATCCGGCGATCGTACAGGGAGATGCGGCTCCCGACAGTATTGTCCGCGGAATCCGGACGCTGGATGAAATCGGCGTCGATGTGATCATCATCGGAAGGGGAGGAGGCTCCCTGGAGGATCTGTGGGCTTTTAATGAGGAGAAAGTTGCCCAGGCAGTTTTCGATTGTTCCACTCCTGTCATATCGGCAGTGGGCCATGAGACGGATGTCGTCATCACGGACTTTGTAGCCGACCTCAGGGCGCCGACGCCCTCTGCCGCTGCCGAACTGGCGGTCTATGACCTCAATCGCTATCTGAACGATGTGGACAGCTTCAAAAAGAGCCTGGATGACGCTATGCAAAAGGCTGTTTCCCAACGTCAGACCGAACTTATGCGGCTGGGAAGAGAACTGCACCATCTGTCCCCGGACGCGGTCATCAGAAATCAGCGGATGACAGCTGACAGGGCCTGGACAAGGCTGGACCAGCTGATGCAGGCAAAGGCCGGGAATGCCCGGACGGGGCTGCAGAAATACGAGAAGATGGATTATCTGATCCGGGAAGCCATAGGTCAGGCCAAAAGACGGGCAGATGTCACCGGTCTTCTGGATGGCCTCATGGACAATGCCATGGCACAGAGCCGCCACAGGCTGGAACTGTCGGCGGGATCCCTGGCCCATCTGTCTCCCCTGGCAAGACTTTCGGGTGGTTACGGGTTTGTGTCAGACCGGGACGGAAAGGCGGTGCGCTCGGTGACGGATGTCAGGGAGGGAGATTCCCTTCGCGTGCGGTTAAGGGACGGCCTGATCGAAGCGCAGGCCCGCCAAGTGATTCCGGATTGATGGAGGAAAGAAATGAAGGATTCTGAGAACAGATATAACAGCCCTCTTGCCGGAAGGGAAGGATTCGGGGATATTGACGGGGCTGATGCAGAGCAGAGCCTGGATCTGAGCCGCAAAGCATTCTCTGAAGAAGACTTTTCCGTCGAGACTGTTACCGGAACCGGCGATCAGGTATATAATCCTGAACAGGGAGCGGGCGGCCCGGCGGATGATTCTGAGCGGGGATCCAATGTTCAGCTGCATGATTTTGAGCAGGGATCAGATGATTTCGGGATTGATCCTGAGCTCTCCGTGGAGGAAGCTTTTGCCCAGCTCGAACTGCTCATTAAGCGGATGGAAACAGACGGAATATCCCTGGAGGAGTCTTTTGCCTGCTATGAGAAGGGGATCCGTCTGGTGAGATACTGCAATGACAGGATCGACCGGGTTGAGAAAAAAGTCCGCATACTTCGCGGAGAGGGCGGAATATCGGGAGAAGACCGCATGTGACAGCTGCTGCACACATACAGATCCGGTTACAGATCCGGTTGAATGAATCATAAACAGATCCGGGGGGATAGATCATGGAGAATGAAAAAACTTTTACAGAAATTATGGATGCTCTTGTGGCGGAATGTGAGTCTGTGCTGAAAAAGTATCTTCCGGATCCGCGGAACATGCCTGAGGGGGAGCAGTACGCTTCTCTTGTCGCCGAAGCCATGCAGTACAGTGCCATGGCTGGAGGAAAGCGCCTCAGGCCTCTTCTGATCGCAAGGATCTGCGACATGTACGGAGGAAGACGGGAGCTCGCGGAGCCCTTTATGGCAGCCCTGGAGATGATCCACAATTACTCTCTCGTACACGATGACCTGCCTGCCATGGATGATGATGACTACAGGCGGGGCAGGAAGACCACCCACATCGTATTCGGAGAAGGGATGGCCGTCCTTGCGGGCGATGCCCTTCTGAACTTTGCCTATGAAACGGCTGTCTGCGCTTTTTCAGCTGCCCGGACTACTGCGGAAACCGCTGCTGTCATCAGATCTCTGAAGATTCTGGCGAAGAACGCGGGAATTTACGGAATGGTGGGCGGCCAGTGCGCAGACCTGGAAGCGGAAAACAGGCAGGAAGAAGTCACCGGTGACATGCTGCAGTACATCCACAGCCACAAGACAGCCTGCCTGATCGACAGCGGATTTGAGATCGGCGCCATTCTTGCCGGCGCCCCCGAAGAAGATATCCGCCGCCTTGAACAGATTGCCCTCTACACGGGTCTGGCATTCCAGATCCAGGATGATATCCTGGATGTGATCGGCGACAGCGCCGAACTCGGAAAGCCTGTCGGAAGCGACGAAGAAGAAGGCAAAACCACTTACGTGACCCTGTACGGTCTGGATAGGGCTTCGCGCAGGGTACAGGAACTGAGCAGCCGGGCACTTGAGGAATTTGATAAGCTGTCAGTCAGGGACGGATTTCTGAGGGAACTGATTTTGCGGCTGGTATCCAGGAGAAAATAAGAGCGTAACCGGGACGGAAACCCCAATGAAAAAAGGCGGGCATGCTGCCCGGAAGTGAAAGGACGTGCTGACGCAGCCCCTTGTGAGACGGTCAGACATCCGTGGAGCTGAAGATATGAAGAAAAGGCTTGATGTCCTGTTGACAGAGCGGGGGCTGGCCCCCTCCAGAGAGAAGGCAAAGGCCATTATTATGGCCGGGATCGTCTATGTAAACAATCAGAAAGAAGACAAGGCGGGCTCGTCCTTTTCGGACGAGGCCGTGATAGAAGTCCGCGGACAGGGCCTGAAATATGTCAGCCGCGGGGGACTTAAGCTTGAGAAGGCCATGGAGTGCTTCCCGATCGACCTCAGGGGCAGAGTCTGTATGGATATCGGTGCCTCGACAGGAGGGTTCACGGACTGCATGCTGCAGAACGGGGCGGCCAAAGTCTATGCCATAGACGTCGGATACGGCCAGCTGGACTGGAAACTGAGGGAAGACCCCAGAGTGGTATGTATGGAAAAGACCAATTTCCGCTATGTCACTGCTGCGGATCTGGATCCTCAGGCAATGCCTGATTTCGCCAGTGTGGATGTCTCTTTTATATCGCTGTCCCGCATCCTGCCTCCCGCCGCGGCCATTCTGCCCGAAGGCGGGGAAATGGTGTGTCTGATCAAACCCCAGTTTGAGGCCGGCAGGGAAAAGGTGGGGAAAAAGGGAGTCGTGAGAGACCCCAGGGTGCATGAAGAAGTCATCGAGACCTGCCTGGGCATTGCACGGGACACAGGTTTTTCAGTGGAGGGACTCACCTGGTCGCCGATCCGGGGACCGGAGGGCAATATCGAATACCTGATGTATCTGCGCCGGAACCACGAGGATGCCGGCGGGGACAGGGACCAGGAACATCCTTCCGCAAAAGACCGGCAGGAAACCATTCCGGACCGGGATAAAATACGGGATGAAACAAGGGAAGAGATCCGGGAGATTGTCCGCAGATCCCATGAGACGCTGTGAGAACGCGGTACGCGCATAACAGCTCGCGGCTTCTTACAATTGAGTCTGTGAACGGAGATCATAATCACAACTATGAGTATTGAACGTTTTTTTATCCTTGCCAACAGGGCAAAGGACAAAGACCATCAGTTTTCTGAAAAAGTCTGTGCTTTTCTCCAGGAGCGCGGAAAAATCTGCCAGGTCCTCTATACGGAAGAAGAGAGAAGAGGAGTCCGGGAGCAGCTCAGGATCAGCGCGGACTGCCTGCTTGTTCTGGGCGGAGACGGGACGGTCCTCGAAGCGGCCCATATCTGTGCGGGAACAGGAACTCCTATTCTGGGGATCAACCTGGGAAATCTGGGCTATCTTGCCGAAATCGACAGTAACAGCTGGAAAGAGGCCCTTCTGTGTGTTCTGGAAGGAAGCTATGAGATCGAGAGCAGGATGATGCTGGACGGCAGCGTGAGCGGTCCCGATCTCTATATGTATCCGGAAACCTATGGACATGCTCTCAATGATATCGTTGTCACACGCGGTTCAGGTCTCCAGATTCTTCAGTTCAACGTCTACGTGGACGGACAGTTCCTCAACCGCTACAATGCGGACGGCGTGATCATCTCGACAGCGACAGGTTCCACGGCTTACAATATGTCTGCCGGCGGCCCCATTGTGGAGCCCAAAGCCAGACTGATTCTGATGACTCCGATCAGTCCGCACACACTGAACAACAGGAGTATTATTCTCTCGTCCAGTGACAAAATTGTGATTGAAATGCTTCCTCCACGCAACGGGAAGGAATTGTCGGCCGAGTGCTTTTTTGACGGGGGATCAGGGGTTTCCCTCAAGAGCGGGGACAGGATCAATATTTCCAGCTCAGTGGGAACCACGCGTCTGATCCGGATCAGAAAGCAGAGCTTTCTGCAGACACTGCACAGGAAATTCTATTCCATTTAAGACCAATACATAGTTGCGGCACACAGCCATGGGATTGAATTATGAAAAATAAAAGGCGTGAGGCGATCATAGAGATCGTACAGAACAACGAAATATTTACACAGGAGGAACTGCAGGGAGAACTGCGGAAAAGGGGATTTGAAGTGACCCAGGCGACAGTCTCCCGGGATATCCGCAAACTCCGGCTCCTGAAAAGACAGACATCTGACGGCAAAAATATTTATGCGGTACCTATGCCTCAGGGGAATCTGGAACAGAACAGGCTGCTGCGCGTCCTGAGGGACTCCGTGAGGAGCATCGACAGCGCGCAGAATATCCTCGTGATCAAGACCGAGGCCGGGATGGCTATGGCAGCTGCCGCTGCCATCGACAGCATGTCTGTGGCAGGCATTGTAGGATGCATTGCCGGCGACGATACGATCATGGCTGTCCTGAAGACCAATGAGGCAGCTGAAGAAGCCCGCGTCAGGCTCCGTACCGATTTGTGGGGCGGCTAAAGAAACCCGCATAGGGCAGTCGAAGATTTTGCCGGAACATTTCGAACGGTTTTACAAAAACGGATCCTGCCTCCCCGGGAGTATTCTTCCGGTATTATAGAAAATGCCGCGAGGGGGCGGGAGAGTCCGGACTTTCTATTTTCTTAGGGAGGGAAATATGCTGCTGAGCCTTCATGTGAAAAATCTGGCTCTTATCGAAGAAGAAGAGGTCATGTTTACCGATGGCCTGAACATCCTGACCGGAGAGACCGGTGCAGGAAAATCGATCATCATCGGATCGATCAATCTCGGACTCGGTGCCCGCGCCGACAAGAGCATTATCAGAACCGGATCAGAATATGCTCTGATCGAGCTGACTTTCCGGGCGGACAACGCGGGCCAACTGAAAAAGATAGAAGAACTCGGCCTTGAACCTGAAGAGGACGGCATCATTCTGATCAAGAGAAAGATTCTCCCCAACCGCAGCATCTGCTCGATCTGCGGAGAGACTGTGACTTTAAAGCAGCTCAGGGAGGCGGGAGAGCTTCTGATCGATATATACGGGCAGCGGGAAAATCAGCGGCTTCTGCGCAGAGAAGCCCAGAGAAAGACGCTGGATGAGTACGGCGGGGATGAGATCACCCCGCTTTTATCACAGGCTGCCGAAAGTTACCGGAGATGGAAAACCCTTTCCGATGAATGGAAAAAGGACGATATGGATGAATCTGCCCGTCTGCGGGAGATGGACCTTCTCACCTACGAGGCCGACGAGATCGAAGCGGCTGCCCTCAGGGAAGGAGAGGAGGAAGAACTGGAGCGAGAGCAGAGGATACTGGGAAGTTTCCGCAAGATCAGCGAATCGGCTTCGGAAGCATACCGGCTGACCGCCGAGGGCGGGGCCGCGGAAATGATCGGACGGGCCTGCAGGGATCTCTCTCAGGTCGCCGGAATCGATGAGAACCTGGACTCCATTTACGGGCAGCTGTCGGAAATAGACGATCTTCTCTCTGATTTTAACCGCAGTCTGTCAGACTATGTCGAAGGTCTGTCTTTCAATCCGGCAAGACTCAATGAGATCGAGGACCGTCTCGATGTAATCCGCCGCTGCCAGGATAAGTACGGAAGGACATTTGAGGAGATTATGGAGGCGCTGCAAAAGCGGCGGGACCGGATCGATTTCCTTCAGGCATATGAAGCCAGGAGATCAGCCCTTTCCTCACAGATCGCCCGTGAACGCCAAATGCTGGAAGAGGCCTGTGACAAGCTGACCGTGGAGAGACTGAAGGCGGCGGAGGAATTTGCTTCCGGTATGAAGGCTGCCCTCCTTGAGCTCAATTTCCTCAGAGTGGAGTTCGCCATCAAAGTGGAGCCCGACAGGGACCATCCCGGACCTGACGGCTGGGACCATGTCTCCATGCATATCTCCATGAATCCCGGAGAACCGCTGCGTCCCCTTGAACAGGTCGCGAGCGGCGGCGAACTCTCCAGGATCATGCTGGCGCTCAAGACGGTCTTTGCCGGCAAGGATGACATATACACCTTTATTTTCGACGAGATCGACACCGGCATCAGCGGACAGACTGCCTGGAAGGTTTCCGGCCGAATGGGAAGGCTGGCAAAGGACCATCAGATCCTCTGCATCACGCATCTTCCCCAGATTGCTGCCATGCAGGACAGCCATTACCTGATCGCCAAAGAGGCAGGTGATGACAGCACGGCTACCCACATACGCAGACTGCAGCCAGGTGAGAGCGACCGGGAACTGGCCAGACTCCTGGGCGCGGGAGAGATTTCTTCCGCAGCTCTGGAAAACGCCATAGAAATGAAAAAGACCGCCGCCGAAGAGAAAGAGGCGGCAGGCTGATACAGGGTCCGGCGAGGTGACAGGCTGCGCGATGGAATGATTCACGATGACAGATCTGAGTCGATTCAGGACCGGATAATACGGAGGGAGGACATTCCCCATGAGTACCAGAAAAGGTGAAACAGAAAGAATTCTGGAAGAGATTTTCGAGAACTTTCCCAATATCCGCGCGGTGGATATCCCGGGGATCGATCTCTACATGGATCAGGTCACGACCTTCCTGCAGGACAATCTGCGTCCGATTTCCCGTGATCCTGAGGGAGACAAATTTCTGACCAAGACCATGATCAACAATTATGTCAAGAACAAGGTCCTGCATCCGCCTGTGAAAAAGAAATACAGCCGTGACCATATGATGCTGCTGATCATGATCTATTACATGAAGAGCTTTCTTTCCATCAGTGACATAAAATCGATCACCACGCCTGTCATAGAGTACAGCGCGCCGGAAGCGCTTGCGGACAAAAAAAGAGAGGCTTCTGATAAAAGGCGTGACACAGGCGAAAAGAGAAGGGAGTCCTCTGAAAAAAGACGAACAGCCGGTGAACAGAGACTTACTCAGAGTGAAATGAAAGAGATGCAGGACAAAGCCGGAGCGCCTCATGCCCTGCAGCTCTCGGAAATCTATGACCGCATCAGGAATGATATCGAAGAGATGCTGCCCAAGATCCATCGGGAGATTACGGAGCAGATCGAACTGGCTTCCGGCCAATTCGGCGATATTCCGGAAGAGGACCGTGCCTTGCTGCAGCGGTTCTCTCTGATCTGCCGCCTCAGCGCCGAGGTCTATGTGCGAAAGCTCCTGATCGAAAAAATCCTGGATTCGGATCTTTACTGAGCCGGACTTTACAGCGGTGATCACCAGCTCCTGTTTCATGGCGGTTTACCGCATATCATAAAAAGAAAGAGAATCCTTAGGTGGTTTACCGCACATACAAAAGAAAGTGCATCCATGTCTGCGTGCCGCATATTTTAAAAGATAAAGCGTCAATGGCTGCGTGACATGAATAACGAATCATTGAAATGGAGAAAGAAACCATTTATGTCCATATATGAAACATTGAACCGGGAGCAGCAGAAAGCCTGCTTCCAGACGGAGGGACCTGTCCTGATCCTGGCGGGTGCCGGCAGCGGAAAGACACGTGTGATCACGCACCGCATCGCATATCTGATCGACGAGTGCGAGGTGAATCCCTGGAATATTCTCGCGATCACCTTTACCAACAAGGCTGCCGGTGAGATGCGGGAGCGGGTGGATAAGATCCTGGGAGGAAATTCCCACGGAGTCTGGATCTCCACTTTCCATTCCATGTGCGTCCGCATTCTGAGGCGCCACATTGATCTGCTGGGCTATGAGCCTGCTTTCGCGATCTATGATACCGATGATCAGAAGACACTGATGAAGGAGGCCTGCAAGACTCTCCGCATCAACACAAAAGACCTGAGGGAGAGGGAGATCCTCTCCTGTATTTCCGCTGCCAAAAACGAGCTTCTGACTCCCCTTATGTTCCGGGAGGAAAACGACGGTGTCAGTTTCCGCAAGAAGCAGATCGGCATGGCCTATGAGGAATACCAGCGCCTTCTGCGCAAAAATAATGCGTTGGATTTTGACGATCTTCTCATGCTGACCGTGGAGCTTTTCCACTCCCACGACGAAGTATTGGAGATGTATCAGCAGCGCTTTCGCTATATCATGGTGGATGAATACCAGGACACCAACGGAGCCCAGTTCGAACTGGTACGCCTTCTGGCAGGCGCCCATAAAAACCTCTGCGTCGTGGGTGACGACGACCAGTCTATCTACAAGTTCCGCGGTGCCGATATCAGGAACATCCTCGATTTTGAAAAAGTATATCCGGATGCCATGGTGGTCCGCCTGGAGCAGAACTACCGGTCGACCCAGAATATCCTGGACGCCGCCAACGCCGTGATCCGCAACAACCGGACCAGAAAAGACAAATCCCTCTGGACAGATCACGGGGCGGGGGGCAGGGTCCATGTCAGGAGCTTTTCGACTGCCATGGAAGAGGCCTCCTTTGTAGCGGAGGATATCAAGTCCAAAATCAGCCGGGACAGCTCACTGAACTACAGCAGTTTTGCCGTTCTTTACAGGACCAATGCCCAGTCCCGTCTGTTGGAGGAAAGGTTTGTCCTGGGATCGATCCCCTACAATGTGGTCGGCGGAACCAATTTCTATGACAGAAGAGAGATCAAGGACGTGCTGGCCTATCTCAAGACCATCGACAACGGACGCGACGATCTGGCTGTCCGCAGGATCATCAATGTTCCCAGAAGAGGGATCGGGGCGACGACACTGAGCCGTGCCGCAGACTACGCAGCGCAGGAAGATACAAGTCTCTTCTCAGTGATGGAAAAGGGGGACCAGATTCCCGGCGTCAAAAAAGCAGGGCTCAAACTCAGGGACTTTGCGGATATGATCCAGGAGTGCAGGGAGTACGGCTTAACCCACACTCTTGTTGATCTGGCCAGGCATGTTCTCGAAGCAACGGGTTATATCGATGCTCTCCGGGCCTCGGGCGAAGAGGATGCCGATGACCGTGAGAACAACATAGAAGAACTGATCGGCAAGCTGGCGGATTACGAGCAGCGAATGGAAGAAGAGGATACTGAAGCCACTCTTTCCGGCTTTCTCGAGGATGTCGCCCTGGTCGCGGACATCGACAGTGTCGAGGAGGGGGATAACCGCGTCCTGCTCATGACACTGCACAGCGCCAAGGGACTTGAGTTTCCCCACGTGTATATCACCGGCATGGAGGACAACGTTTTTCCCAGCTACCAGTCCCTCCAGGACTACACAGGCGAAGCGGTCGAAGAGGAGCGGCGCCTGGCCTATGTGGGTATCACCCGGGCCATGGAGGACCTCACTCTCACCAGTGCAAGGACCCGTATGATGCGGGGGGAAGTGCAGTATAATCCCATAAGCCGGTTTCTGGCCGAGATTCCGGAGCAACTGCTGGATGAGAGCGGCTCCGGAAGGGGAAGAAGAAGCTACAGTTTCCGCGACGAAGACTACGATGATTTCAGCGGTTCAGATGACTTTAGCTTCGGTGATACAGATGACTTCGGCTTCGGCTCGGTGCGAAGAGGCGGCAGCGGCAGATTTCCTGCAGCAGGATCCGGAAAAAGCGGACTCTTTGGTGCCGGCAGATCATCAGCCGGGGGATCGGGTCAGGGCGGACTCTTTGATGCCGGCAGATCTTCTGCAGCAGAATCCGGCAAAAGAGGACTTTTTGGTACCGGCACTAACCCCGGATTTGGAAAAGACATCTCGGAACTTCCCGGATTTGGCAGCCCATTGGGGAAAAAGGCACCTGCCGCCGGCAGAAACGCAGATCCGGCTTCGTCCGCAGGCGGAACATACGGAACAGGCAGTCAGGCCAGGGAAGGGGCAGAAGCTTCTTCCTCCTTATCCGCGGGCAGGCAGGACAGACGGCCCAAAGCCGTCAATGTCAGGCCTCATACAGACGACGCCAGAAAACCCTACATTGCCAGAACTACTGCGGGCAGGACCGGGAAGACAACAGGGGCAAAAAAAGGAAACGACGCTCCCGGAAAGCCGGACTACACGAATGGCGACCGGGTGCGGCATGTCAAATACGGGGACGGTATCGTCAAGGCCATAGAGAAGACACCCAGGGATTATAAAGTTACCGTACTGTTTGACGACTGCGGCCAGAAAATCATGTATGCAGGGTTTGCAAAACTTCAGAAACTTTGAAGGAAGATGTGCCAGGGAGGAAAAATCCGGCGGGCGTTCAGGAAAACTTCAGAAACTGTTGGGAAAGATGACTGGACAGCAATCACATCTGTGATGATCGGATCCCCTCCATCGTATACTTCAGGAATTACTTCCGGAATACTTTCAGGTCTGATATCATTTCATTTTTTAGTGGAAATAGACATCAGCAAGTGTTATAGTAATAGTGATTAGACATATGCCCATGCAGATTTTCTGCAGAGTAATTGCAAGGAAAGAAACAGGAGGAGCGAACGATGTATATTGATGTGACCAAAGCGAAATTTCAGGAACTGATCGACGCCGTCAAAGCTAAAAACAAGGAGTCTGAGAACAAGCTGGTCTGGTGCCTGGCTCTGATCGGCGGAGTGGTCATCGTGGCTCTTATTGCCTATGGTGTGTATCGTTTCCTGACACCTGATTATTATGATGACTATGACGATGATGATTTTGACGATGACTTCGATTACTTTGAAGACGATGATGACGACTTTGAAGAGACCGAAGAAGACGTTGAAGAAGAAGCTCCTGCTGAGGAAGAAGAGTCTGAGGAAGCTCCTGCTGAGGAAGCAGAGGAAGAGGGAGCTGAGGAATAAGTACCGGGTTCCGGATAAGGGACAGCGGTCCTGCCGCATCCCCGGCTTCTGCCGTTGATCAAGGCGGCATGACGGATCTCGATCAAAACGATGCATTCCTTACGACCGTAGAGACGACCATAGAGACGACCTTATAGAGGTGACCATAGAGGTGAGCCGGATCCTTTCCGACTCACCTTTTTTGACCATTTTTTACAGGGCGGGAGCGTCCCGCCGAAACAGTGATGCACAAAAGGCGTATTGTTTTCAGCATGGCCTGAACTGTACCGCTAATGCAGTGGGATAAAGGCATGTCAGGGCATTCTGATTTACAAATATTTATTTAGATGTTATAACAAGATATTGAGGTTAAAGACAGATCAGGGTTTCGGGACTTGTCGGCATGCCCGGACAGCCTCAGGATCTTTTTCTTTATTCAGGGCACTATGAGCCCGCGCTTTCATTTGATAATTCATTTGAATATCCATTTGAACATCCTTTTGAATATATAGTTGCAGATATTTTTGAACATTAATCGAACATTTATGCAGATATTTATTTACACATCTCTTTAAATATCTGTCAGAACGTCCGTCAGAAAGGAAAAGAAGAGAATATATGGAATCTGTACATGAAAAGAGTGTTTCTGTAAATGCCGCGGAAGGGATTGAGAATCTTTCGGCTTACGAGGTGGTTTCGCATGAGTTTCTTCCCGATATCGACAGCGACAGCTGGCTGCTGCGTCATAAAAAGACCGGGGCCCGTATTGCCCTGCTGCCGAAAAAGGACACAAATAAAGTGTTTTATATTGCCTTCCGCACACCCCCGGAGGATTCCACCGGTGTCGCGCATATCATCGAGCACACCGTCCTGTGCGGATCCAGGAAGTTCCCGATCAAGGATCCTTTCATCGAACTTGCCAAGGGCTCGCTCAACACCTTCCTGAACGCCATGACCTATCCGGATAAAACAGTCTATCCGGTTGCCAGCTGCAATGACCGGGATTTTAAGAATCTCATGCATGTGTATCTGGATGCTGTTTTTTATCCCAATATCTATAAAGAACAGAATATCTTCCGCCAGGAGGGCTGGCATTATGAAGCAGAGGACGCCGACAGTGAGATCAAGGTCAACGGCGTCGTTTACAATGAGATGAAGGGGGCGCTGGCCAACGCTGAAGATATTCTCTTAAGGGAAATCAATTCCGCCCTCTATCCTCACACCACTTATGCCCATGAGTCCGGAGGTGACCCGGTCAATATTCCGGATCTGACATACGAGGCATATCTGGATTTTCACAGACGTTACTATCACCCGTCCAACAGCTATATCTACCTCTACGGAGATATGGATATGGCGGAGCGCCTGACATGGATCGATGAAAACTATCTCTCTCATTTTGACCGCCTGGAGATTGACTCTGCGATCAGGACTGAGGATGCCTTTGAAGCACCTGTGGAGAAGGAATGCACCTATTCGATCCTGCCGGAAGAGGATCCCGCCGGAAAGTCCTTCCTGTCCTGGAACGTCTGCGTGGCTCCTGACGGCCTGGACGCCCGCAGGAATATGGCCATTCAGATCCTCACCTACGCACTATGCGACGCGGAGGGTGCCCCCGTCCGCAAGGCGCTGCGTGACAGAGGACTCGGCGAGGATGTATTTGCCTCCTTTGACACAGGAATCCGTCAGCCATGCTACTCGATCGTATCCAAATACACTGATCCAGCCCGCAAGGATGAATTTGTAAAGGTCATCAGGGACACGCTGGCCGGACTGGCAGAGAATGGTCTTGAACGCCGCGCCATCGAGGCGGGGATCAACCGCTACGAGTTCCGCTACAGAGAGGCGGATTACGGCTCTTATTCCAAAGGACTCATCTACGGCCTGAGCGCCCTGGAGACCTGGCTCTATGATGACAAAAAGCCTTTTGTCGGTCTCTGCATAGGCGGCTGGTTCGACGAGCTCAGGAAAAAGGCTGACCAGGGATACTTTGAAAATATCATCAGAGAGAATCTGCTCGGAAATCCCCACTGCGCGGTCGTTGTTCTCAAGCCCGAACAGGGACTTTCGGACCGTCTGGACGAAAAGATGCGCGAACGCATGAAAAAATTCGCGGAGGGGCTCAGCCGGGAAGAGAGGGAACAGATCGTTGAAGATTTTAAAGCTCTGAGGAAATGGCAGCAGACCCCGGATTCGGAGGAGGACATCCGCAAGATCCCCATGCTGACGAGGGAGGACCTCACACGGAAGACCGTTCCGCTGGTAAATGATATCAGGGAGACCGGCGGCAGGACAGTGATCACACATCCTCTGTCGACCAACCATATTGATTATATTAATTTCATCTTCGATATTCGGGATCTGCCGGAAAAATATATCCGTCTGCTGGGCGCTTTCAAGACGCTGTTCAAGGTTCTGGACACCGAAAAGTACAGCTATGCTTCTCTGGGGCATGAGATCAATATCTGCACTGGAGGGATCTCCTGTGTCGTGTCCGGCTACAAATGGTACGGCAGTCCCGAAGAGGACAAGGGCTGGCGCCTGACTTTTGAGGTCTCTCTCAAGGTGCTTCATAAAAATCTTAGTGCCGCATTTGACCTGGTCAGGGAGATCCTCCTGAAGACAAATTACAACATGCCGGAGCGCATCCTTGAGGTGCTTGAAGAAGAGCGGGCCGGAATGAGGGCGGGAATGTCTTCGTCTGGCCACGCGACCGCTGCCCAGAGAGCCCTTTCCTATATTTCCCTGCCCGCAGCGATTATGGATCTGATCTCCGGACTGGGAGCTTATGACAAACTGGACAGCATATGTAAGGCCATGGTGGATCCCGCGGAAGCCCGGAAACTCTGCCGGGATCTGCAGGAGATGGCTGCGGCCGTCTTCCGTGCGGACAACATGACCTTTGACTGCACAGCCTGTGAAGAAGATATACCGGAGATACTGACTCTTTCACAGCAGCTGGCTGATGAACTCAATCCCCCCATGCAGAACCCCGGGGAGAGATTCGATCCGGTTCTGGAAAAGAAGAACGAGGGTCTTACGACGGCTGGTCAGGTGCAGTATGTGTGCCGCGCCGGAAACTTTATGAAAGCAGGCCTGGAGCCGACCGGCGCTTTCCGTGTACTGAGAGTGCTGCTTGGATACGAATACCTGTGGGGCAAAGTCCGTGTAGAGGGCGGTGCCTACGGCTGTATGAGCAGTATGAACAGGGACGGATACGGCTTCCTTGTCTCCTACAGAGATCCGCACCTGCGCCGCACCATACAGACTTTTGAAGAGACCGCTGCTTTCCTGAGAGATTTCCAAGCGGATGAGCGCACTATGACCAAGTATATCATCGGAGCAGTGAGTGCTCTTGACCAGCCCATGACTCCCTATGTCTACGGCAGATATTCTCTTTCATCCTATCTGTCCGGACTGACAGAGGAAAAGCTTCAGAAGGAGCGGGACCAGGTCCTTGACGCGACCTGCGAGGACATCCGGGGCATGTCGGCCTATCTTGACGCGATCATGGCGGATGCCTGCCTCTGTGTTGTCGGAAGCGACTCCAAGATCCGTGAGAACTCCGACCTTTTCGGCACGATCCGCAAGCTCGTGTGACTGCAACGGGCACTGGATGAAGAATACAATCTTTCGAGGGTAAAAAAGTGATTATGCACATCCCCTCGATATGGAGGTGAAAATGACTGAAAACATAGAGAAAGACCTGCTTCAGAGGTCTGCTGAAGAGACAGAAGCCGCTGCCGGTCAGGAAAATGAACAGGCCGCATGCCGGCAAGAAGGACAGGCAGCAGACCGGGAACCGGAACAGGCAGCAGGCCAGGAAACGGAATCGGCTGCAGACCGGGGACCGGAACCGGGTGCCGGGGAGCAGGAGCCTTCCGCCCCTGTACTCAAAAAAGCCGGTTTCGCCACGATTATCGGCCGGCCCAACGTCGGCAAATCGACCCTCATGAACCGCATGATCGGGCAGAAGATCGCCATCACTTCCTATAAGCCCCAGACGACACGCACCAGAATCCGCACGATCTACACCGGTGAGGAAGGACAGATCGTTTTTCTGGACACTCCCGGTATCCACCAGAGCCGCACAAAGCTGGGCACCTATATGGTCAAGGCGGCAAAGGGAACACTGAAGGAAGTGGATGTGATCCTGTGGCTGGTCGAGCCGCGCCAGAAGATTTCAGAGGAGGACAAGCTGATCATTGAACTCCTGAAAGAAGTCAAAACTCCTGTCATCGTCGTGATCAACAAGATCGACAAGGTCAAAAAAGCCGAGATCCTTCCCGTCATCGATGAGTATGCCCGACTGGGCGTCTTCCACGAGATCATTCCGGTGAGTGCCCGCACAGGCGACGGGGTGGACCGGCTGATGAAGGACATCTTCGATCTGATGCCGGTTGGTCAGCCCTTCTACGACGAGGACATGGTGACGACGCAGACCGAGCGGGAAATTGCCGGGGAAATCGTCCGGGAGAAGGCCCTGCGTCTTTTGCAGGAGGAGGTGCCCCACGGCATCGCCGTGACGATCGAGTCCATGAAGATGCGCTCCCGCAAGGGCAAGGGAGACATCTGCGATATCGACGCCTCCATTATCTGTGAGAGAGAAGGCCACAAGCGCATCGTGATCGGCAAGGGCGGGGAAATGCTCCGCAAAATCGGCATGGACGCTCGCAAGGACATCGAGAATATGCTGCAGTGCCAGGTTAACCTCAAGCTCTGGGTCAAGGTCCGCCGCGACTGGAAGGATGATGACACCCAGATGAGATCATTCGGCTACGACGACAGGAAGCTCTGATTATACATGTTTGTGAATGTGTTGGGCGATAACAAACCACTGCGTGGTTTGCGAGAGCTCTTAAGAGCGTAGCAGCGCGCAGATTTAATCATAAATGTTTGCAAAACGCGGGATTATTGGCACAGGTATTTTAAAGAGGAAGTGTGCAGGCTATGAATGACGACCTTACAGATCTGACGGCGCTTGTCCTCGCGAGCACGCCGGCCGGAGAATATGACCGCAGGGTCGTCCTGCTGACAAGGGAGAGGGGGAAGATCGCCTGCTTCGCCCGCGGCGCCCGCCGCCCGGGAAGCCCGCTGATGGCAGTATCCCTTCCTTTCTGTTTCGGAACCTACAGGATCCGGCCCGGCAGAAATTCCAACGTTCTTGTCGAGGCAAAGCTGCAGACATTTTTTGAAAAACTCAGAAATGATATGGAGGCGACCTGCTACGCCTCCTATTTTGCGGAGTTTCTTCAGTATGTAACAAGGGAAAATAATGATGAGTCGGCCCTGCTCCTTCTGGCCTACCAGTCCTTCCGGGCCTTGGAATCGAACCGCATTCCGCAGCGCCTGGTGAGGGCGGTCTTCGAGATCCGGGCTACGGCGATAGAGGGAGAATTTCTGCCGCCTTCGCAGGAACATGGCTTTTCGGCGTCTGCCCTTCAGGCAGTGGAACACATCGTGTCATCCCCGATCAGGACACTCTACACTTTCGCGGTGAAGGATTCCGTTCTTGTGGAGCTTGAGCACATCGCGGAAGTATCTGTGAAAAGAAGCCTCAACCACCATTTCGAGAGTCTGGATATTCTAAAGGCGCTGACCCTGTAGTTATTTGAGGGGCGGTTTTTTTCCGGGACAATTATTTCCGGAAAATTTTTCCGGAACCACAGTTCCTGGATATTTCCTCCCTGATCATCCCGCCGGGATTATTTCCGGTTATTTCCGGATTGTTTCCGATTGTTTCCGGTTGACTTCCGGGAGATTATTTGTTGTTGAAAAACACATATTTCTGCTCTATAATGATAGTTCGGTGGTTTTTCTTTAATCACGACAAAGGATATTTGCCATATCATCTGACGCCGGATCTTTCTGTCGGGAGGATCTGAGCGGGAGATTTGAAAGAAAAAAAGCAAAGGAGTTACAGCGAGTATGGAAAAGACAATGGAAAAGATCGTTGCCCTGTGCAACAACAGAGGATTCATCTATCCCGGTTCCCAGATCTACGGCGGTCTGGCCAACACCTGGGATTACGGAAATCTGGGCGTTGAGCTCAAGAACAACGTCAAGAAGGCCTGGTGGCAGAAGTTTGTCACCGAGACCCCCGAGAACGTGGGCGTAGACTGCGCCATCCTCATGAATCCCAAGACCTGGATCGCCAGCGGACATCTGGCAAGCTTTTCCGACCCGCTCATGGACTGCAAGGCCTGCGGCGCCCGTTTCCGCGCCGACCAGCTGATCGAGAGCTACGCGGCTGAAAAGGAGATGACTCTGGACGGCAGTGTCGACGGCTGGACAGCAGATGAGATGATGAGCTTCATCAACAAGTTCAGTGTCGCCTGCCCCACCTGCGGCAAGTTCCACTGGACCGATATCCGTCAGTTCAACCTGATGTTCAAGACCTTCCAGGGTGTCACCGAGGACTCCAGCGCGACCGTCTATCTGCGTCCCGAGACTGCTCAGGGTATTTTTGTCAATTTCAAAAATGTCCAGAGAACATCCAGGAAGAAGATCCCCTTCGGCATCTGCCAGATCGGCAAGTCCTTCCGCAATGCTCGAGTGGTTCAAATACTGGAAGGATTTCTGCTGGAACTGGCTGATGACCCTCGGCCTCAAGCCTGAAGAGACCCGCATGCGCGACCACGACCCCGAGGAGCTCTCCTTCTACTCCAAGGCGACCACAGATATTGAGTTCCTGTTCCCCTTCGGATGGGGCGAGCTGTGGGGCATCGCGGACAGGACCGACTATGACCTGACCCAGCACCAGAACACCTCCGGCGAGGACCTGACCTATTTCGATGACCAGAAGAAGACCCGCTACATCCCTTACGTTGTCGAGCCTTCACTGGGCGCGGACCGCGTCACTCTGGCCTTCCTTTGCGCGGCCTATGACGAAGAGGAGCTCGAGGGCGGCGACAAGCGCACCGTCATGCGCTTCCATCCCGCGCTGGCACCCGTCAAGATCGGTGTCCTTCCCCTTTCCAAGAAGCTTTCCGAGGATGCTTTCGAGATTTATAAGAAGCTCAGCAGACATTACAACTGCGAATTCGACGACCGCGGCAACATCGGCAAGCGCTATCGCAGACAGGACGAGATCGGTACTCCTTTCTGCCTGACTTACGATTTTGAGTCCGCTGAGGACAAGGCCGTCACCATCCGCATGCGCGACAGCATGGAGCAGGTCCGCGTCCCGATCGACCAGCTTGACGCATGGTTCCTGGATAAGTTTGATTTCTGAAAAACAAGCTGTCAAGCGGCATCACAGTGTCCGGGCTTGCCCGGGACACTGCGATGACATTTGACAGCCAAACACGGACGAGCATAGAAGCAGCTGCGAAGCGAAGCTGGCAGCGCGATATGCGAGTCG